>NZ_CP098611.1:3164979-3481477 GCF_023983615.1 Phormidium yuhuli AB48 | reverse complement strand
GCTGTTCGTCTTCAACAATGAGAAGGCGCTGGGGCTGACCGAGCTGGGGGGGATCGGTATAGGGTCTCGACTCAATAGAGAGCATAACTGGGTTCAAGGTATTCTGAGACACCCTATTCATAGATCACTTTGCCCCCAGAAGACATATCTTGACAAACACAGGTCAATATGCTAAGAGGTTTCTCCAGTCACCTGGGCCAGCACCGCTTCCATCTCTTCGAGGGGAACTGCCCCGGTGAAGGACTCGCCATTGATGAAGAACGTGGGAGTTCCTGTTAAGCCTAACTGATCCGCCAGTTCCAAGTCCCCTTGCACTGCTTCGATCGCCGCATCACTTTGGCGATCGCGCTCAAACTGCTCTAAATCCAGATTCAGCTCTTCAGCAATCTCCACGTATAGAGCTTCTCCCAACCGCTCTTGATTCTCGAACAGGGCCTGATGATACTCCCAGAATTGGCCTTGCTGTTGAGCCGCCCAGGAGGCGCGGGCCGCCGGTAGAGCTTGGGGGTTAATCGAGACGAGGGGCAGATGCTTAAAGACGAGGGTCACGCGATCGCCATGTCTCTCGATAAACTCGGCCACCGTCCCACTAGCCCGAGCGCAGAAAGGACATTGAAAGTCCGAGAACTCAATCATGACAATCTCCTGATCCGCCGAACCCTTAACGGGAGACTCCCCAATAAACTGAGCCGGATTCTCCCGCATCTGTTCCACCACCGTCGAACGGGACTCCTGCTGAGACCGTTGTTGTTCCTGCTGATAGGCTTGAACGGACTCTAAAATAACCTCCGGGTTCTCGCGAATAATCTCTAAAACCTGTGCCTCCAAATCCCCCGAGGGAGATTGTTGACAGCCACTGAGAACAATCGCCAGCATCAGCACGCCCACAAACGACCGAGACCATCGGTTGACCCGCGCTCTTTTTTTCCCACTCATAACGTTGCCACCCATACTTTCGTTAACTCTCCCAAGAGACCCCTAAATTTGCCCTCTACCCTCATCATTTGGCTCAGATGAGGGGGAGGGTTGCACTGACGTATCTAGGGTCTTCACGGACACGTCAGTGGCTTGTACATCAATTGTTCCCGAGGGGGCGCTGCGTTCAAAGTGGCCATCACGAACCTGAAGCTGCTCACCACAACTCGGACAGTTGAGGGTCGAGTCCTTGAAGCCAACAAACTCAAACCCACAGACTGGACAGCTATCTTGCACTAGCTTACGGCGAATCCACCATTGCAAGCCCAACACCGCCACAATCCCTAACACTGGCAACAGAGCTAAGGCAATAATAATCGATTGGACCAGCCAGCCCAAGCCCACGGCACTGAGGAGACTAATCACCAACAACACGGTTAGCCAGAAACTCAGGCCAGACCATCGAACCTGTTTTAAGTTCACCTTGTTAAAATCGTTTGGATTCACAACAGCCTCCTTGCTGGGGACATGGGGCAGCCTCAAGGGGGAACAGTCCTAGCCCTGAACTGACCGCTCGGGGTGTACCCTCTTTTCAACTCTAGTGAAAGCCCATGAGTCCTTGCAACCGTTGGGCGATCGCCCCCTCGCCGAACTGGGCCAGAGTCTCCTGGCGCAGCCAAGAGCCATCGACGCGGGCGTCGTCACCTTCGAGCATTTCAATACAGGCTTGAGCCACCGCGTCGGGGTCTCGATGGGCCACCTGCCACCCTAACTTACCATCTTGCAAGGGGTCAGCCGAGCCATCCCCCTGGCCGGATAATACGGGAATCCCGCTGGCCATTGCTTCCAAATATACGATACCAAACCCCTCTTGAGACGGCATCACATAAGCATCTGCGACTCGGTAATGGTCAGGAAGTTCTTCAGTGGGGACAAAGCCGGCAAACACCACCTGCTCAGCGACTCCTAACTCCTCAGCTAAAGCCTCCAGACGAGGGCGATCATCCCCACGGCCAATGATAAGATATTTGACATTGGGATGATGATGAAGAATTTTCGGCAGGGCCCGCAGGGTAACATCAACCCCCTTATAAATATCCCCAGACCAAAGACGAGCCACAGTCATCAAGACCCGAGAATCGTTTAGGTGATAGCGTTCTAATAGGTGTGTTGGTTTAGGGCCCGGTGAAAAGATCTCCCCATTGACGATACAGGGAAGAAGTTTAAACTGCTTTGGATTGAGATGATTGGACTGGCAAGCGCGATCGCGACTATGACGGCTAATCGTCCAGAGTTCTTGCGCATCCCGCAAGGCGTGACGAGCGGAGCCCGGCAGAGGCTCCCACACTTCCTTACCATAGGTCATCACCCGATAGGGAATCCCCAGGGGTTTACAGAAGAGGCGAATTAGGGGGGCGAGTTTCACGTGACCACAAACTACGGAGGCGGGCCGTTGTTGTAATAGTCGCGTCCAGAGGACTCCAATTAACTTCAACCGTCCCCACCAGGGAGAGGCGGATTTAAAGTAACGGAACCGTAAGTAGGGGTTATCGGGATAATCAAAGGGATTCTCACAGTCGCCCCCATCCCGTAAGAGAAAAACCTCCGCTGCTTGGGGGTTAGCACTGACAGCGGCGGCACGCTCGTAGGCTCTCAAGACATCTTTCACATAGGATTGGATTCCCCCTTCACAGGAGAAAATTTCCAGGAAGACAAAGAGATGGGCCGGTTTCCCGAGGGGCGATCGCACGGAAGAGGGATCTGAAGTGAGTAGAGGAGTCGTCATAACGATAATCCAAAGGTAAGAGGGAGAAAAACGCAACGCACGCAGATGCCACCCACCTGGGGGTCTTGAGGATTACATCGACACTTGCAAACGAGCCTCCACCATCAGCCGAGCCACCTCAGGCATATCAGACTGAGCTTGCCACTTCATCTGTTGCTTGGCTTTAGCGGGGTTACCACGACTGACGGCAATATCTGTGGGTCGATAAAGACTCTCATCCGTGGTGACGTAGTCCTGCCAGTTGAGTCCCAGATGAGCAAAAACAGCTTCAACAAAGGCTTGTAGGCTATAGGTGCGTCCCGTAGCAATCACGTAATCTTCGGCAACATCCTGTTGCAGCATCAAGTGCATGGCCTGGATATATTCCGGGGCCCAACCCCAGTCTCGTTGAATACTGGTGTTGCCCAAGTAGAGAGGGTCGTGACTCCCTTGAGCGATGCGACAGGCACTGGCTACGATTTTCTGGGTGACAAAACGTTCCGGCCGCAGGGGGGATTCATGGTTATAGAGAATCCCAGAACAAGCGAAAAGCCCATAGGCCTCTCGGTAGTTCGCGACTTCCCAGAAGGCGGTGGCTTTGGCCACCCCATAGGGACTGCGGGGTCGGAAGGGGGTCTGTTCGTCGGCGGGGGTTCCCTGGGTATCGCCGAAACATTCACTTGACCCCGCATTGTAGAATTTAATGGGGGAGCCGATGAATCGGATCACTTCTAGGAGGTTTAAGGTTCCTGTAGCGATGCTATCGAGGGTCTCAACGGGCTGGTCAAAGGACAGTCCGACGGAACTCTGACCACTGAGATTATAGACCTCGCTGGGTTGAGTTCGGTCTAGAACTTGTAAGACACTGCGGAAATCGGTCAGACTCATGGAATAGAGTTTGACGCGATCGCGAATCCCCAAGGCGACCAGATTCTTAAAGGAGGACATCTGAGCATCTCGGGACGTCCCACAGACCTCATAGCCTCGTTCAAGGAGAAATTTTGCCAGGTAAGCGCCATCTTGCCCGGAAATTCCACAAATTAGTGCTTTTTTCATAGTGGCTTGGCCAGGGTCTCTTTATCTCATCGCATTTCAACCAGTATAGGAAATGGTTTGACTGTCCGTTGACGGGAGCGTCCTAGGCCTTACTCTATCCTTCGTTGTCGTGGTCGCCTCTCCGGGAAACTACGGTAGAAGAACTACGGAGGCAGCGCTGTCCCCTTAACGTGGCAGTGATTTTACCTTCATTACCCCTAGGACTCCTCAATGCTTTGTTCTAATAAGAGGCAGTTGCGACCCTGGCTGTCGCGCTGATAGGTGACGCGATCGCACAGGCGTCGAAGTAGGAACCAACCATATCCCCCTTGACGAAGGGTTCCCGGCTCCGGTTCTGGGACTAATTCCGGGTTAAAGGGATGGCCCAAATCCCAAATCCGGATTTCCAGGCGATCGCCCTCCAGGGAGAGTTCTACATCAATGGGAGTCTCTAGGGAACGGTGACGATGGGCATGACGAACAGCGTTACTAAATCCCTCAGCAATGGCTAACTTAAGACAATAGAGGCGGTCATCGGACCAATGGGCCAGTCTCGGCTGTTGTAAACAAAAATCCTCAAACCAGCGCTGAATCTGAATCATCAGGCTGAGATCACTTGCCACCGTTAACCGGCTTTGCCTCTTGCCCACAGCGCGATCGCTCTCCCGGAGAAAGGTCAAGGGCCCGGATTGGCCCTGATGCAGCATTCGTCAACTGCCACGGGGCAAATCCTTGTCCAATTTCGATTATAATGAAGTTTGGTTAAGTTCGAGCAAGTTTTAAGGCAAATTATCAGAACTTACCATCAGACATTAGACTCAGACTCCCTTTAAATTTTATGAGTATTATCACCCTAAAATCCATTGGCAAAGACTTTGGTATTAAAGAAATCTTACGAGATGCCAGTTTAAGCGTTGATTCGCAAGATAAAATCGGTTTAATTGGTACAAATGGGTCTGGTAAATCGACCCTCCTCAAGATATTGGCGGGCATCGAACCCTATAATCAAGGAGAACGTCTGGTTAATCGTAATAAACGAGTCATTTACCTCCCCCAACAGCCTGATATTGACCCCACTCGCACCGTCTTAGAGCAAGTTTTTGCCGATTGTGGCTCTAAAATGCAGATTGTGCGGGAGTATGAAGCCCTCTCCCATCATATGTCTCGTGCCTCAGGAGATGACCTCGATCGCCTCCTCAAGCAACTGACGCGCATCACCGAACAGATGAATGCAGCCAATGCTTGGGATTTGGAAACCGAAGCCAAAATTATTCTCTCTCAATTAGGAATTGAGGACTTTGAGGCTAACGTCGGAACCCTCTCAGGAGGCTATCGTAAACGGATTGCCCTAGCTGCGGCCCTATTAGCTGAACCGGACTTACTGCTAATGGACGAACCCACGAACCACCTCGATGCTGAATCCGTTGACTGGCTACAAACGTACCTACAACGCTATCCCGCTGCCTTAGTTCTGGTGACTCACGATCGCTACTTTCTCGACCAAGTTACCACCCGTATTTTAGAAGTGGATCGGGGAGATTTATACAGCTATTCTGGCAACTACTCCTATTATCTGGAAAAGAAAGCCCTCGCCGAAGAGGTGGCGGCGAGTCAAGAACGCAAACACGCCGGAGTCTTGCGGCGGGAACTGGCCTGGTTACGACAAGGGCCCAAAGCACGAAGCACTAAACAAAATGCTCGGATTCAGCGCATTGAAGAGATGCAAGATGTTGAGTTTAAGCAACACGTGGGTAAAGTTGATATTTCCACCCCCAGCCGGCGGATTGGCAAGAAAGTTATTATCTTGGAGGGGGTGAGTAAATCCTACGGCGATCGTCAACTCTTCAAAGATGTCACCTATCGTTTTGAAGCTCAAGATCGCATTGGCATCATTGGCGGCAATGGAACCGGAAAATCCACCCTTTTAAATATCATCACCGGACGGCTAGACCCCGACCGTGGCACAGTGGATATTGGTGAAACGATCCATTTCGGCTATTTCGACCAACATTCCGAAGACTTGGTTGAATCCGCCAACCAAAATCAGCGGGTCATTGACTATGTGCAGGAAGATGCCACCCTCGTTAAAACCGCCGATGGGAGCATTATTACTGCCTCCCAGATGCTGGAACGGTTCCTGTTTTCGTCGAGCCAGCAATATGTCCCCTTACACAAACTCTCAGGGGGTGAGAAGCGGCGTTTGTTTTTATTGCGAGTCTTGATGGGCGCCCCCAATGTGTTGATTTTAGACGAACCCACCAATGATTTAGATGTGCAAACCTTGGCAGTCTTGGAAGAGTATTTAGAAGACTTTAACGGCTGTGCCATTGTGGTATCTCACGATCGCTATTTCCTCGATCGCACGGTCAACAAGATTTTCGCCCTAGAAGCCTCTGGACAGCTACGCCAATATCCGGGCAATTATTCCATTTACCTCGACTATAAAAAACTAGAAGCCGAACGGGCTGCGAAAGCCGCTGAAGCTGCCGCTGCTAAGACCGTGAAGGCTGCCCCCTCTCCCGCACCTAGCCCGTCAAGTCGTCCCAAGAAGTCTTCCTCGGGCCTATCGTACAAGGAGAAACGGGAACTCGAACAGCTAGAAGGAGAAATCCCTGATTTGGAGGAACGGAAGGCGAAATTAGAGGTGCAACTCTATCAAAATCCCCCAGATGACCATGTTGCTTTAGAGACGTTATCCCATGAACTGGCGGCTTTAAGTTCTCAGATTGAAGAGTCGACGGTTCGCTGGATGGAGTTGGCGGAGATGGAATAGGGAACAGAAACTACGTTGTTTCTGTTCCCTTCTTCTCCATCCAATCAATCGCAGCCGCGATCGCCTCATCCAGATTAGACTGGGGTAAACCCAGCTCTCGTACCGCTTTGCTGGCATCGTAATACATGGGTTCTGCCGACATTCTCACCCCGTCGAGGGGGACGGAGGGGGATTTGCCCAGTTTGCTTAAGAGGATTTCATCCACCCAGGCGATGGCGAGGGGAAGCCAGAGGGGAATCGTATAACGGGGGGCCTTGAGGCCGCTGTGATGGGCGAGTTTGTCTAAAAAGGCTTTGAGGCTGAGGTTTTGATGGCCCAAAATATAGCGTTCTCCGGTTTTGCCTCTCTCTAAGGCTAAAACATGACCTTGGGCCACATCCCGCACATCAATGAAGTTTAAGCCGGTGTTGACGTAGGCCGGCATTCGTCGTTGTAGAAAACGTTGGATAATCTCTCCGGTGGGGGTGGGTTTGATGTCTCGCGGGCCGATGGGGGTACTGGGGTTGACGATGACGATGTCTTGTCCTCTCTCGATGGCGCGATAGGCTTCTTGTTCAGCCCAGTATTTGGACTGTTTATAGGCGCTGATGAGACGATGGGGAGGACTTTGATAGGTTTCATCGGCTACCTGGCCACCCGGTTTGACGCCAATGGCTGCCACAGAACTGGTGTAGATGACTCGTTCCACTCCAGCGGTTTGGGCCGCTTCTAAGATATGGCGAGTTCCCAGGACATTCACCCGATGCAGACGATCGCGATCGCGTTGCCAGAGGGAATAGTGGGCCGCCACATGACAGACGGCCTGACAGCCCTGCATCAGTTGGGCTAAATCAGGACTATTCACATCTCCCGTCACCGGTTTAATATCTAGGCCGGCTAAGTTATCGAAACAACTTTGGGGACGCACGAGGGCGCGAACTCGATAGTTGGCCCTTAGGAGCGATCGCACCACATGGGCCCCAATAAATCCTGTTCCCCCGGTGACGAAAACCTCTTTAACCACCCCACTCTCCTTAATCTTGAGGAACTGCCCGTCTTGGGCAACTCACTGGTTTAGGCTGTACTTTAATATCCTACGGTCACTGGGGTGATTCGAGCCAATGAATCTGAGTTGACCGTCTCAACGGTCAGGAACGTGGCAGAATAGAAGCGTAAAGCTCTAACCCTCTGCAATACTGCAACAGTTGAACCTTGCTGACCTTACTGCAACACACTGCCCAAATGATTAAGAATTGGTGGTCGGAGTTCACTCTCCAGACCAAGCTCATGGCGGCTGCAACCCTTGTCGTATCGTTGATTGTGAGCGGTTTGACATTTTGGGCAACCAACACAATTCAGCAGGATGCACGGCTCAATGACACCCGCTTTGGGCGAGATTTGGGCCTGTTGCTAGCGGCGAATGTGACGCAACTGATTGCAGAGGACAACAAGACAGAACTGGCTCGCTTTAGTAGTCAGTTCTATAGCCGAACCTCCAGCGTCCGTTATATTCTCTATGCTGATGAGGAGGGTCGCATTTTCTTCGGTATCCCCTATTCGGAGTCCACGGTTCAGAACTCTCTCCAGATTCAACGGCGGATTCAACTTCCCGAGGAGATGGGGCGATCGCAACAGCCCTTTGTGCGTCAACATAATACCCCCAATGGTCAAGTGACGGATGTCTTTGTGCCCTTAGTTCAGGGCGATCGCCACTTAGGGGTTATGGCGATCGGCATCAACCCCAATCCCACGGTTGTCACCTCTTCTGGCTTAACCCGGGATGTGACCATTGCGGTGTTTGTCTCAATCTGGGTCATGGTCATTCTCGGGGCCGTCTTTAACGCCCTCACGATTACCCGTCCCATTAAAGAACTTCTGGTTGGGGTGAAGAACATCGCTTCAGGGAACTTTCGCCAACGAGTTGATTTACCCTTCGGCGGCGAGTTAGGGGAACTGATCGAGAGTTTCAATGAAATGGCGGAACGTCTCGAACGCTACGAAGAACAAAATATCGAAGAACTCACCGCCGAAAAAGCCAAACTGGAAACCCTAGTGTCCACCATTGCCGATGGGGCGGTGTTATTGGACAATGAGATGAATGTGGTCTTAGTCAACCCCACCGCTCGCCGCATCTTCGGCTGGGATGACCACACTCTGATTGGAACTAATGTTTTACACGCTTTCCCTGCTGCAATTCAGGTGGAACTGACCCGTCCTCTCTATCAAATGGCGAAGGGGGAACGGGATAGTGGGGAATTTCGCATCTCCATCAGTGAACCCACCCCGCGTATGATTCGTATTCTCGTGACCACGGTTTTAGATCGGGAACGGGAAAATGTCAAAGGCATTGCTATTACGGTTCAGGATATTACCCGCGAGGTGGAGTTAAACGAAGCCAAGAGTCAGTTTATTAGTAATATCTCCCACGAACTGCGAACGCCATTATTTAATATCAAGTCCTTTATTGAGACTCTCCACGAATACGGGGATGATTTGAGCGATCGCGAACGGCGAGAGTTCCTAGAAACGGCTAACCATGAAACAGATCGCCTCACTCGCTTAGTCAATGATGTTCTGGATTTATCCCGCCTTGAATCCTGCCGAATTTACCGCCTAGAACCCCTCGATATTCTTCAACCGATTGAACAAACGTTACGCACCTATCAACTCAATGCCAAGGATAAAGAAATTGAGTTAAAACAAGAAGTTGAAGAGGGGTTACCTTCAGTTTTAGGTCATTACGACCTCCTCTTACAAGTCTTTGCCAACTTAGTGGGGAATGCCCTCAAATTTACGGAAGCTGGCGGGAAAGTCATTGTCCGAGCTTACCTACTCTCTTCAATGACGCCGGAGGACAGCCATACCATGGAAGGAGCAACTCGCTATGTCCGAGTTGAAATTGCTGATACAGGAATTGGCATTGGCGAAGAAGACCGCGAGGCAATTTTTGACCGATTTTTCCGAGTGGAAAACCGAGTTCATACCCTAGAAGGAACTGGTTTAGGTCTGTCCATTGTCCGCAACATTATTGACAAGCATCATACTAACGTTAACTTAGTCAGTGAGGTCGGAGTAGGAACTACATTTTGGTTTGATTTAGCCGTAGCAGAAGCGTCTTCAAAACCCGGCAGTATTCCTATGGATGCCACTCCCAAACTGACGGTGGAGGGTTAGGAAGAGGCAAGAGGCAAGAGGCAAGAGGCAAGAGAGAACCACGTAGGGGCGCACCCTTGTGGTCGCCCGAGGACACAGAGGACAAACCCGAGACGGGTTCCCCCCTATTGCCTTTTGCCTTTTGCCTTTTGCCTTCTTCCCCCTATTGCCTATTGCCTTTTGCCTTCTTCTGCCTTTTGCCTTTTGCCTTTTGCCTTCTTCCCCCTGTTCCCTATTCCCTGTTCCCTCCCTCTCATCTCACCAATGCCAGCAACAAACTGATAGCCAGGAGAGCGAAAAAGCCCACTAGCACCGGATGGCGGCGATACCAGGGTGCGAGTTTGCGTCGGGGTGGGGGGGGTAAGACTGGCTCGTTAAGGTTTTGGTAGAGGGTGCAGGTTTGAGCGTGGGGCCGTTGGGGAAAATTGCAACTGTCGTCGAGGTGGTAGGTGCAGGTGAGACAGAGGGGTTCCTCGGGATTGGCTCGATGCAGGGGAATCCCTGGATGACCGAAGGCCTTGAGTTGATAGCCACAATGGGGACAGGAGATGGCATCGTCAGGAACTCGCTGCTGGCATCGAGGACAAGAGGGCATAAGGACGAATAACGTAGAGCTTCTATATTTAGTTGTACAACAGTTCCCCTTCTGTGATGGCATAAACCGGCGACCTCCCCGCTGTAAGGAATTCAGAACCCCACTTCGCCTCTGCAAAAGAATTTTCCCAAAAATTAGAAAAACTTAAGCTAGAATTACGACTGTTGTGAGAAAAGTTAAGATATATGAACTCTAAGCGTCGATTTCAATGGCTGACTGGGGCGATGGTACTCCTGAGTGCTAGCACCTTGACCATCAACCCCAGCCATGCTGACATGACGGCTAGTGAGCCGGCCCAACCGTTGGAGAGCGAAGTCGCTCAAATGGGTGTCGGGAATCTTGTTGACTCTCTGGTAGGTGAAGGAGATATGAACACGCTCCTACAACTGGCGGAGTTAGCGGGTATGGCAGATACTCTCGCTAACGATGGTCCTTTTACGTTGTTTGCCCCGACGGACCAAGCCTTCCAGGATTTGCCCCAATCTGTGGTTAACGCTCTAACCGATCCTGAGAACCGTGATTTGTTGCAGGATGTCTTAGGGATGCACGTTGTACCGGAGGTTCTGGAAGCCAATGATATCGGCAACCAACTCTTGAACACCCTCAATGGTCCGGTGAATGCTAGGGTTCAGGGGAGTCGGGTTAATGTTGGCCCGGCTCGGGTGATTGATACTGATATTCCGGCTGACAATGGGGTTATCCACAAGATTGATACGGTGATTATCCCTAACGATGTACAATCCCGCTTAGAGGAACGCACCACCACCACCACTACCACGACGGAAACCGAAACAACCACGACTACCCCCGCACCCACCCCTAGCCCCACTCCCACGCCTCAGTCCGCACCTCAGACTTTCCCGGTGACTTGGTAATAGACCCGTGAACCTGGACATTTAAGGTTGAGTTAGCCCATTTTTAGGAATGGGCTTCCTTGTTTTCGCTGTACTATCTGTCTTGACTTTAAACCCGGGCGTGGTGTCAGTGTTTTATGTCAATGGAGCGGAGGCGGTTTAAGGCGGCGGCGAGTTCAAAACGACGGAATTGGGCTAACGTTCCTACGGGGAAGGGGGAGAGAATATCTAAGCCTTGGGAGGCGATCGCCCCTTCGATGTCATCTAAGAGTTGGGCCAGGGTCTGATTGCTGTGGGGATAGTCTTGTTTGAGATAGACCATGGCTTCGGCAATGGCCCGCAACTGTCCGGTATCGACGAGTTGTTCAACGGCGGATAAGTCGATTTCATCGCTTCCAAAGATGATTTCATCGTCATCTCGCACTTGCCATTTGACGGCCCGTTTGCCCCGACTGGGGTCGAGACTGTCGGGGAGGAGATAGCGAGGGGTGGGAGGGGTTAGGGGAGATTGGGGGTCCGGTTGGCGGCCGGTGTGGTACTTGGCGGCAATGTCTTTCACTTGCTCGGTGACGTTTTGGGGGCGATAATGGGTCATGGCGATCGCCGTATCGGCCGCCTCGAAGTAATCGCCACTTCCTCCCATGACGAGAATGGTGGAAATCCCTTGTTCGTCAAAGAGGGGACGGACGCGATCGACGAAGGGGGTAATGGGTTCATGTTCTTTGGCAATCAATTCTTGCATTCGGCGATCGCGAATGGTGAAGTTGGTGGCGGAGGTGTCTTCGTCGATGAGTAAGACTCGGGCCCCGGCTTCGATGGCTTCGATGATGTTGGCGGCTTGAGAGGTACTCCCACTGGCGTTTTCTGTGGAGAAGCTGCGAGTGCTTTGTCCTTGGGGTAAGTTGTTGATGAAGGTGGAGATATCCACGCCACGCACGGAACGACCATCTTCGGCGCGAATTTTCACGGCGGCGTCATCGGTGACGACAAATTCCCGGCCATCTCCGGGAATGCGGTTATAGACTCCCAGTTCAATGGCCCGTAGGAGGGTGGATTTGCCATGATAGCCGCCACCGACAATCAGGGTAACCCCTCGGGGAATGCCCATGCCGCTGATGGGTCCGCCGTTGGGCCGGTTGAAGGTGACTCGTAGGGATTCGGGAGATTCAAAGGGGACGGCGTTGGTCTCTAGGGGACGGGCATCCACGCCACTGCGGCGGGGTAGGATTGAGCCGTCGGCGACGAAGGCGATGAGGTTGTTCTGGGAGAGTTGCGATCGCAGCCAGTCGGCATCTTCGATGGTTTCGACCTGTTGTTGGATGGCGGCGGCGTCCAGGTTTTGGTAGATGAGGGCGCGATCGACCAGTTCTGGGATGTCATCACAGAGCATTTCGGCGGCCTGTCGCCCTAAAATGCGCCGTCCTTGGGCGGGAAGTCCCACGGTGAAGCGGATTTCTACGCCGTTAGGGTTGACAAATGCAGAGGTTCGTGCTAGGACTTCTTGACCGAGACGACAGACGGCGATCGCCCCACTTTTGCCGGTTCCCCGTTTCTGACTCAGTTGACGACAGGCCTGAGAAAAGGCTCGGGTTAGGTAATCCCGTAGGGCGATTTCTCGGGAGAGACTGGCGTAGAGATGTTCGGGAAAGCCAGCGACGCTCATGGGAACCCAGACGCTCAACTGACTCGGTGCGGCGAAGGGATCTCCTTGAACATAGTCAATGGTCAGTTTAAAGTCGGGAAATTGGTACTGTCCCCGCAAGTCTTTATAGGCTTTATAGCCCCGTCCATCGAGGTTGAGGAGGAGATCTTCGAGATGTTGTGCGTCAGTCATGGGTCTAAGGGGATGCTCCCCAGGGATTGTCTCATGGGGAGGGTCTTTGGGTCGAGATGGTTAGAGGGTGTCTTTGCGTTTGAGTTGCCAGAGGGCGATCGCTAAATAGACCCCCGCATGAACTCCTAGGATAGCCCAGTTTAAGCCCAGGTTCGACCAATCAGCGTCATAGACGGGGCTGATTTCAAAGGCTTGGGGAATCTCGGTTCCATCGGGATAGGTTTGCGGTTCGGGAACCATCTCATTCACGTTTACTAAGGCTCCATAGGCTCCCACAGACCAACGACTCAACATGGCCCAGGAGATAAATTTGGCGACACCCTCCATGGTGAATAAGACGCCGGAAAAGATAATTTGAGGAAGCAAAAGTAAGGGGAGGGCGGTATTGGCTTGGGTTTCGTTGCTGACAAAACAGGAGACGGCTAAGCCGAGACAACCACTGGTGAGGAGGGTTAAAAAGGTGGTGACACTCACTCCCATGGTCCAAGAAATGAGCTGAGGTTCAGGAGATTGGAAGCCCAGGAGAATGACAGCGGTCATCAGTAAGGTTTGGATCAGAGCCAGTCCCCCTAAGACGAGAACTTTGGAGCCTAAATAGGGGACTAATCCTAGGTTGACTAATCGCTCTCGCAGATAAATAGCCGACTCTCGTACGATGGTTTGTAGGGAGCCGGATAAGCCCACCCAAATGGCGGCGCAGGTGAAGACAAATAAGACCCGCAAGGCTAAGGGTGCTAGGGTGGGATCGGGGCCTGTGGGCAAAATGAAGGGTTCGCGATCGCGAATGGCAAAGGTGATTAAACCAATGCCAATCGGGGCGGTTAAAAGGGCTAAGGCTAGGTTGAATTTATCGGCAAAAACTAATTGGATATCCCGTTGTAAGAGGACTGAGATTTGTCCCCAGGGGGAGGGGGTGGCTTGTTGAGGACTCTGGTTTTGGGGGGCGGAGGATTTCCCGCTAACGGTTTTGGGGGATTGGGGGGTTATCCCGGAGGGGGAACCGTTGAGGGGGCCTAATTGGCGTTCGACGTAGGTTTGGTAGCTGGGATGGTTGCGGAAAAATTCGGCGCAGCGTTGACAGTAGGCTTCGGGTTTAATTCCCTGATTCTCTTCTGGAGGCTTGTCCAGTTCGATGTAGATTTCTGCAAAGCCGTCGAGTTCATAATGATGACCTTGAGACTTGACAAAATCATTAAAAAATGGTATGGCTTGCTCGGGGTCGCCGAAGTAACAGAGATTCCCCCCTCGGCCCATGAAGGCGACGCGATCGCAGAGGGTGATATTGGCGGTGGCGTGGGTGACGAGGGCCACGGTGCGATTTTCTTCTTTGGCTAAGTCTCGCAACAGTTCCATCACTTTTTTGTCGAGGCCGGGATCGAGGCCTGAGGTGGGTTCGTCGAGGAAGAAGAGTTTGGGATTGGCCAGGAGTTCCACGGCGATACTCACCCGTTTGAGTTGTCCGCCACTGAGTTTGCTGACGAGACTGTTGCTGCGATCGCTCAGGGCCACGGTTTTCAGGGTTTTTTGGACAATTTGGGCGATCGCCCCCTCATCGGTATCTGGAGGAAGCCGCAACTGGGCCGCAAAGGTCAACACTTGAGTCACGCTCAAATTACGATGGACAATATCCTGTTGAGGAACATAGCCAATTTGGGTGCGATAGATATTAAAATTGTGCCGTAAGTCATCACTATTAAGATAAATATTGCCATAATCAACTGGACGAATCCCTAACAGGGTTTCTAATAACGTCGATTTTCCCGCCCCACTTCCTCCCACTAAGGCCACGAGTTGACCCGGTTCAAGGGGAACTGAAACATTATTAAGTAGAGAGAATTTTGCCGGTATTTTTTGTCCCAGAGCAACTTGGATTTGTTCCCAGAAATTTTCGGGATGTCGAGGAACTTGACGGGACAGTTGAATTGCATCAATCCGCAAGCCATCCCCACGACCTTCTAGGAGTAACTCATCTCCTTTGAGGATGAGGGCGTAGGGACCGATGCGAATCAAGTCTCCATCCTGTAAACTTTCTTGATTTCTAGCCTTAAAAACTTTACCGTAGCGAGTAATAAAAATACCGTTAGTACTTTTATCATAGAGAACATAGCCCGATCCTGAATTATCGATGATGGCATGACGTCGGGAAATGACCGGTGCCTCTAGATATAAATTAGACCCCTGTAACGCAGGGTCACGACCGATTTCTAAGGAGCGATGTTTTAAGGAAATTGATTTAGCAATCGTCGAAGTGTCCTGATGCCGAGGGGCATTGGGATTGATATACTTGAGACGAACTAAATTCTGGGGGTCTTGACCAATTTGTAACTCATCGCCATCTTGGAGAATATGGGGTTGATAGGTTCCGACCCGTCGCTGACCATAGAGAAGTCCGTTACGACTAAACTTGTGGTCTTGTCCTTGGAGAACCCCGTCATAAATGCTGTAGGTATCTCCTTCACGAGTGAGAGTCCCATGGAGACGGGACACGGCTGCCCATTCATCCCCTTCTAAGGTTAAATCCACCTCAGGGGCCCGTCCAAAGGTCAGGCGATCGCCCATGAGGGAAAACTTCTTCACCTTTCCCTGAAAGTTGAACTCCAAATAAGCAGGAGATTGATTGACCAGAGTGGTTTTACTAGAAGTCATGGGGCTAGATCGCTTACAGCAACGGGTTCAGGACATTTTTATGATTTTAGGATAGTTCCCCAAAAAATTAAACATCTCCTCATAGCCGCTCAGAAATCAGTTGCCTAAGATACAAAACTCCCTATCCTTTGCCGGACAATTCAGGTTAAACTAGACCAAGCCTCCGTTCCTGACCCGAATCCCTCAAACCTTGTGGAGTCAAGACTATGGATAAGTTACCTCTGATTAAAGACCGCTACCAGGTCATTCGTCATTTAGGGTCGGGGGGGTTTGGGGAGACATTTTTGGCGGAAGACACCCAAATGCCCTCAGGTCGTCGCTGTGTGGTCAAACGCCTCAAACCCATTGCCGACAACTCTCAGATTTATCAACTGGTCCAAGAGCGATTTCAACGAGAAGCGGCGATTTTAGAAGAATTGGGCGGTCATCACCGGCAAATCCCCACCCTCTACGGATATTTTCGGGATGACGACCATTTTTATTTAGTGCAGGAGTATATTGAAGGGGAAACCCTCTCGGGGTATCTTCAGCATCAGGGACGACTCAGTGAAAGTACCGTCCGAGAAATTCTCGTGAGTCTGCTACTGGTATTGGAGTACGTTCATAGCAAAAAAATTGTTCACCGAGATATTAAGCCCGATAATATCATTCTGCGAAGCGGGAGCCTAGAGCCGGTGTTACTGGATTTTGGGGCGGTGAAGGAAACCATGGGAACGGTGGTCACGGAAGGGGGACATGCGACTCGGTCTGTGGTAGTGGGAACTCCTGGTTTTATGCCGAGTGAACAGGCCGGCGGTCGTCCCGTGTATAGTAGTGACCTCTATGCGTTGGGATTGACAGCGATTTATGCCTTGACAGGCAAAATACCCGATGAGTTAGAGAGTGACCCCATGACGGGAATCGTCCTCTGGAGACCTTACGCCTCTGGAGTGACTCCCACCTTTGCTAGCATTCTTGACCGCGCCATTCAACCTCATGCGCCTCATCGCTTTCCTATTGCCCGTCAGATGTGGGAAGCTCTGACCCAACAATCCCCGTCTCAAGCCGCCATTCCCGCCACGGCAGTGTCTGACTCCCAGAATACCCTCGTCGTCAGTCCCACAGCGGTCTCTCAACCGCCGGCTATTGCCCCTACACCCGTGCCAGCTTCTGCGGGAATGTCGGATTGGGCCAAAGCGGCATTAACTGGGGCAGTCATGGGAGTAGTTTTAATTGGGGGATTGGTGCTCTATCAGCCTAATGGTAATTCTCCTCCTGAACCTGAAGATTCTCAGCCTGAAGCCACAACCACTGATAGCCATGATGCGGGTGAGTCCCCAGGAAATTATGACGTCAATGAAGACCGGACGACCTCTGAGGTGATAGCAACTGAAACAGCTGCCTCGATGCCTGAATCGAGAGCTGTGCCTGAATCGAGAGCTGTCCCCACGGCCGACAGCTCTCAAGGTGCCGTCAACCCACCAACGCCAAGGACATTCAGACCCTCAGCCGTCACCAGGGTAGAAGAACAATACAGACTCGTGAGTCACCGTCAATATCAAGAAGCCTGGAGTCGATTACATGAGAACTTTAGAGGTAATCGGTCAATTTTCACCAATGGCTATAACTCCTATGCCGACTGGTGGGATACAGTGAGCCACGCGGAGGCTCAGAACCCTCAGGTGATTGAGCAGACCGATGATAGGGCCGTGGTCAATACCCAGGTAAGACTACAGATGAGAACGGGGGAAATGGTTTATGAACCCCGAGAAATTACGCTCCTTTGGAATCAAGAGGCTGAAGCTTGGATGATTAGCCAAACAAGATTATTAAATTAGTCCAACTCATCAGGCAAGCTAGGACAACTACACAATGAGTTCAAGAAAATATAAACAAATATTCTAATTTGTTGAGGTATTTTAAAAAAGCCTAAGTTTTCCTGGCTTCTGAACCACAAAACTTATAAATTCGGTTTAAATTAAGAAACAAAAGCCCCCTATCTTTTTCAGGAGAATTTAGGTTAAACTAGACCAAGCCTCCGTTCCTGACCCGAATCCCTCAAACCTTGTGGAGTCAAGACTATGGATAAGTTACCTCTGATTAAAGACCGCTACCAGGTCATTCGTCATTTAGGGTCGGGGGGGTTTGGGGAGACATTTTTGGCGGAAGACACCCAAATGCCCTCAGGTCGTCGCTGTGTGGTCAAACGCCTCAAACCCATTGCCGACAACTCTCAGATTTATCAACTGGTCCAAGAGCGATTTCAACGAGAAGCGGCGATTTTAGAAGAATTGGGCGGTCATCACCGGCAAATCCCCACCCTCTACGGATATTTTCGGGATGACGACCATTTTTATTTAGTGCAGGAGTATATTGAAGGGGAAACCCTCTCGGGGTATCTTCAGCATCAGGGACGACTCAGTGAAAGTACCGTCCGAGAAATTCTCGTGAGTCTGCTACTGGTATTGGAGTACGTTCATAGCAAAAAAATTGTTCACCGAGATATTAAGCCCGATAATATCATTCTGCGAAGCGGGAGCCTAGAGCCGGTGTTACTGGATTTTGGGGCGGTGAAGGAAACCATGGGAACGGTGGTCACGGAAGGGGGACATGCGACTCGGTCTGTGGTAGTGGGAACTCCTGGTTTTATGCCGAGTGAACAGGCCGGCGGTCGTCCCGTGTATAGTAGTGACCTCTATGCGTTGGGATTGACAGCGATTTATGCCTTGACAGGCAAAATACCCGATGAGTTAGAGAGTGACCCCATGACGGGAATCGTCCTCTGGAGACCTTACGCCTCTGGAGTGACTCCCACCTTTGCTAGCATTCTTGACCGCGCCATTCAACCTCATGCGCCTCATCGCTTTCCTATTGCCCGTCAGATGTGGGAAGCTCTGACGCAACAATCTCTGTCTCAAACTCCAGTCATTATGGGGGAATATCCTTCCGAACAACCGGTTCCGGTAACAGGTGTTCCTGGAAATTCATCAAACTATCCACCAGCAACAGCGATCTCACAACCGATTGCTTCTGCAACCCAAGTGTCTCAACCTCCAGGTATTGCGCCTACACCCGTTCCAGCTTCTTCAGGAATGCCGGAATGGCAAAAAGCCGCGTTGACGGGGGGAGTGATTGGACTATTCTTTATCGCTGCATTGCTGGTTTTACGGCCGAGTTTTAATAATGGAGACTCAGGCGGGACTACAGCCGACTCCGGTGGTGTTACAGAGTCCTCGGTTGCTGGAGGAGACACTGTTAATGAGTTAGACGAATCAGAAAATTCTACCTCAGAAAATCCTCCCGACGTAGCCCCTGAAGCTACACCAATTCCTACACCTGAGCCACCCCCACCAGCATCTACGCCTCCACCTACCCCGGTTCCGCCTCCACCTACCCCGGTTCCGCAAGGTCAAATCACTCAGGAACAAGCTGTTGCAACTATTAATAGTTGGCTGAGTGCCAAATCGCAAATGTTTGCACCTCCTTACCGTCGAGATGTTGCTCAAAATTTAACGACAGGGCCTTTGTTAGAAGATTTACTGAAAGCCGATGGTTCAATTAGCTGGTTACAAAATAATAATGCTTACTATCAATATGGCGTACAACGTATTGAATCAATTGAACGTTTTGTGGATAGTGGAAATCGTGCAACAATTGAAGTGTCAATCACTGAAGATGCAACTTTATTTAAGGATGGTCGTGCTGATCCCAGTAATACTTACTTCACCACAAGACGCTTTAAGTACATCCTTGAGCGCATTGGAAATCGAGTCAAAGTTTTTGATTATCAATCTCTTGACTAAAATATTCTTTGTTTGAAGGTTAAAAAATCTTGTGAAATCCCAACCACCTTCCCAGCCTTCTAAGGATAATCTTCGACAAGCAAATGAGGGACTAAAACGAACAAAAATATCGGCCGCTATTAATTATTCTTCGTCACATAAGGAGATAGAGCAATCTAAACTATCCCAACTGCAATGGGTTGGCATAGCTATTTCGGTAGCAATAGGAGTCGGATTTATTGGAACTCTCACCTTGTGGCTTTTATCGCCAAAATCGCCACATCAAGAAAAAACTATTGCTGATATACCAGTTCTACCTTCAGAATCGTTAGATTCAGAAATTGATGACCCTGAAACCTCAGAAGACTCATCCTCAGGTTCATCAACATTTAGAACTCCTCCACCTTTATCAGGTTTACCTGGATCGGGAGAACCCAACTTTGATGTTGGCGATCGCAGCGAGTTACCCACTCAAAGAACTCCTCAAGCTATTTATAACGTAACCAGTTTACCCCAATTTTCATCCAGTTCAGAACTGGATCGCATCGTCGAAGAACTGGTTAACCTAGCCGCATCCCGAGGACTATCAACTCGGTCGCTATCCATCCATTTAATAGACTTAAATCGGCGAACAGAGGCGAGTTATCAAAGTGACGTATTTCGCTATCCTGCTAGTATCCCTAAACTCTTCTGGCTTGTCTCCTTGTATGGATTACAAGCTAATGGACAAATTCCTCGCCAACCGGTGGACTTTCCCTTAAACGGCTGTCGAACCGATGTCTGTAAAATGGCGCAAAAATCAGACAACGAAGCGGCCAGTCGAGTTGTTGACTTAATCAGCAACACAACTTCTAGTCAGCTTGACGTTGGTTATGACACCTGGCTAAAACGCCGATATTCAATCAACGAGTTTTTCGAAAATGCCGGCTATCAGGGATTAGATATTAGCCAAAAAAACTTTCCCATTCCCTACCTAGAGATGAGTCTTCCTAAGGGACGGGATTTACAGATGCGAGGAAATCTCAATAATCCCGATCGCAACCGTCTCACAGCTAGACAAACTGCCCGACTGATGTACGAACTAGCGGCGGAACTGGCAGTTTCTTCTGAAGACTCTCGGGAAATGCTGATGTTGTTAGAACAAAACTTAGATCCCAATGTTTGGGGGCCGGAAGAGTATGACGCTATTCAAGGATTTTTCGGGGAAGGGATTTTTCAACATCGCGATCGTATCAGGTTTTACTCCAAAGTGGGTTGGACGCAAGAAGGTCGAATGGAAGTGGCATTTATCCAAGATTCTAGCGGTCGTGCCTACATCCTATCCGTATTTGGGGAAGGGTCAGACTATGGAGACGATTGGGAGATTTTTAAGCAAATTTCTGAACGAGTGTATTCACAGCTAGTTTTCTAACTGTACACCTGAATCATAAAATTGCTTCAACGCTCATAACGGATCGCCCGGTCAATGGAAATCAACCCTTGACCGGGCCCAGCATGAATTTCCACTTGGGCTACATCCCCAGTTTCCGAGTAAAATCGAATCGTACTTCTAGATCTCGATGGCATCGATTGCCACTGACCAGAACTAGAATTGTATTCCAACGTGGTCCTGTAGCCGTCATTCCAAGAAATCACAATGCGTCGTTCACCTTGTTCAACAGAGCAACCCATGGACTGAGCCTGAGGTTGATTCTGTCCGTAAAAGCTACAAGTTGAGCGATACCGTCGCAGGTTTTGAGCCAGACCTGGCTCCATCAGCATCATCCCAGAAGCCAGCAAAACACCCGTCATGTAGGGCAACGTCCTAGACCAACTGAAGTTAAGTTTCATGATAATTTTTAACCAAGAGTTATAACCCCTTGATTTAGTTTTTTTGGGGAAGGCTTTAACTTTATTCAAGTCAAACCATTCAAAAAAGTCAACTCAACATTTTCAATTTTATAGAAACTTTATATTCTCAAAAAAATCCAGGCCGGACGACAAGTCATGAAAGATATCGCTCTTTCATGTGTTAAAAATAATAAGCTTTACCCAAAATACGCAGAAATACAGATTTGGTGAGCTTAATCATACTTTGACTTCGCCGCCGGTTCTAACTCATCAGACTGGCTCCTCCCTGACGAAAATTGCTCCTCAGCCGACCCCAGTTCGGAAGAAATTCGAGGTTGGCCCAGAAGATGCTCTATAGATCTATCGGCCCGAAAGAGGGAGTTTTACGTCATGAAGCTGAATTTGTGATAAATCTTTACAGATAACATGAGTCCCTCTCTATCTAGGAGCAGTTCTCGCCGAGGGAAGTCGTTCCGGTTGATCGAGGGGACTGAGAGAATCCCAATTGCCAAACAACGGTTCAATGGTATAATTCCATCAGGGTTAAACGAGGCAATTTTAGAGAGTTCGCATTTTCACCGACCAAGTTGGTTTAACACACAGCTTGATAAGGCTTAGATGGGTTGTGCGAGCAGACGACTCTGTTTTCATAAATTGCACAAATTAAAAACCTCAAAATAATTTGTTTTACTTATGATAAGACCCCCTGGATGGCGCCACAGACTCCTATTGGCATTATCAGTGACCTGTTGTTTAGGGCTATCCCAAAAAATAGCCAATGCTGGACCGATTGGTCCTATCATCCGACCCGTCACCTCGAACAATATCTATGAATGTCGGACGGGTAGAGCCTTTGAAATACTTCAGGGACACTCTAACCTTTCTTATACTTCAGTCGGCTTCTCACTGATTTGCCTGAATCCTGATAATACGGCCCGTTGGATTATTAGGTCTGGTATATTTTGTGAAGCCGAAGCCTGTCGAGAAGCCCCGTTGGACGAGTTTTTTGGTGTTGGGGACAATAGGAGCGCAACGGTACGGAGAACGCAAGTTCCAAGGGCCGTCTCCGGTATGGATTGTCGATGGGAGACTCATCCAGGGGAACGCTCACGAACAGGATGGTCATGTCAACGAGTCGTGACTCATGACGCAATGACGATTACAACTACCGGTCCAACTGAGCGAATGCGTGTTTTAGATTTTTTAGCTCGTTTCAGTGACTTGAGTCAAGACATGATTTATCACAGTTCGATTGTTCCTGTTAATCAAACTCAGGAGAACCAATTGAGAACTCACAGGTCAACTTGCTACGGGTCAGCCAACTTTTGTCGCTGATTAAATCAGCATCAACAATCATGAAAAAATCAAACAAATTTTCCCTAAGAAACAAACTCTGGCTAGTTTGTTTAGCGATATTCGGGTTTTCTTTAAGTCTGTTTGTTGGCATTAATTTTGTCAACTCAAAATCGACTTTTATGTCAGATGGAATGATTTTTCTAGTCCAAAATCAACCTCGGGTTCTTCAACCCATATCCTCTCGCGATCGCCATCTTGAGCGAGCCATTCAAGAAGAGATACCATTTATAGGAGAGTTCGAGTATCTCTATAATCGCATTGACTTAAACGGAGATGGACAACCGGAAACCATCGTCCATTTAATCGGTCCAACAACCTGTGGGACAGGAGGCTGCACGACCCAAATTTTTCAAGGTTCTGGGAGCAATTATAATCCAGTGGGTTATGGCTTATTAAGTCATCCACCGATTATTGTTACGAATCAAACCCATTCTGGATGGAAGGATATTGTGGTGCATCAGCGTGATGCAACCCCGGTTAGGTTTCGTTTCATAGGGGAAGGATACGAATCTCAAACTTCTCAACAAATCAACCTCAATCGAATCACGGGTACTTGGTTATTTGCGCGAGAATATCGACGCTATCTTAGAGAGCCTTTTAGGGTTCCCTAGTTCCAATTCTCACCACAATAGATAACCGTTGAGGGGAGTGCGTTTCACGCCGAAGTTCAGTCCTGTAGTTAGCCGGAATCTCAAATCGCAAACCATATTCCCGGTTCGTGATTTCACGACGAGCTTGGGATGGCTGCTCTTGGTTCTCATTGGAACAGGGAGCCGAACGCTGAGCCTGTACTGGAGTCACAACGAGGAGACTGAGGCTCATCAGCGAGAGGATTGTGGGAATTTTTAAGTAAAATCTCATGGCAATTGACTCTAACTCAATAACCCGAGTCATCTTGACCGATTTTAACGCCAACAGACTGAATTTTTGTCGGTTCTAATCGTCCGGCTAGAGCGGAAGATGACCTAGGACGACAGAGAAGATGGGCAACGAAATAAGCAATTATTTGAGTTTCATGATCGTCAAAGTAGAGTAACCGTCAAAAAACAGACCTAAAAAAGAGTTTCCTGTGACTCAGTAATTCTGCAAAAAGCACGGTTTCCTTAAATTCCTTCAGGAAACCTACATTTTTTTTACCTGAATATCTGCTCCTCAAGATAAGATAATCGTCAAAGGAAATAGCTAAATTGGTAGTGAGGCAAGTTAGGATGGATCTCAACATCCCATGATTCTTGAAATATTGAGACCCTTATCCTCTTGAAGATGTCAGGAATACAGCTTAAGGAGTAGCATTAAACCTTAAACTATACCGTGTATCCGTTTGATTACTTTGTGGATATACTCGAACGAAATACGTACCCGCACCTAATGAACGAGTGATAGAATCATCACTCGTACCCCAGTTAGTTGACCTTTCAATACGATTGCCTAATTCCCAAGAACCATCCAACTTTTGTTGACCGAGATATAACTCAATATCTGCATTCTGACGCATTCCAAAAAGATCCAAATTGAAATCACGAACTCCAGCTAGAGTGAAACGATAGTAATCATTCGGGTCAGCTGTTCCCACAAAATCTTGAAAGTTCCGTTCTCCTTCTAAAATACCTAAATTTAAGGCTTCAGAAGGTGTATTTCCCGCTTGATCAATAATTCCGGTTGGAGTGGCTTCAAAAGTTAGACTATACCGTGTATCCGTCTGATTACTTTGTGGATATACTCGAACAAAATATGTACCTGCACCTAATGAACGAGTGATAGAATCATCACTCGTACCCCAGTTAGTTGACCTTTCAACGCGATTTCCAATTTCAACGGATCCATCTGGTTTTAAATCACCAATATACAACTCAAGATCTGCATTTTGATCCATGCCAAATAAAGTTAATTCTACATCATGAACTTGATTGAGTGTAAAGCGGTAATAATCATTAGAGTCAGTAGTACCAACAAAGTCTCGGAAAGTACGAGTTCCACTAAAGACTCCCAAGTCACCAGCAGTCCTTGCTGTGTTTCCTGGGGTCACAGCTACGGGTGGAGTCTCTCCAACATTGCCAATAAAGTCATTAGCCGTGACGGAACCTGGGGCGACACCATTGAGAATCGCTAACACCTCTCCATTCCGGACAATCTCAGTATTAGTACCAGACCCCCGAATTTGCAGTTCAGCAAAGGCCACCCCATCCGGAAGACGGAGTTTATCAACCCCAGGCTGGAAGTCGGTAATCACATCACGATTAGCACCCGAGGCTTGCAGGAAGAACTGATTCGCTCCTCCCCCACCGGTTAGGGTATCCAAACCCCGATCGCCCGACAAGACATCATTGCCGGGTCCGCCGATAATAACATCATTCCCTTGTCCGCCAAAAATCGTATCATTCCCCGAGCCGCCAATGACGGTATCATCGCCGAGATTGCCGAATAGGATGTTATCGCCACCTCGACCATCAATATAGTCATTATCACGACCCCCGGAGATGGTGTCATTGCCCGCACCGCCGAAAATCGTGTCATTTCCGGCATTGCCGAAGACAATTCGTCCCGTGTCGTCATTCTCGAAATAATCATTCCCTCCCAGGAGGGCGATCGCATCCGTAAACGGTGAGTTCCGCAACTGATCTAACTGGTTCTGTGGCAACTGAGCCATGATGACCCGATCATCGCTCTCCGTTGCAATTCCAAAGTCAAACCCACCATCCGTCACAATAGTCAAAACCATGATTACAACCCCTTGGCTTAGTTTTTTTGAAAAGCTTTCATTATTTTGTAGTCGAGCGATTCAACAAAGTCAACCTAATGTTCCTATCTTCATGAAAACTTTATATTCTCATTAAAGCATAAAAGCAGGACAGCAAGTTATGAAAAAGCAATCTTTTTCACACATAAAAAATAATAACATTCAACCCCAATTTCTATGCAGAAATATCTAGAAATAAGGTTGACTCAATCATCACTCAACTT
The DNA here is from genome assembly GCF_023983615.1 of Phormidium yuhuli AB48. Lineage (GTDB taxonomy): Bacteria > Cyanobacteriota > Cyanobacteriia > Cyanobacteriales > Geitlerinemataceae > Sodalinema > Sodalinema yuhuli. The sequence goes on along the minus strand of NZ_CP098611.1, from coordinate 3,456,020 downwards.
TGCAGCAGGTTCTAACTCATAGCGCTGGCTTTTCCCTGGCTAAAATTAACCCTCGGCCGACCCAAGTTTGAAAGAAATCTGAGGTTGACCGGCGAACCCTAGAAGAGGCTCTACAGGTCTATCGGCCAAGAAGGTCAAGTTTTACGTAATGAGGCTAAATTTGTGATAAATCTTTACAAATTCAAGAAAACCCACGAGGAGAGAGGGATGCTCATAGTGTCATGGTTGGAGCCATGAGAGGGACTCCGGGCAGGTCTACCGCCTGCACTCGGGAAGATAGAGCTGCCCCAAGAATATGACTGCTCCAGCCAAGTCAGCAAGAACAAGGGTTGGCAAAGGGTCGATAGTCAGGGAATTTCCTTTGACCAGCTTGATTTAAAAGAACAAAAACTGACATCCCAAACTGGCAAACACAGATAATTCCCTAGTCTGATTTCCTTGGCTCACCTCCAAAGTTGCATTATTCGTCACCCATCCAGACGTGGCACCAGGATGCTCAATCCGCCAATCTCCTTGTAACCTGACCTGAATGGAGCGATCAGAATTTTGAAAGGTAAAACTAGAGGGAGATCCCGTTCGTCCTGGGTTAATCTCTGGACCAGTGGTTCTCAATTGCAGAAGTTGATTGTCCAGTCTGAAATTAGCCGATGAGCTACCCCCCATTGCCGTTAAGATATGGGTCAAGTTATCATCTGGAGCGTTCCAAACCGCTAGACCACAAACCTCTAATGTGGGAACAATGCCAACTCGGGGTGGATCTTCCGTTATAGAAAACAAAAGCTCAACGTTATTCGTAATTCGAGATAAAACTTCAGGTTCCCGAGCATTCACTGAATTCACCCAGGAGAAAATAGTAATAGTTTTAGTTCCTTGAGGTGACCGAAAAAAGTAACGTCGGGTGAGACCATCGCCCCCCTCATGGGCATGATAACGTAATGCCGGTATTCCAGCTAGACTGACCCGTTGAACCCTACCTTCTTGTTGTTCAGCGGGTCGTCGTTCAAACACTTGCTCTAGTGAAAAACTTGGGGGAAAATCCGAGTCCATGACGTAAATTATGGCGGCAGCGTACCAGAAGGTGGTACGAGGTTGGCACTGATGAAATTCATAGGCTTCAGGAGAAAGAATCAGAATGCTATCTCTGAAGGTCACAGCCCGATAGTTGGCTGGCACTTGAAACTTAAAACGGTGTCGCTCAGAGCGAATTTCTCGACTTTCCGGAGAGGGGGGAGACTCATTCCTTAAGCGTTCAGACAGAGTTCTGACCCTCTCTGGACTACAGGGGGTTTGAGCCTCAACCGAGGGGAGGGGCAATGCACCCAGCAAGAGGAGTTGAATCAAACTGAACCCCAACCCCGAAATGAAACCTTTAGCTTTCAAGTTCAACATGGTATTTCTCCTTGACAGGATTTTGCCCTGATCCTCCTCCTATCTAAACAGTAACCAGCCAGAACATTTAAACATCCACCAACCGAGTTCCACAGTTATAACAGAACTTAGAGTGAGCGGGATTCTTCGTCCCACAGTTCGTACAGAAAATCGTTTCCGTCGGCCCATCCGGCTGGCTCGACTCATCAGCAACCAGTTGTTCAGCCTGAGGAGGGGGCGCCTCCCGCGTCACTGGAGGTTCCACCGGGGGAGGTGACTCCTGGGTTTTGAGTTTGTAGGTTTCAATCGTATCCCGGAGGATATTATTTTCCCGCTTATACTCAGGGCTATCCTTTCCACCCATCTTTTGCAACTCCAGGGCCCGCTGATTCAGATAACCTAAAAACAGTTCATAGAGTTCCTGCTTCTCATCCGCCGTCTCAGCCGCTTGCAAACGATGGTCGACTTGTTCCTGAATCACCTCGCGATCGCCCCGACAAGCCCGGACTTCCAACACTTGCACGCACTCCTCCCAATTCGCTGCGATATCGACATTTTCCGTCCCCATCACCGTTTGGCGGCTATAGCGAATCAAATGCTCCTTAGTTTTCTGATTTTCCTCCTGACGCAACACCCCCAAAACCCGCGCCAGTAACACCAAGCGAAAAACTCCCGAATCCTCAGGAAACACATCCCAAAATGGAGGGTCCTTTTGAATATGCACCGGAATCGGTAACTCCCGAGCCTCCCCTCGCAACTGTGCCCGTTGCGCCTCAATGGTTTCCCCCTTCCAATCTTGATAGGACTGGCGTAACTCCTTCATCCCATCAATACAACGCAGAGAAAAGCCCCCAATCTCTTGCACAAACACAATCCGATGACGTTCCGACTCTCCCAAAGGCGTCACCGCATCGTCACTGCCAATAAATTGCTGCATTCGGGGAATAATCTTCCGAGCCGCCGCATTGCCTGTATTTTTCCCGCCAATAATAGCAACTTTCGTATTCTTCGCTGGCTTAAACTGAGCATCCTTACCACTCAACACCGCCCGATCCAGAAGCACCAAGGGTTGAGACTTATCATAGGCAATCCGCAGTTGACTCTCAATTTGACTCTCATCGTTATACTGCTTCAACAGCCGCTCACACGCTGCCAACTCCCGTTTTAACTTACTATTTTCCGGAGACTTCTGAATCACCTCCCGACATCCCCGATAGATAATTTCCTGAAAGTCGTCCTCACGCACATCATCGATTTTAGTGACATCAAACAGGCGCATATACTCATCCGCCTCTCGATTTTCTTTCCAGAGAGGACTGGCCGCTTTTAGAACATCCTCAGACAGGGTGGCACAAGTGCGCTCTAAACCAATCTCTCGGGGAGACTGAGGACCACTAATCGCCCCAGCCAACTGTTCCAATAGATCTTCATAGAGACCATTCAGTTCTTGGCGCTCAAACAGTTTGATGCCGTTGATTTCCAAAGCATCGGCATTCTCAGCATCTTGTTTCTGTAACTTATCAAAGCGATCGCGCCACTGAACCATCCGTTGCGTCCAACGGCCCAATCGCTGTTCCAACTTCGTCAGATGTTCTTGCAGCCGTTCCACAACCACCAAGGCCGCCGTCCGTGAAATTCGCTGAATCACCGCGATTAGGCTCCCCTCCAACCCCGTCAGAGCCATTTCCGCATACTCCTCCATTTTCGCCTGTTTCGTAATGCCAAACTTATCCTTATAATCATTAATCAGTTGCAATCCCTGGTCATATTGCGCCTGAAGACCCTGTTCCCGACGCTCCCAAACCTCCTCTCGTTCCCGCCGGAAACGAGCCGTAGCATCATCAAACACCTGGCGCACCGTCACCACAAATTCATTGGCAAATTGTGGACCCCGAGTCCGGTCTTCCAAAATTCGATAAAACTCAGTCTCTAAGGCTTGTTTTCCCTGCTGAATCAACTTATCCCGGTTGCCATAAATCTTCTTGAGATAGTCTCCATGGAGCCGCTCATCGGGGCTGAGGGCGCGGAAATGGTCTTTGATATATTCATCGGCTTTCGGCTTGAGGAATTGCTCCACGAATCCCAAAATCTTACCCTGTTCTCGCCCCACCATATTCACACCCTGCTGGGTACATTGCAGCCAATTATCCTGAGCCATTTCATTGCGAATGTCATAAGCCCACTTAGAAATTACATTCAGATATGACTCATCTTTGGCCATGAGTAAATCCGCCAGGAGTTCTGTTTCGGTCAAGCGCAAATCTTTGAGAATATTTCCTCGCACCAGTTCCAACATATCCGGCTGATTTTCCACCTTTTCATTCAGCCACCAATCTGTCACATCTTTCGCCAAACGATGGGCTAAACTGGTGCGAATCTGACTAATGGGAATCTCCACCGTTGACAGACCAAAACTCATGAAATTTTTGGGATAGCCCCGTCCCCCCGGGTCTTTATTCGCCCAAGCACTTTTGATATTATCGCGGATGGAGCGTTTGTGGGGGGCAAAATCGGAGGTTAAATCCAGGAAGATATTTTGGGCAATAATCTCCCGAATCGCATCCAGTTTAAACTCCGTGGCTGGGTTTTTTGTTCCCACTAGGTAGGTGAAATCAAAGGGACCCGTCTGGCGACGCACTTCATTGGACGCCGCTGAACCAAACTGAGCCACATATTGAGTCCGCTCATCACAGAAATAACTCAACTCCATCAGGGCCGCATAACCATTCGCCAGGACGCGATCGCCCACATTAATCCCCGAGAATGCATTGGGCATTGGCACAATGGCCGTCACCAGACTACTTCCTTCTCCGCTCAGCCAATGGCGGACACAATAGCCCATATCAATAATCATGCCACTCCCCGTTCCCCCAGAGAGAGACCCGGTCAGGAACACATTCACCGAATTAGTACTGACCCGAATGCCATACTGATCCAGCATGGTGTTTTCATGACCTTTCACCCGACGACAAGCCTCTCGAAATTTAGCCTGAATGTCGTAGTAGTTACAGAAAAAGGCAAACCGTCCACAGGCACGAATTTGCCCCGCTCCGGCTTCTAAACCACTAATATTTTTAGCCAATTCACCCGGAAACCAGGAGTTAATCCAGGGATAATTCTCTAAGTTACTAATAATCTCTTGAACTTGTTTTCCTGAAACCCTCGCCCAAAATTTCTCATTATCTTTAAACGGGCTACCAGCGGACTCAGGATTAGTAACCTTATAGTCTTTGTCCGTATCTACCGTGAGAAAACTAACGATAGGGAATTTCTCCAAACTCCCATAGCTCTCCTCAACCAGTCGCCGAACCCGAGATAGCACTTCGGCTCCAGTCCCTCCAATTCCTACGAGAACCGTGGGAACCATACTTTTTTCATCAACAGCAGCTGGCATGGTAATACGTCCTTGACGATGTTTACAAGAAATAAATCTTAGGAAATGTTCGTTATATTTCGAGTGTTTTACAGTTCAGCGTTCCTCCTCGGTTCATCCGGATTTTGTTCAAACTTGAATCCCAAATTTAACTCAGTAGTGGAAAAATAGGATCTAAAAATTCTGGGAGGACATCGGGAATGTCAGGAATCGGCAACCGGAGCAATTTTAAGAGAATCCCGAAAACAGCAACCGTCCAAAACAAAGCATGACCGATCGCCAGCTGTCCTGCCAGATTCCAGGGCAGACCAAAAACCCCTTGAAACAACACCCGATCCAGGGGCAACGTCAACGCCCACATCAGAGAAATCCAGGCTGCCCCCATCCAAAACAACATCCATTTGAGATTGGTAGCCCAACCAAAGTCAAAGAAACGGAATAGGGCATAGCCCATTAAACAAATCCCAAAGACAATGAGCGGGATCTGTACAATGGGTTCAAGCCACATTGAGCGAGATTTTGACATAGAACTCAGATTTAGTAAATTAGGGGCAAGGTTGGCTCAGATGGATCTAAGACGAGAGAGATTCCTCTCAACGGAGACTAGAGCTTGCCCTAGTCATCCGTCTCACGGGTGTCAACCGGGTCAAAGCGATAGTTCGACCCCGAGGGACCCCCCTCTCCCCGGACGACTTCCACCAGGGGAATCCCTTGAGCAAAAACATTAAAATCAGCGGCCACGCCGGAGATGGGCTGTCCTTGTCGCAACCGATTAACTACCTCAGCACGATTCAGTCCTCCCGTTTGATCCGGGTTTTGTCCTTTCAGGGCCCCCGCTAAAGCCTCAGTTGCATCAAAAGCCGTTGCCGTTCGCCAACTGACGCGCCCCTGCCACATGGCCGCCGCCTGTTGTGCGAAGGGGTCGTCATCGGACCAACTCCAGGGGATTGCTAAAACCATTCCTTCCACCGCACTTCCTCCTTCGATGAGCAAGGAAGGGCTAAACAGTTCATCAGCCCCAAGGAGCAGTAGGGGATTATTTTGGGCCACATTCCCTCGGGCGATCGCCAAGGCGGCATTAATCCGCTCTTTCGTCAGAGCCAGATAGGCAGTATTTGCCCCAGCTTGGGTAGCACGACTAATCATATTAGCCGCATCTCCCCCGGCGGAAGCGGAGATGTCACTGAGAATATCCAAGGGAGTCACCGAGACGCCCTTTTCTTGCAAGGTGCTAATGAAGGTGTCCTTCATCCGCCGACTGTAGGCCACATCGGAGTTGAAGAAGACCGAAACCACAGGCGGACTTGACAATTCACGACTGGCGTGGTCAATCAGGCTTTCGCTACTGCGTTTGAGGTAACCATCGAGCATTTCCCCTGAACCCTCCTGATAGGGCAACACTCTCAGGAGCGATGCACCCGTCGGGGACATGGAGACGCTCATCGTCAGAGGAGAGACCACCGTTAGTCCCTCATCTTGGTACAGTCGCACGGCCTCCTGAGCATATTCATCGGTTCCATGACCAATCAGCCCCAGAACTTGGGGACTGGCAATGAGAGCTTCCGCCACTTCGATGGATTCTTCAGAGCGATCCACATCCACCAGGGCCACTTCCATCAAACAATCCGGAGTTGGGGAACTGTTATTAAACTGATCTTGGGACAGAGCCACACCCCGCAGGATTTCTCGGGCCTCGTCGGGGTTGGAACTGATGGGAATTGCCACCGCAACGGTTCGTGGCAAGGCCCGACTGCGCAGTCGGGCCCGGGCATTATTGAGATAAATCTTAGCTTCCGGGTCATTGGGGTCACTGCTGGCCGCAAATTGATATTGTTCCAAGGCCCGTTGCCAGTCTCCAGCTCGAAATGACTGGGAAGCATCCCGTTTTTGGGAAATATTTTGGGGTTGGGTTCCCGTCAGGAGGACTTGTTCCCCTTGGGAAATGAGTCGCCCTTGGCTGGCCTGATCACTAATAAACCCCTCAAACTCTCCCGCCAAGCAGTTTCCCCCAGCCGGCGTCATCTCCCCTCTAATCGGCCGGGAGCCCCCATTGCCGTTCATCAGGGTCATCCCACCCCCGACTAACACCAGAAGCCCGAGGGCGATCGCCCCAGGGATAAGAAACTTTCTCCCCGGACCCGGCCTCGTCCCCTTATCACTCACTACCTCGTCCCGCGAGAGGGTACAAGACCCATAGGTGCAGAACGGTCCGTAATTGGTGTGAGGGGGATGTTCCCCGCTAGCCGCAGGATTTCCGTTTTTATCTTTTCCGGTACAAGTCCAGGGTTTAGGTGCGCTCACCGCAACGGCTCTCCTCAAACGATCTCGCTTGACCTGTATTGTACTGGACTCTCCCAAAAAAGCAATGTTTTTTCCGTCAATTTTTATCTCTGTTGTCATCAACTGGCTCAGGTTCATCTCGGGCAGATTTTCCCTGGGGCGATCGCCTCAGTTAAGGCTGATTTTAAGAATTGTAAAAATAATTCATCCTTTCCGTAAAATCCTTTTTTTTTGACCGATAGAATTGAATGGGGTTTTCTCATTTCTGTTGCCCGTCCCCCGGTTCATCACCACTCCAGTTCTCATACAGGGCCACCACACCCCAGAGTGACTATCCCTGAAATAACTGACAGAGAGAGAGACTCAGACTCTTAGAGAGCACCTGGCGAGCTAAATATTTACAAAACTTAACAGAGCAAAGATGACAAAATGAGTTTTTGCCCCTAGCGCACAACAACTGAATCAGTAATAATAGAGTGGCAGCTAGTGAACCGCCTTGCGTATTCTGCAAAGAGGAGCCTTAATTCAGTGACACAGCTTCCAGAAATTCCCACGGGAGAACTGATTGATAAACGTTACAAAATCGAGAAAGTTCTCGGGCAGGGAGGGTTTGGTCGAACCTATCTCGTCTCCCACCAAGGAAGACATGGGGAAACGTGGGTTCTCAAGGAACTTGTCCCCAGTGGAAGTCAGGACTATGTTGTTCAAAAGTCACAAGAGCTATTTGAACAAGAAGCGAAAGTCCTCTACCAACTCGAACATCCCCAAATCCCTAAGTTCTTAGAGTGCTTTCAAGAAAATGGACGGCTGTTTCTGGTTCAATCCTATATTGAGGGGAAAACCTATTGGCAACTGCTGAATGAGCGTAAGGACAATCAAGGTCCGTTTTCCGAGGCGGAGGTTGTCACCTTGATGCAACAGGTGTTACCCATTCTCGACTACCTACACCAGCGCAACATTATTCACCGGGACATCTCTCCCGACAACATCATCTTCAATAAGGACAACCAGAAACCGTATCTGATCGATTTTGGCGTGGTGAAACAGGCCATGACTGAAGTGGTGATCAGTGTGGCTTCCTCAACCAGTGGACAAAGATCGATGGTGGGTAAAATTGGCTACTCCCCGCCGGAGCAAATTCGCTTAGGACAATGTTATCCCAACAGCGACTTCTACGCCCTAGCGGTAACGGCCCTAGTCTTGTTGACTGGGCGAACCCCTGACGAATTATTCGATGGTTACTCTTGTGAATGGAAATGGACGGAGTTTGTCAGCGTTAGCCCCGAACTCACAGAGATTTTCCAGAAAATGCTGGCGGAAAAACCCTGCGATCGCCACAAAAACGCCCAGGAACTCCTGACGCTCTTAGAGCAAGTCCCCCAAGCGCCCCTCCCCCCTCTAGAACCTGAAAGCGAACCTGAGGAGGCGGAAAATGACGGAGAATCGGAAAACACCTCGTCACCTCAAGACGAGAGTTCAGGATCGCCACTTGGCCCGACTGTCGTGTCTACCGGAAACGCTGAGACCGTCCAAGACCAAGATTCATCCTCTGAGTCGGATACTGGACTCACCGAGGAGATGGAATCTCCAGACAGCCCTCCATCCGAGAAGCCGCTACCCGGAGAGTTGACCGAAGAAGACTTGATCGCTGACCCAACCGATTCTCCAGAAACACCTCGGGATGTGCCAGGGGAAGCCCATTTAGAGAAGTTTCCCTCAGAAAGTGCTTCCCCCCAGACCGCTCCAGTAGCAACGATTATCAGTCAGCCCTCAGGTTTGGGACTCAAAGCTCCTGAACAATCAGATCAAACATCAGAATCTGAGTCATCAACCAGTTCCCAACAGGTAAGCCCAACCCCGGAACCGGCACCAGCTCCTATCCCAGTCACCTCTAGAAACGCTAACAAGACCAAGATGGCGATCATTGCCATGGGTGTCTTGGCGGGAGCCTTTACCACCTATGCTATTGTGTCGGCGATTCGGACCCCCATCCTTGTGCGTCAGCGGGAACTGGCCGAGCAATTTCAGCAAGCCCTGCAAGCCGGAAACTCGGCGATGGTTCTGGCGGGAGGGGTTGACTCCATAGAAGAACTACAAGATATCAGTCAGCGTTTGCAACGGGCGATCGCCCAACTCGACGAACTTCCTGAAGATGTCAATTTTAGCGAAGAGTTACAAAACACCCGAGATCAGTTCCAACAACAGCTCAACGACTTTGAGAGTCAGATCGCTCAGCGTCAGGAGCAACAGCGTCAGGAGCAGGAACGACAAGAGCAACTCGAACGCTTAGAAGAAACCGTTGATGAGGCCCGGGAGTCCACTGCTAACGCTGACTCCATTGAGCAACTTGAAACCGCTAAAGGCCTCTGGGAAGATGCTCTCAACCAAATCGAGTCCCTGGATGAAGATGCCCGTCCCAACAATAGCTCCCAGCGTCAAGAAGACTATCAAGCCCAGATTGTAGATATTGAACGGCGGGTCACAGAACTAAGAAATCCTCCCGCTCCCCCTCCGCCACAAGCCTTTACACCTGAACCTCATTACGAACCCGAACCCCATGTCCCCTCAGGCTTAGCTCCAGCTCCCGATTATTACTATTCCCCTCCAGCTCCAGCTCCCGATTATTACTATTCCCCTCCAGCTCCACCCCCAGCCCCCGCTCCTGCCCCAGCCCCAGCACCCCCCCCTGCAAGCCAACCCAGCCAGGAGCCCTTATGGTAATCCCTTAAGGGAGGGATGAAGATGACTCGGAGGAAACCGGTTCACTAGAATCTTGTTCAACCTGGGAATTGGGAACTCGATGTTCGCTAGCCAGGGTCGGCAGAAGTTGTAAGACCGTTTCGATGGGAATGGCCCAACTAGAGCCTTCAATTAAAGACTGTAGCTCCGCTTCCGTCTCAGTTCCGTCCTGGTAGACATAAGGATTGCCCCAAAGGGGGTCTGCATGGATCCCATTGATGGCGATGAGTTCTCCAGCACGGTTGAGGACCGGTCCACCACTCATGCCCTTTTCGATCGCGTTGGTATAACCGAGTTGGTAACCTTCTTCCAGGGGGCGCTCCAGTTGTAGGGAAATTTCCCCTTGGGTGAATTTAAAACCATCGTTAAAGACATCTGTTCCTAAGGACTCAACCCGGTCTTCTTGTTCTAGAGGAAACCCAGCAGCGAAGGTTACAGTTCCCTGGGGCAAATTGACAGACTCTCCTAGTTGTGCGATCGAGTGATCATTGGAACTGTTAAACTCCAATAACGCCAAATCATAAGCGTCTAAAGCCGGTTCGTGGAGCTCCCGTGCCCGATAGATCTGACCGTTGGACGTTTCAATCTCATGCTCATGCTCCTCTCCATTGAGAACATGGCGATTGGTGATAACGATATAGGTCGATTCATTACGAGCTAACAGAACCCCCGTTCCCCAACCCGACCTAGCCATCACTCGCACCGATATCCCACGTGCTTCTTCATAGAGGTGTGAGAGAATCACCTCGGGCAAAATCGGTTCGGGTTCTAGCAGGGCTGGCCAAGTCTCATACAGGTTAGGTTTAAGGGGTTGATACCGGTTTTGAGCGTCAGTCATTGTTCCTGCAACAACGATTCCCCCTGAAAATAGGGCGATCGCCACCTTGGTCAGAGTTGCTGTCACCATAAGGGTTCAACGGTTCGAGGAATTGGTCGTCCAAAGCGACGAAACACCCGTGACGGCCTGGGTAATGACCCATCAACCCTTTCCACTGGTAGATCTGGCGAATCAACCTCTAAAAGGGTTTCCCGGCTCCCATCCTGGGGAAATCCCTGGATAACGGGTAAATTCAAATAGGGGTTTGTTTCTGGAACCTGAAGCGTCACAAATAATTCCATTCCCTCAACCGCCTGCTGAGAACCATCGGGAAAAGGCAAAATCACAACACAATAGCCTCCTTGAGGTGAGGACTGCGCACCCGTCTCGGGAAAACAAAATAGGGGGTGTCCATCAAATTGTCCCACCATCATAGGTTGAGACATCACAGGTGGAGAATGGGGCCGTTGGGGCAATAGGTCTTCAGGAATAACTTGAGCCGTTGCCGAAGTGGCCATTCCGACAACTAGACTGGGGGCTAAAGCCCATCCCAGCTTTTCTAAGTTAGAACACATGGTTAGCAGATCTCGAATGAATTTCCTAAAACTGGCTCATCCTAAACATTAGGATTGGACGTTGTAGCACCATCAGTCTTTGGCCGAAACGGCTCAGGGAGCCATAACCAGCTAAGGAACATTCCAAATTCTGACCAGTCCATCCTCTCCAGCACTAACCAGAGACCCATCAGCATTAAACCTAACAGATCGCACTGTTCTTAACGCCGGGACTCCGGACAGGACAACACCGCGAGAGTTGCCAGTTTCAGCATCCCAGAGGGCGATCGCCCCGTCCCCAGCACTATTAGTCTGCAATGCCACAGCCACGAGATTATTCGAGCCAAAGGCCAGCCCATGAGCCGCCCAACCCCCACGATTCTCATGGATTTCCGCTCCAGTTTGCACATCCCAGATTTTGGTGACCGCATCGAAGTCACAACTCGCGAGACGATCGCCAGTTTCATCAAATGCAATCGAGAAGATCGTTTGACTATGACCCGTTAACGTTTGCAACGCCTCGCCACTGGAGAGATCCCAAATTTTGACCGTGCGATCTGACCCACTACTGGCTAACCAACGGCCATTGGGATGAATAGCGAGACTGGTGGTTCCCCTCAAATGTCCGCCTAAGCTCGTTCGCATTTCCCCCGTGCGACTATCCCACAACTCAATCGAGCCATTGCGACGACCGACCATAATACTTTGTCCGGTGCGACTAAAGGCTACCGCCAAAGCCGATTGACTGTTGCCGTCCTGTCTCAACGTGCGGATCAGATTTCGAGAGCCAACATTCCACAACCGTGCCGTTCCATCACTACTGGCACTGGCCAGAAAGGAACTATCAGCACTAAAATCCAAATCGTTGACCCGTTGGCTATGTTCCGTAAAGCGAGTCACTAAATTTCCCTCACGGTCCCATACATAAACCGTCCCGTCCTCGCCTCCGCCAGCGATCCAAGCCCCATTCGGACTCACGGCTAGAGAATGAATCGATTCCCCAGCCTCCAGGGTTTGCTCAAGAGGGAAATTCGCTTCCGGTAAATGGCTAATACTCCGACTCGGTCCCGTTGCCGGCGTTGGGGCGGCCGCCTGGCGATCGCTCGCTGGGGGGGTAGCTGGACGGTTATCACGGTCTCTTGGCGAAGGCTCACTCCCCAGATTCGGTTCAGGGAGACTCGCCGGCATCCGCTCGGTACGAGGATTTCCTTCCAAGAGCGCCACCTGATAGCCTGAGGGAGAAAAGCTTGCCATCAAGGACTCTCCCTGACGTTGATCCGCCGCCGCCGCATCCAGTTCCCCCACCAAATATCGCACCTCACTGCGACGGAAATGAGCAAAGGGGTTATCCGGCGCCAGTTCAATGCCCCGGGCAGCATCAAGGTTCGCATCCCGATACTCCCTCAATTCCGCTCGACTGACCGCCCGTAACCCATGGGCCTCAGCAAAGTCACTCCGTAGCTCAATTGCACGAGTATAATCCTCAATGGCACGACTATGATTGCCCTGTAAGGCGTAACTCGCCCCCCGAACCAGATACGCCACTGAAAAGCTCGAATCATTGCTAATCGCTGAACTCGCATCAGAGATGGCATCCCGTAAGTTTCCCTGAGCAAAATGAGCATAGGCTCGCCCGGTTAGAGCTTCTACCGAGTTCGGGTTAAAAAATAGCCCCTGATTAAAGTCGGCGATCGCCCCAACATAATCTCGTTGTCTTAACTTTTCTCGTCCCCGTTCCGCAATCCGACTCGCGGAACCCTGAATAAACTCTCGAATGGGAATTCCCCAGTTAATCCCCTCTTTCAGGCGATACTCCTGCCCATCTAGTCTGAAGGTTTGTCCTTCACCGGCTCCGTGCATTCCAATCAGCCGACCATTATCATCCAAGATGGGGCCCCCGCTCATGCCCTGACTGGTTATATTACTGTAACCGAGTTCATAGCCCTGGGCTTGAGGGTCAATCGAGGAAATTTGCCCCACGGTGAAATCAAACCTTGCACCCCGCTCCGTCGGACGCCAGCCAGCCACATAAACTGTGGTTCCCAAACGCACTGAAGTCGTTTCGATATCTGCCGTTTGATAGCGCCTCGAACTATTAAACGACAACATCGCCATATCCAAATCCCCCAGTCGCACAGCATCCGTGAGGTTAAAAGGATGCTTTTCCCCGTCAGGGGTGACAATTTCAAAACGATTTCCTGCTCCCAACACATGTTGAGCCGTTAGAACATAATAGGTATTACCCTGTCGATTGATAATGACCCCAGACCCCTCAGCTTGCCCATTGACCTCAATCCGGACAGTCACTCTCTCAGCGGTTTCAGCCACACGAACCGCATTAGCCTGGGCAACGGAGGGCATCACACAAACAAGGGCACTCGCTCCCAGCACACCAGGAATCCATTGATTAGAAAACATAAATTCTGCCGTCAGCACATAATAACCGTCATCGTTAACCTATCCTAAACCCCTCCCACCATTGCTTCAGCGGCGGGGGGCGACCGGAAACGGGGTCATGTCCCAGAGGAACAGAACCCCAATCCCAATCTTAAGGATGAGAACCCAAGGCTCAAACATCCTTCAACTCAGAGTTTCTTCGAGTGACGTGATTTAACTAGAATGAATAATCAGCCGGCTCAGCTTCACGGATCAGCATCTCCAAATCGATCGACAGCCCTCCATTGACACTTTCATACATGGCTGACGAGGCCCGGTTACGAACATTGGTTAAATCAGCTAAGGCCTGACTCGGATCCGTTCCCAGCTTGAGGGTAAATAGCAAGTTACCGCAACTGCCACCATTTCCACTGGTACAAACCACAGGCATTCCATTCATATAGCCACCTTGAAGGCGATTCAGGGAACCATCACGGTAGTATGCTTCAAACCGTTCAGACACCATTTGACAACGGACCTGCGGGCTATACCCAGATGCTTCAAAATAGTTAGATTCCCAAACAATCACGGGAACCTGACTGCCATTACTCGTATGAGCGACCGTTGCCGGCATCCCATTACTTGTGCCGCAAGAGAAGCGGTTAGAGGTTTGAGCCTGACTGGGGAACTGACTAACGAGCAGACCGCCCAAGGTGATCGAGGCGGCTGAGACTAACGTTGCAAACGACTTGGCTTTCATGAGATTTACCTTGCTTCAAAAGGTTTTAGTTAGTTATCATCCACATTCGTCTAGCCAACTGAAAATTTTCCTGGCCGCGTCCTCTGGGTCATCACGCTTCCGACGAATTCACTCTCCCGATAGATGTAAAAATCTAAGGGTTTATTCAACTAAGTACGATTGTATCCCATATTAGCTGCCCAAGCTCGCCAATCTGTCAACAGATTCCTCGGGGAATGTCATGAAACTTGTACAATTCCCCCCTCAATCCTTGAGTGACAAGGGCGCAATCACCGTCAACGCCTTGGGCAGACATTCCACTTCAACGGGAGTCGTTTCTACCACATCCCCATCAATGACAATGTTCTTCGCCGGTTCTGCCGTCACTCGTATCTTAGCCGCCCGTAAACAGATGATGTCGTCTCGTTGGGTTTCCGTTTTCAAAATTGCCGCTCCCACCATGCTCGTGAGGGCGTTAAGTGCCTGTAAGCGGTTTTCTGTCGTGCCGATGGTAACCTCCAACAGCCCATCATCAGGAATGGTCTCGCCAAACCCTTGGGCTAGAATCGAGGTTGGGGGGGCGAGATTGGCGATAGTAATGGCATCGGCACGAAACTGACGAACTTCCCCGTCAATCTCAATTTCGGCATCAAACTGCTCCCCCTGATGGAACCGCTGCACCCCTCCCCAGAAATAGGCTAACACTCCCCAACGGTCTTTCTTCTCCCGGTCTGCCCATTCCACTACATCTGCCTCAAAACCAATTCCCGCCAGCAGAATCATTACGCGCTCATTGCAACGGGCGGCATCCACGATTCGTGTGGTTCCAGAAAGCAGCAAATCACAGGCCCCGGCAATGTTCTGAGGAATCCCGAGGGCACTGGCGAAGGCATTGGCAGTTCCCCGGGGAATGACTCCAAGGGGAATGTCTCGATGTAAGAGGGCATCAGCCACGGTGGAGACTGTTCCATCTCCTCCCGAGGCGATAACGAGATCAGTCTCAGAGGAGATCGCCTTTTCCACCAAGGCCCTCAAATCGGTTTCGGGTTCCGTAATCCAGACATTGAGATCCAAACGTCCCTGGAGTTTATCCCGAATCATCTTCAGTTCGCGATCGGGATTGCCCTGGCCAGAGGCGGGGTTGAAAATGAGATGGGCGACTCGGTGGGTGGCCAGTTCCCGAATCACAGCGGCAGCGGTGGCGAGGTTAGTGGCTAGGGGCACATTATGGACATTGCACACCCGCAATAGGGCCTGAATGTCCGGTTCATGGGGTTGGGCGTAGAGGGGATCGATGAGGAAAATGACGGCAATGACATCCCCAGTCACAACCCGGGCGGCAATTTGTGTGTCCCCACCCACTGCTCCTGATTCCATCCGTTCAATGGTTAAGTCAGTGGCATTCTCGATCTGTTGTCCGGTGGTTCCTGTGGCGATGAGATGATAGCGACTCAGAATTGAGGAATAGTCTTTGGCGAAACTGACTAGGTGGTCTTTTTTCGCGTCGTGGGCGATGAGGGCTAGGGTGGTGGGCATGGGGAGCAGGGAATAGGGAATAGGGAATAGGGAACAGGCAACAGGCAACAGGCAACAGGCAATAGGGGAGAGACTTGGGTTAACATTCCAAGTCTCTCCCCTTGATATGAGTTTAATCCATTGTGGGAATGGATTAGCGCATTTTGACGGAACGTTTTAGGGTGGCTTCAGCTTGAGAGTATTCCTCTAACTCGATTTTGACGGGTTGAGCATCCCAAATCTCTTTGCAATACTCATTGATGGTGCGATCGCTGGAGAATTTACCCATGCGCGCTGAATTAAGAATTGCCATGCGTGTCCAGGAGTCGAGATCGCGATAGGCCTTACTCACCTCTTGCTGACAATCAATATAGGCTTGATAGTCCGCCAGCAACATGAAGGGATCGCTATAGAGCAGGTTATCCACAATCGGCTTGAAGCGATCGCGATCGCCCGGCGAGAAGTCCCCATTGGCAATGCGATCAATCGCCGCCCGCAGTTCAGGATTATTCTCATAGTAAGACCGAGGATTATACCCCTTAGCCTTCAAGTCCTGAACCTCTTGGGCCGTCAAACCAAAGAGGAAGAAGTTTTCTGGCCCGGCCTCTTCACGAATCTCGATATTCGCCCCATCCAGAGTCCCAATCGTCAACGCCCCATTCATGGCAAACTTCATATTGCCCGTTCCCGAAGCCTCTTTACCCGCCGTTGAAATCTGTTCCGACAAATCGGCGGCCGGGTAAATTCGTTCCCCAAGAGAGACGTTGAAGTTGGGCACGAACACCACTTTCAAGCGGCCCCGAACATCGGGGTCTTTGTTCACCACTTCACCCACAGCGTTGATGAGTTTAATAATCAACTTAGCCATGATGTATCCCGGTGCTGCTTTACCCCCAAAGATAAAGGTCCGAGGCACAATGTCGGTATCAGGATTACGCTTGATGCGGTTGTAGAGAGTGATGATGTGCAAGGCGGCTAAATGTTGCCGTTTGTACTCATGAATCCGCTTCACTTGGACATCAAACAGGGAATCTGGATTGACGTCAATGCCCCGCTTCGCCTTGATATAGGTGGCCAAATCTTGTTTATTTTGCCGCTTAATCTCCTGCCATTGTTTGCGGAAAGTTTGGTCTTCCAGGCAGTTCTCAATTCCACGGAGTTGGTCTAAATTTTTCAGCCAACCGTCACCAATTTTCTCAGTAATCAGCTCCGACAGTTTAGGATTACTCAGCAACATCCAGCGGCGGGGGGTTACCCCATTGGTTTTGTTGAAGAATTTTTCCGGCCAGAGACGGGCAAAGTCTCGCAAGGTCTGACTTTTGAGCAGTTCCGTATGCAAGGCGGCCACCCCGTTAATGGCATGAGCTCCGACGCAGGCCAAATGGGCCATACGCACCTGTTTTTCCGGGCCTTCTTCGATAATCGATAAACGCCCCGCCAGTTCATCGTCACCGGGGAACCAAGTCCGCACATCTTCAAGGAAGCGGAAGTTGATTTCATAAATCAGTTCTAGGTGACGGGGGAGGAGACGTTTGAAGAGTTTAACTGACCACCGTTCCAGAGCTTCGGGGAGTAGGGTGTGGTTGGTGTAGCAGAGGGTTTTCTCGCTAATACTCCAGGCGGTGTCCCAATCCAGGTTATGTTCATCGAGGAACAGTCGCATCAGTTCCGCCACGGCGATCGCCGGGTGGGTATCATTGAGTTGAATCGCTACCCGTTCGTGGAAGTTCTCTAAGGAACGGTTGGTTCGCAGATGCAGCCGGATTAAGTCTTGTAACGATGCCGAGACAAAGAAGTATTGTTGTGCTAGGCGCAGTTCCCGTCCTTGGGGGGTGTTGTCGTTGGGATAGAGAACTTTGGAGATGGTTTCAGAGTTAATTTTTTCGGCCACAGCCCGGTCATAGTTCCCGGCGTTGAAGGCGTCGAAGTTAAAGGCTTCACTGGCTTCTGCTTTCCAGAGTCGCAGGGGGTTCACGGTGTTAGTTTGGTAGCCGGGAACCGGGGTATCGTGGGGGATAGCGATGACTGTGCGATCAGGAATCCAACACCAACGAGATTGACCGTTGCTGTCGTGGAACATTTCCGTATGGCCGCCGAGTTTCACTTCTACCGTGTCCTCAGGCCGGGCAATTTCCCAGGGATTGCCGAATCGCAGCCAGTTATCGGGAATTTCTACTTGCCAGCCTTCTTGAATAATTTGGTGGAAGATGCCAAATTCATAGCGAATCCCGTAGCCGATGGCGGGAATTTCTAGGGTCGCCAGAGAATCGAGGAAGCAGGCGGCTAGTCGGCCTAGGCCTCCATTGCCCAAACCGGGATCTTCTTCTTGTTCGAGGAGTTCTTCTAGGCTGAGTCCCGATTCTTCGATGATGGTCTGAATCTTCTCAAACAGGCCCAGGTTAACCAGGTTGTTGCCTAAATGCCGTCCCATGAGGAACTCAGCAGAAAGATAACAAACGACCTTGACGTTTTCTTCGCGATAGGTGCGAATGGTTTTGATGAAGCGATGGAGCAGGCGATCGCGCACCACATAGGCTAGGGCGCGATAGTAGTCATTCAGGGTAGCGATGGACTGGTCTTTGCCCTGAAGGTAGAAGAGTTGGTCCGCAAAGGCCCGTTTCAGAGTCTCCTCACTCATACCGGTGCGGTCATCTTCAACCTTAATCGGCGTGTTGTCTGGGTTGGGGGAAATAACGTTAGTCATAGGTTCCGTTTGGCAGGATGTCTGGGGCTTTTCGTGAGCTGTACTCGTTGGTTAACAGGAGGCGGGCAAGGCTTAGCTCAAAACTTAGCTCAAAACAACGATACCCACTCACTGCACCAATAACACAACTTCGACACCCATAACGGAATCATCAACGGATTTTGACATTTCGCCGCCGACTCAAGGGACCGATGGGGCCTTGTTGCGGTTGTGGTTTGAGATATTGGCAGGAGTAGGAATTTGAGGGGGTCACAGGCGATCGCCGAGGTTGGGGTGATGTTGAGTCCAGCTTACGGATGAGAGCCGCCTGGCCTAGTTCTAACAAACCTGACGGGTCTTGTACAGCCTTGACGGGAGCCCGCCACTGTGCAATGGCTTTAAGTAACAGGGGAATGGCGCTGATGGTGATAAAGCCAGCGATCGCCACGCCAATGGCGGTATCAACCCAATGCCAGCCCCAGAGATACGCCACCAGAGCCGCCACAATCACCCCCACAGACCCCATGGCATCGGCCACAGCATGGAGAAAAGCCCCTTCCAGGTTTAAATTACTCTGACTCCCTTGATGGAGGAGTTTGGCGCTGCTGGCATTGATGAGGAGACCCAACAGTGCTACCCCCAACACGGGTAAACTCAAGAGTTCTTCCGGAGGATGATTCAGATGGCGTAACGCTTCCCAGAGGACCAACCCCGCCATTACCAATAAGGAAAGACCATTGACAATAGCAACCCCACTGTCCCGCCGTCCCCCCGGATGGCCCAGCCGCACCCGCCAGGTGGCCCATAAGGCTAGGCTAAGGGCGATCGCATCGGTCAACATATGTCCCGAGTCCGCCAGCAGGGAGAGGCTATGGCTAAACTGTCCCGTGAGCCATTCCACCACCGAGAACCCCAACACCAGGGCGATCGCCACTTGCAAGGTTTCCAGGGAGGTTCCCGAGTCAATGGGGGTACAACAGGGACAGGGACGAGGGCTAAATTGTCTCATAGCTTAGCGTTGGTTAAATCAACAAGGGGGCGATAGTCTGGGTGACGGTCGCGATTGGGCCTCGGTTCCTCTGGGGAGACGCAGACCGGCAGTTCTAGTTGATGATATCTAGTAATCCCGGAGGGGGATCAAGTTCCAGGCGCTGCTGCTCCAAGTCCACCACCGGCACGATCGCCTCGACGAAGGGGACTAACACCGTCGGCGCTGAGGGAGGTTTCTGCCGTTTTTTCTTGGATTTAGTCTTGACGGATTCTTGTTTTTGTGGTACGAGCGCCGCATCTAACTCCACTTGTAACAAATCATTGCCCGCCGAGAACACATCCACCGTCACCCCAAGCCGTTGGCCCGTCTGGTGGTGGAATACCTCCAAGCCTAACAAATCCTGAACATGGAACTCTCCCGACTCCAAGGGGGGGCGATCGCCCTCAGGGACCAACAACACCGCCCCGCGCAACGCCTCCGCCGCCTCCCGCGTGCTGACACCCTCAAGTTCAATCACATAAAGACCCTTTCCGGGCAAATCTCGCCCCTTGAGCAGTTCAACCGGCTCAGGTTGGCCCTGGCCCTCACGTCGCAACCAGCGTTGTCCCGGTTCCAGGAAGCGTTCCGGGAAATCGGAATCGGGATAGACGCGCATGGCCCCGCGCACCCCTTGAGGCGCAACAATGCGACCAATTTCTAACCAAGCCTGTTCCTGGTGAGGTTCTGCCATCATAGCCACTATGGATTTAAGCCAGTATTGAGCAAACCTCAATCATAGCTGCTATTGAGATTCGAGTCCTCAAACTCCCCAGGTAGCTGAAGCAGCTATTTCTCTAATCGCTCTTGCTCCGCCCTCTCCAGTTGTTTGCGCTGTTCATCGAGAATCCCTAAGGCTTGAGCCAGTTGGGTATCCTGTTCTAGCTGATCCCTCAAAGACACCAAACCACTTAAACCATTAATCAACCGTCGCAGATTTTCCCGCAATTGGGGATCTCCCGTTAACTCATCCAAATCACCGGTAATCTTCTCCACATTCTCAAAGGTCGATCGCGCTGAGGAGAGAGTTTCCTGCAACAGTAACAGATTTGCCGGATCATTCACCGCCTCAGAGACATCCCGGAGATTCTGCGAGGCCACCGCCGCATTTTCCGATAACACCGTGGCATTATTCACCAACACCTCCAAATCAGCAATCAGATTGGCCTGTTCCAACTGGGACAAATTCTCATTCACCAGACTCAGGGTGCGATCGCTCTGCTGTAACAACGGCGTAATCCCACTAGCAGCCACACGTAACTCCAGACTCATGGCATTCAAATTATCCAGCGTCGTCACCAAACTGGTGCGATTATCCGCCACCAACTGATTCGCCGTCGCCGTCAAACGGTTCAACTCTACCGCCGTCTGATTAAAACTCTGGGCCGTGGTGCCAAAGTCCTCAGCCGTGCGGGTTAAAGTTTGGGTCGTTGCTAGAGCAGAATCCGAGAGAATCCCCAATTCTTCCTGAAAAAACACCGTCATTTCTGAGACATTACGGGCCAACCCGGCAATATCTTCACTCGCCTGAGCCGTATTTTCCAGCAGCAGTTGAACCGTCTCTATCAACTCGGGATCACTAAAGGATTCCGTAAACCGGGTTGAGGCGCGGGTGAGTTTCTCAAAACTGATCCCCACTCGCCCGAGAACGCGATCGCCATGACAGATAATCACCTGCGGATTGCAGTCTGAATCCCGAGGAACTGCCAAATCCCCCACTTGAGGCAGAGGCTGATCCGGGGCCAGGATATCAATCGTCGTCTCGCCAATAAAGCCAACCTGATTCGCTTCCACATAGGGCGGCCGGGGAATTTTGAGATCTCCCGAGAGAATCTCGATTTTCGCATCCACCCCATTAGTCCCCGGAACCACCTCGACCAAGCGCCCCACCCGCACGCCACGATAGCGAACTGGGGCCCCAGGCTGCATTCCCAACGCATCCTGAAACTCCACCACAAACTCATAGGTTTGTCGCCCCAAACTCACCCCTCTTAGCCAGAAGGAGAGAACTCCAAAGAGTCCCAAACCCAAAAGAATAAATAGGCCCAATGAGCCTTCTCGAAGCGTCCGCGATCGCATAGTGATTCCTCGTGACCTGCACCTATCCTCTCATTCTGCCATCACCCCGCCGCGCGAATGGGGCCCTCGATGCTACCGGTGCGAAATTGTCGAATCAAGGGGTGATCCGTGTGATCCAGTTCCCGAACAGTCCCTTCCCACTGTACTTTACCGCGATATAAAAAAATCACCCGATCCGTCGTGCGGCGAATGGTACTGTCTTGATGAGTGACCATGACATACGTACCACAGCTACAGTGTTTCTGACCCACATGGAGATCCCGAATCAAATCTTCAACCACCGTCGAGGCGATGGGATCAAGGCCCGCTGTGGGTTCATCATAGAGCAAAATCTCCGAGGAGTGGCTGGGATCTTCTGGATGAGCAATAATGGCCCGGGCAAAACTAACCCGTTTACGCATCCCCCCTGACAGTTGGGCCGGATAGAGGTCAGCACTTCCCCCAAGTCCCACCCGTTCCAAACTTTCCTCAACCAGCTTACGAATTTCTGAATGAGGCAATTTGGAATGTTGATACAGGGAAAAGCCGACATTTTCATCGACGGTGAGGGAGTCAAACAGGGCCGCCTGTTGAAAGACCATACCAATGCCGATCGGGTCTGGGTTATCCTCAATCAACCCTTGACGCAACTGGCCCTTGATATAAATTTCCCCCGAATCCGGTGGCAGCAGGCCAGCAATCAACCGTAGAATAGTTGACTTTCCCGTTCCCGACGGTCCGATAATCCCCAACGCATCCCCAGGGTAAATCGTTAAGTCCACCTGATCGAGGATCACGGTATTACCGAAGGACTTAGAGATCCCTTTGAGTTCAACGATCGGCTCTGGGGGACAATTGCGATCGCCGTTGTGATCCAAACGCGCCATGAATCCCGTGATGTCCCGCGACTGCTCTATCATGTTGCCATACTTAAGCGCCCGTTCACCTCAAGTTGCGATGATGCCTTGTTTATCCCGGCTGCTATGAAACACACAATCCGCGATCTCAAACGAGTCTCCCGAAGTCGAACCCCTTATCGTGCTAAACAATGGTTTAAGTGGCTCTCTCCGGGGCTGTCGTTAAAGCGATGGTTAGTGGTCAGCGCAACGGGGATGGTCTTGGCGTTATTGGGAATTGCCATCTGGACGAGGCTCACCCCCGTCTATTACCTCTTACAGTTTGTGGAAGTGGCCTTGACCACCATTGCCACCCGGATTCCCAACTATATCAGCGGTCCCCTGGTGGTTATTAGTGGCATTCTCTTACTGCTGTGGGGCCAGACTCGGACCATGGGATCGATTCATGATGCCCTGAAACCCGAAGATAATGGGGAGTTAATTGATGCCCTCATGGAACGGCGACGACTCCATCGCGGTCCCCATCTTGTGGCCTTGGGGGGAGGAACCGGGTTATCGACCCTGTTGCGGGGTCTGAAAACCTACAGTGCCAACATTACCGCCGTGGTGACCGTGGCCGATGATGGCGGCTCCTCGGGGCGTTTACGGCGAGAAATTGGTGTTTTGCCTCCCGGAGACATTCGCAACTGTTTAGCCGCCTTGGGGGACGAGGAAACCCTCTTAGCGGAGTTATTTCAATATCGCTTCCAAGCTGGAACGGGCCTGAGTGGCCATAGTTTTGGCAATCTATTTTTGGCGGCGATGGCCGATATTACAGGAGATTTAGAACAGGCGGTGGTGGCCAGTTCCCAAGTCTTGGCGGTGCGGGGGGAAGTCTTACCGGCGACCCTGACGGATGTCACCCTGTGGGCCGAGTTAGCTGATGGCCGTCGCATTCAAGGGGAGTCGAGTATTACGAAAGCTCGGGGTAAAATCATGCGGGTGGGTTGTCTGCCGGAAAATCCCCCTCCCCTACCTCGGGTAATTGAGGCCATTGCCCAGGCGGAGGTGATTGTGATTGGGCCAGGGAGTTTGTATACCAGTGTGATTCCCAATTTACTGGTTCCTGATATTGCCGAGGCGATCGCCCACTCGTCGGCCCAGCGGATTTATGTCTGTAACATCATGACAGAACCGGGAGAAACCGATGGCTATACCGTCTCTGACCATATCCTAGCGATCGACCGTGCCTGTGGCGATCGCCGTCTCTTCGATGCGGTCGTCGTCCAGAAAACTAAACCCTCGGCCCGGGCCCTGATTCGCTATGCCCAAAAACAATCCCACCCGGTAGACTTGGATTTAGATGTGGTGGAACGATTAGAGCGAGAGGTGATTTTGGCCAATATCATGAGTGAAGATCCCCAATCGGCCATGGTCCGTCATGATTCCCTGAAACTCGCTCGCACTCTGGCCCAGCAATTTTCCGGTAAACGTTGAGTTGGGTTCACCGTTGGGGGGAGGAAGGCTCCAGAGGTGCGGTATGGTGAGAAGAGACGGTTTCCTACGCAACGTTCAGATACGGATAAGACAGAATCATGACTGCGGTGAACTCCTCCACCCCCTCCTCCTCAAGCCGGCCCGCCCATTACAAAGCCAAAGGACTCAAGCCCGGTGGCCCTCGTCCCGCCAAAGCCCTTTGTAGTGAATGTGGTCTGTGTGACACGCATTACATCCATTATGTAAAAGAGGCCTGCGCTTTTATTAATCAGCAATTTGAAGCCCTTGAAGACCAAATTCATGGGCGATCGCGCCAGCTAGAGGACGAAGCGGAAACCTATTTCGGGGTTCACCAATCCATGACCGCCGCCCGCAAAAAAGACCCTATTGAGGGAGCACAATGGACGGGAATTGTCAGTAGTATTGCCTGTGAAATGTTAAACTCGGGCAAGGTTGAAGGGGTTGTGTGTGTGCAAAATTCTCCCGATGATCGCTTTCAACCCATGCCCATTATTGCCCGCACCCCAGATGAGGTGTTGGCGGCCCGAGTCAACAAACCCACCCTGTCCCCCAACCTCTCGGTTCTCGAACAGGTGGAACAATCGGGACTTAAGCGGCTGTTGGTGATTGGTGTTGGCTGTCAAATCCAAGCCCTGCGAGCGGTTCAGGATAAACTGGGCTTAGAAAAACTCTATGTTCTCGGGACGCCCTGCGTTGATAATGTGACTCGGGCCGGCTTACAGAAATTCCTCGAAACCACCAGTCGTTCCCCCGAAACGGTGGTGCATTATGAGTTTATGCAGGACTTTCGGGTCCATTTTAAACATGAGGATGGGTCTATCGAGAAAGTCCCCTTCTTTGGCTTAAATACCAAGGAACTTAAGGATGTCTTTGCCCCCTCCTGCATGAGTTGTTTTGATTATGTCAATGGCTTAGCGGATTTGGTGGTGGGCTACATGGGGGCCCCCTTCCGCTGGCAATGGATTCTGGTGCGCAATGACACCGGTCAGGAGATGTTAGATTTGGTGCAGTCCCAATTAGAGACTCAACCCGTCTCCTCCCGGGGCGATCGCCGTCAAGCGGTGCAACAGAGTATTCCCGCCTATGACAAGGGCGTGACCCTCCCCATGTGGGCGGCACAACTGATGGGAGTGGTGATTGAGCGTGTGGGACCGAAAGGGCTAGAATATGCGCGGTTTTCCATTGACTCTCACTTTACGCGCAATTATCTCTATGTCCAACGCAACTACCCTGACAAACTCAACGATCATGTCCCCGAGTTTGCCAAGCGGATTGTTGGACAGTATAAACTTCCTCACTGACACGAGACCTTAACCTACTCCTGTCACCCCCACTTTCCCGCAACAGACGATGGGCCGTCTCTCCCCAAACCATCGGGGACTTAACCACATTCAAGGAGCATTATCCTATGAGCATCACCTGCCATATCCTCATCGAGCATAACCCCGGACTTCTCTATGTCAGCCGTAACGGCGCTCCCGATAAAGTCCTCCCTAAACTGGAGCGATTTCTGCTGAAATTTTGGGACGAGCGAGAAACCGCCGGGGAACATCGCTACACCCCAGAATGCTTACTCGCTCAAGTGACCGTTCGGTTTGGCTTTGAAAGTTGTGAGGATGACTTCTCCAACTTACGCCTCGGACTCAACTATGATCCCGATGTGGAGTATCTCTATCGCATTGCCTTAGATAAAACGGTTACCGTCTGGACACCCAAACCGGGCTATCGGCAAAAACCACAACTGGGACTTGAGGCCTGTCAACAGATTAAAGAATTATCCTTTCAGGTGGTATAAGAAGCGTCTCAAGTATAGAAGGGCTGCTCATCCAAGTTTGAATGAACAGCCCTTATCTCAACCCCCTAAGCGGCCGTTAACGGCGATTGCTGCGGCGGGGGCGGTAGTTGTTGCGGCGTTTGCGGGGACTGCTCTTACGACGCTTGGAGCGGTGTAGGAGGTTTTCCACTTCCTGAACACTGAAACCGATGCGACTCGGCCCGCCAACCGGTTGCTGTTCAAGAAGCATCGACAGGGCCTTACAGGCAATCTGATTGATATCGACATCTTCTTCGAGCCGTTGTAGTAACTCAACCGCTTCTTCCTGAATATGTTGATGTTGCAGTTTCGAGGCCAATTCGACTTGATATTGTTTCTTGGCTTCGCCAATGGTGGGAACTTCCCCATAGACCATGGGAGACCCAGCAATGTGCATAATCCGGGTGAGTTTCTTGAACTCTAAGGGGGTGACGAGGGTAATAGCAGTGCCTTTGCGTCCAGCACGTCCTGTGCGACCAATACGGTGAACGTAGCTATCAGAGTCGAAGGGAATGTGATAGTTAAAAACGTGGGTAACGTCGTTAATATCCAAGCCTCGGGCCGCCACATCCGTTGCGATGAGGAGATCAATCCGTCCTCGCTTGAAACTTTCAATGGCTTCATTCCGTTGTCGCTGCTGCATATCCCCATGGAGGGAACTGGCCGCATACCCCCGCGAGACCAGGGTTGTGCAGAGCATATCGGTCTCTTTCTTAGTCCGACAGAAAATGAGGGCCTTATTAGGGGCTTCGGTATCAATTAGCCGTACCAGGGCTTCTTCCCGTTCCCGTTCTTCGAGCACGTAGTAACGCTGGGTAATATCCGTATTAACCGTTGAGTCTTTGGGAGTGACGTCAATGGAGAGGGGATCGGTGAGAATTTTTTTGGATAACTGGCGAATCGCCGAGGGAAGGGTGGCAGAAAAGAGGAGGGTTTGTCGCTCTTTCGGTAAATAGGTAAAGATTTCCTCAATATCATCCAGGAAGCCCATATCCAACATTTCATCGGCTTCATCGAGAATGACAATCGAGGGGGCAAAGTCCTTGAGGCGATTGGATTTGAGGTGGTCGAGGAGACGGCCCGGGGTCGCGGTCACGACTTGGGCGCCACGCCGGATGAGGGACACTTGGCGGTCAATGGACTGTCCACCATAGACGGCAACGGTGCGAATCCCGGCACAACGGCCGAGGCGATAGAGTTCGTCGCTAACTTGGGAGGCTAACTCACGGGTGGGGACAATGACTAAGACTTGCACCCCTTCACTACTGTCGCGGTGCACAGCGTTCATGGCCGGAAGGCCGAAGGCAGCGGTTTTACCGGTCCCTGTTTGAGCGCGGGCGATCGCATCTCGTCCCTGGAGAATCACGGGAATCGCTTGCTGCTGGATGGGGCTCGGGGCGCGGAACCCGGCTTCTTGGATGCCTTCTAGAATTTCTGGGCGTAGATCAAAGGCTTCAAAGGTAGCTGGGGTATCGTCGACAACAGACGGGGTATCGGTGTTGGTTTGGGGTTGAGAGGTTTGTTCGGAAGTTACAGATGTCATAAATGAAGTCATACGTTACTGGGTTACGTGTAGCGAGGGAGAGAACCGGTGATCGAGATGCTGAAGGGGTAAGGATGAAGACTCGGTGGTGGCCGGTGAACCGGTCAACAGGGGGGCGAGACTGAGGAGAACTGGCAATCACCCCGGTCTGTTGACGGTTGTAACTGTTGTTGGTTCATCATCTGAGTCCTAGCCTGCTAGAGGTAATCTCCGTCGCCAGTTGACTGATGGGCACTGTTGTGACCGATGACCTAGCACCGTGGTGATGTTGTTCTGTATGAGGGCGTTGTTCCCACACCGAATTCAGCGACTGAGCTGGTCATCTCGATCAGTACGCTTTGGGACCAACTATTGGGTCAGACGCACCGTCGGAGGTAACCACCGCTTCACTCTATGATAGTTGCAATTTCTACTTTTCTGTAAAGCTTTTTTCAACAATCCTTCAAAATGTCGTGATAGGCTGTTCTCAAACGCTTGCCAGTGGAGACTTGACTGGCTTGGGTTAACCGTATGGCTAGAGGTAAAACGCAACAGATGGACGCTGCCACGCTTTGGAAACGCTATCGGGATTGGCTCTATTATCACGAGGAGCTAGAGGTCTATGTTGATATCAGCCGTATGTCCGTTGAGCCGGACTTGATCGACCACCTTACCCCCCGCTTTGAGAAGGCTTTTCAAGATATGGCAAAGCTGGAACAGGGGGCGATCGCCAATCCTGATGAGGATCGCATGGTGGGCCATTATTGGCTGCGAGATCCAGATTTGGCTCCCACTCCTGAGATTCGTCAGGAGGTCATTGATACCTTAGCGAAAATTGAAGCCTTCGTGGGCCAGGTACATTCAGGGCAACTCCATCCCCCCGGGGGCGATCGCTTTACGGACATTCTCTCGGTGGGAATTGGCGGTTCGGCCCTCGGTCCCCAGTTTGTGGCCGATGCCCTAGCCCCCCTAGATGCCCCATTGGCGATTCACTTCATCGATAATAGCGACCCAGCCGGGATCGATCGCACCCTGGGCCAATTGGGCGATCGCCTCTCAACCACTCTAGTCTTCATCATCTCCAAATCGGGAGGAACCCCAGAAACCCGCAATGGCATGATTGAGGTGCAAGCGGCGTTTGCTCAAGCCGGACTCGACTTCAGCAAGCAAGCGGTAGCCATCACCGGCGTTGACAGTAAACTCGATCGCCAAGCCCAAAGCGAAGGCTGGCTCAGCCGCCTGCCCATGGCCGACTGGGTGGGAGGACGCACTTCAGAACTCTCCGCCGTCGGACTCCCCGCTGCGGCCCTACAAGGAATTGACATTCGCGCCATGTTAGCCGGGGCGAAAGCTATGGACGCGGCCACCCGAGTGGCTGACCTCAAAACCAACCCAGCGGCCCTATTAGCCCTAGCTTGGTATGCAGCGGGCAAGGGACAGGGGGAAAAGGATATGGTCATCCTCCCCTACAAAGACTCACTCCTGTTGTTTAGCCGCTATCTGCAACAGTTAGTCATGGAATCCCTCGGCAAAGAACGAGACCTCGATGGCAACATTGTCCATCAGGGGATTGCCGTGTATGGCAACAAAGGGTCAACGGACCAACATGCCTATGTGCAACAGTTGCGTGACGGGGTGCCGAACTTCTTTGCCACCTTTATTGAAGTGTTGCGCGATCGCCCCGGAGACTCCATCGAAATTGAACGCGGTGTCACCTGTGGCGATTATCTCTCCGGCTTCCTACAGGGAACCCGACAAGCCCTCTTTGACAATCAACGAGACTCCATCACCATCACCGTTCCCGAGGTGAGTCCCTATTACGTCGGCGTGTTGATTGCCCTCTACGAGCGAGCCGTGGGCCTCTATGCCTCCTTAGTGAATGTCAACGCCTATCACCAGCCAGGAGTCGAAGCGGGCAAAAAAGCCGCCGCCACAGTGTTGTCCTTACAGCAGAAGGCCATGGCCGTCCTCAAAGAGTCCAACAAACCCATGTCCCTAGAGGAGTTAGCCCTCGCCGCCGGTGCGCCCGATCAAGTCGAAACCCTCTATCGGATTTTGCGTCATCTCCATGCTAATGGCCGGGGAATTACCCTAGTGGGCAATTTAGGGCGGCCCTCCAGCCTCCAAGTGTCTGCCGTTTAAGTGCCCCTATGCCTCTGACGATTTTGGTGGTGGAGGATGACGTAGGCACTCGCCTCTCCATCACCGATTACCTGGAACTCTCCGGCTACTCAGCCATTCCTGCCGTCAACGGCCGGGAGGCCCTCAGCCTCATTGAACGACACCAACCCCATCTCTTAATTACTGACGCCATCATGCCAGAGATGGATGGCTACGAACTCGTGCGGAACGTTCGCCAACAGCCCAGCTTTCGCCTCCTGCCGGTCATTTTCCTCACGGCCCGCAACCAGACTCGGGATCGCATTCGCGGTTACCAAGCGGGCATTGATATCCATATGCCCAAACCCTTTGAGTTAGAGGAATTGGGGGCAGTGGTGCGCAATTTTCTCGATCGCTACACCATGATGAGTCACGCCTCCACCATCACTCCCCCAGCCCCCGTCCCCGAGCTACCGGATGTTACCCTTGACTTAACCGATCGCGAACAAGAAGTGCTGGAACTCCTGAGTCAAGGCTTATCCAACAATCAAATTGGCGATCGCCTCTATCTTAGTTCCCGCACCATCGAGAAGTATGTCAGCAATCTCCTACGGAAAACCGAGACAAATAACCGTTCGGAGTTAGTCCGGTTTGCGATCGAGCATCACTTATTGCAAGACTGAGAGGGAGAGGAGAACCACAGAGGCACAGAGGACACAGAGGCCGAGGAGGAGTGCTAGGGGCGAAAAATCCCCCCCCTCTTGCCTCTTGCCTCTTGCCTTTTGCCTTTTGCCTCTTGCCTCTTCCCCCCTCCTCTTCCTCTGTGTCCTCTGTGTCTCTGTGGTAACCCTCTTGCCTTTTGCCTCTTGCCTTTTGCCTCTTGCCTCTTGCCTCCCTCCCCCATGAACCTCCAAACCCAAAAAGACCTCATCGCCCATCTCAGCCAATATATGACCGAAGCCCGTGCCACTCGCATGGATCAAGTCTTGGCCCAGCGGACGCGGCGACTGGCGGTGGTGTTAGAGGGGATTCATAAACCCCATAATGCCAGTGCGGTGTTGCGCAGTTGCGATGGCTTCGGGGTGCAAGATGTCCATATTATTGAGCGAGATACGGAATTTGACCCCAATCAACAGGTGAGTTTGGGGGCCGATCGCTGGTTGAGTTTGCATCGCTATGATGACTATGGGGTGAATAATACCGCCATCTGCTTCGATCGCCTCAAGGAGCAAGGCTACACCCTTCTGGCCACCACACCCCACGAACCCACGGTGAACATCGATGAGGTTCCCATCAAGGGTAAAACGGCGATTCTCTTTGGATCAGAACGACGAGGCCTCTCTACCTATGCCCTTAGTCATGCCGATGTGCGGATCAAAATTCCCATGTATGGGTTTAGTGAGAGTTTCAACATCTCCGTCAGTGCGGCATTATGTTTATATGAACTCAGTAAACGCTTACGTCAGGGCAATCATCCCTGGCGGCTGAGCGAGCCGGAGCGGGTCGGCCTCAAGTTAGAATGGTTACGCCGCAGTATTCGTGCCTACGATCAGCTAGAAGCAGAGTTCCTGGCTTCCCTGGAGATACCCTCATCGTCCCCTCTAGGCTAAAGCCAGCCCCTTGATGTTATTCCTGAGGAGTGCTATTTGATGAATGATGTCTCAATTGACAGCCCAGTTTACTTTGGTCAGTTTGGGAGTTATCAGATTACAGCGGGCGATCGCCGTGAGGTCCGTATCTATCGCGCTGGCTTAGCCGTCGCCGCTGTGAGTTTTGCCCTAGGAACGGGGTTAATCCTCAGCGTTGGCCCCAGTGATTGGGTGTTACAAACCCTCACCGGACTCTATGGCCTGTTCGCCCTATCCCTAGGGGTGAGTTTATTAACCATTCATATCTATCTAGCCCCCCTGCATCGACTTCTACAGGCCTGTTGGCTGGTGGGGGTCGCATCCAGTGTGGATTTAATCCTCGCCAGTGAAGACTCCCTAGCCCTGACGGTCTATCAGCATCCTAGCAGTCTCTGGGGTCTGGGCTTTTTGTTTGTCGCCCTGACGGGAATTTATTTTAAGGAAGCGTTTTGTTTCAATCGCCTGGAAACGAAATTCCTAACTCCCCTGGTGCCGATTCTGCTGCTGGGCCATCTTAGCGGTTTGCTTCCCGAAGAAAGTAAGCCGGTGATGTTGGCCATGTGGGCCATCTTATTTCTCATCTTTAGCCTGCGTAAACTCCCCCAAGCCATTCCCGATGATATTGGCGATAAAAGTGTTTTTGAACATTTACGCAACCGCAACCGCCAAGCCAGTCCCTCGGAGACTGGCCTCTGAACCTGGCTAAGTGAACCGTGGAGGAAGGGTTTAGGGCTATGAATGGCGATCGCCCCTATTGGGTGGCTTGGAGTCAGATTAAACGCATTGGTTCGGTGTTGATGGGTCGCTTGAACCAGCAATTTGGCTCCCTCGAAGCCGCCTGGACTGCCTCGGAGGCGGGCCTATTAACTGTCGAAGGAATCGGCCCCCAACTGGCCGCCGATATCCTCAGACAGCGATCGCACCTCAACCCAGACCAACTCTACGCCAAGCATCTCGAAGCCAACCCCCAATTCTGGACCCTCTGCGACCCAGAATATCCCCGACTCCTGCGAGAAATTCACGCCCCGCCGCCGCTACTCTACTATCGAGGCATCCCCGATGTAGCAGAAATGGAGGGAAACGCCCCCACCATCGCCATTGTCGGAACCCGTCGCCCCAGTCCCTACGGTCTCAAATGGACGCGCCGCCTCACCCATCGCCTCAGCCAAGAAGGATTTACCATTGTCTCAGGTCTAGCCGCAGGCATTGACACCGAGGCCCACCGCACCTGTCTAAGCCTCTCCGGCCGCACCGTAGCCGTCGTCGGAACGGGAGTTGATGTGGTCTATCCCCGTCGCAATCAGAGTCTTTACGACGAGATTATTGAAACAGGCTTAGTGGTGAGCGAATATCCCGCCGGAACCCCACCGGATCGCCTGCAATTTCCCCAACGCAACCGCATCATCGCCGGATTAAGTCGCGCCACCCTGGTCACCGAAGCCCCGCAAAAATCCGGGGCCCTCATCACCGCCTATCTAGCCAACGAGTTTTGCCGCGATGTCTATGCCCTTCCCGGTTCCCTCGACAACCCCAACTCCCGAGGCTGTCTCGGTCTCATCACCCGAGGGGCCCAACTGGTCATGGACGAAGACAATCTGATTCAGACCCTCCAAGAAATGCCCAGCCTCACCAGCCCCAAGCCTCGCCTCAAACCAGAACCCACACCACAAAAAACAGAATCTGTCAACCCCTCCCCAGAGCCAACAGCCCCCCCACCCGTGGACGTTCCGGCCCATCTAGCCCAAGTCTTCGCCGCCGTCGGCCCAGAAGCCACCGCCTTCGATATCATCGTCGAAAAATCCGCCACCGAAGCCGCCGCTGTCTCCAGTGCCCTCTTACAGTTAGAATTGATGGGGCTAATCTCCGCCCTCCCCGGCCTACGCTACCAACGAAGTTAACCCCTCCCCATTCTCCGTGTCCTCTGTGACTCTGTGGTTCCCCTATTCCCTGTTCCTTGTTCCCTGTTCCCTCCCCTATGAAACTTCTAATTGGTAACGACGACGGTATTCTCGCCCAGGGGGTGCAAGCCTTAGCGAATGCCTTAGCCGAAGCCGGCCATGACGTAACCGTCGTTTGCCCGGATCGAGAGCGTTCCGCCACCGGCCATAGTCTAACGATGCACCAACCCATCCGGGCCGAACCCGTGGGCGATCGCTTTCACCCCAGCATCGCCGCCTGGGCCTGTTCCGGCACTCCCTCCGACTGCATTAAATTAGCCCTGAGTGCCTTAGTAGACAGTCCCCCCGATTTTGTCTTAGCCGGTATCAACCATGGGGCGAATGTCGGCACTGATATCATCTATTCTGGAACTGTCTCCGCTGCTCTAGAGGGATATATTGAGGGGATTCCCAGTGTGGCCTTCAGTTTAGCTAGTTTCACTTCCCGAGATTTCCAGCCGGGGGTGGAGTTCGCCTTGCGGTTGATGGCCCAGTTGGGCGATCGCCGTCCCCCACATCCCCTACTGTTGAATGTCAACATTCCCCCCGTCACGGGCGATCGCATCGCCGGAGTCACCCTGGCCCGCCAAGGGGTTCGTCGTTATACCGATGTCTTTCAAAAACGAGTCGATCCTCGGGGGAAAACCTATTATTGGTTAGCCGGAGAAGTTTTAGAAGAGTTAGATGATGAACCTGACAAAACCGACATTCCCATTGATGGCCTTGCGGTGAGTCAGAACTATATTACAATCACCCCCCTCCAATCGAAGCTCATTTGTCAGCCCATGTTAAATCAGATGCAAGGATGGGAGTGGCTGAAGCAAGTTTAGTGCTGTTAACCCTCTATTCTCAAACTCTAGCAGAACCAGTTCCTGAGTCCGTCGAAGAAGCCCTAACGGCTAACTCCAATCAGGTGACGGGGTTGGTGGGGGCTTCGATTATCCTATTGCTGGTTGCCACAGCCGTTGCCCTAATTACTCGCCGCTTTCGCATTCCCTATGTGGTGGGGTTAGTATTGGGGGGATTGTTGATTACCCCACAAGCCTTACCGGCTGAGATTGGCTTAAACCCCGATGTCATTCTCAATCTGTTTCTGCCGATTCTCATTTTTGAAGCGGCGATTAATACCGACATTAGCCGTCTGCGAAGTACCATTAAACCCATTCTGTTATTAGCTGGGCCAGGGGTTGTTCTGGCAGCCGCCATTACCACAATCTTTTTACGTTTTGGGCTCGGGGTGGTCTGGATTACCGCCTCGGCGATCGGGGTGATTTTAACGATTACCGATACCGTCTCAGTGATTGGGGCATTTAAAACCGTTAAAGTTCCCGGACGTTTAATTACCATTGTTGAGGGCGAAAGTCTCTTTAATGATGGGATTGCCCTAGTTCTCTTGACAATGATTAGTACCATCCATCGCCAAGGTTCCTTTACCCTCCTTGAAGGATTTGAACAGCTTTCAATCGCCTTAGTCGGTGGAACCCTTCTTGGTTTAGGATTAGGTTACCTCTGCGTGGGACTGCTCAAACAACTCAATGATGCCTTAAGTAACACCCTCTTAACCGTTGCCATTTCCTTAGGAACCTTTCAAATTGGGCAAGTTTTGGGAGTATCGAGTGCGATCGCCGTTGTGATTGCCGGCTTAGTCATTGGCAATTCTGGCTTTAACACCATTTCCGCATCCATTAAAGTTACCCTCTTAAATTTTTGGGAATACGCCGGATTTGGGGTCAACACCTTTATTTTTTTATTAGTCGGTTTAGAACTCGATCCAAGGATGTTATGGGAAACGCTCCCCAGTGCCATGCTCGCCATTTTAGGCTATCAAGTTGGGCGAGTGTTTTCGATTTACCCCCTACTCTATCTAGTTCGCTTCTTTGATAGACCCTTACCCTTAAAATGGCAGCATGTTTTGATATTTGGCAATGTCAAAGGGTCTCTATCCATGGCTTTAGCATTAAGTTTACCCTTCACCTTACCGGGGCGAGAAAATATCATCACCTTAATTTTTAGCACGGTCTTAGTGTCCCTAATTGGTCAAGGATTGAGCCTTCCTTGGTTAGTCAAGCAACTCAACCTAAACCCACCCTCCCCCGCTGCCGAAAAACTCGAAACCCTACAACTAACTCTCATTGCCTCGAAAGCGGCCCAACAAGAACTCAACAGTTTATTTGAATCAGGCAGTTTACCCAAATCCCTCTACGAAGAACTCTTCGCCAATTATCAAGCCCGAATTGCCACCGCCGAGCGAGAACTACGCCATTTCTACAATCAACGAATGGTTCATGGCGACCAACCCCTCGAACCCGGTGGCTATTTAGACGGCCTACGTCGTCGTTTATACCTCGCAGAAAAAGGAGCCATTAACGACGCCGTCCGCAAAGGCTTACTCTCCAACGAACGAGCCAATCCCTACATCGACACCCTCAACCAAAAACTCATGTCCCTCCAAGACGACTAATCCCCCCTCCTCCCCTCTTCCCTCTGTGTCCTCTGTGACTCCGTGGTTCCCCCTTAAGAACATAAGCCCAAAAAATCAATCACATCCCGAACCAAATCCGGCTTCGTGACTGCCAAAATCTTAGAACCACTTTCGAGGACGGTACTCCCATTGGGAATAATCAAGTCCTCATGAGCATGGGCCTGATAGCCAATAATCAACGTCCCCTCCGGAAACCGCTCATCCTGAGCAATTTCCGCCACCGTATGACCAACAATATAGCAATCCTGAGGGAGAGAGAGTTTTAACACTTCCACCTGTCCCTGTTCAAAGTGCATCATCGCATCCACTTGGGGATATTCAATGGCATTAATGATGCGATTGATAGCCAATTGCGTGGTACTAATGATATGGCTGGCTCCAGCGAGTTGATAGGGTTCAGCGAAATCGCGATCGCTCATCCGTACAATAATTTGAGAGACCCCATAATGCTTCGAGAGGGTAACAAACGCCAAATTTAGGGCATCTTCCCGCAAGGCCCCAATCACCGCATCAGCTTTACGAATCCCCGCTTCAATCAGGGTGGTGGTATTGACAGCACTGCCTTCAAAGGCCATCACGCCAATTTTCTCCCGGGCATATTGACAAGCTAAAGGGTCCGGGTCAACAATGGCGATGGTATGCCCGATATTCAGCAAGGTATTGGCCAGGGCTAACCCAGTCATCCCCGCTCCACCGATTAAGATATACATCATTCAATGCTCGTCCTAGGGGGATGGGTGGGGAGTTGGCCCGTCTTGGCTTTGGGGAATGGAAGCGGCGAGGCGTTCCAACTCCTGCACAACTCGCTCCAACTCGGCGACAATGGGGCGATTGTCCACGGATTTTAGGGTATCTACCACGGCGCGATAGTACCATAAACTGCCCGCTCGCCCCCCAGTGAACCGCTGCCAAATTTCGTCACCGACGCAGCGGCAATCTTTGAGAATGGAGCGAGCATTATAGAGTTTATCGGCCGCTGAGACGAGACGGACAGAGGGGGAGGCGGTGCGCAGATGGCTAATATAGGCCTGCTTGCGTTCTCGCCAGGGGGGTTTAGGCTGAGTGACTGCATCGGTACAGCCTTCAACAATCTCGGCGACATTATCCCCGAAGCGGCGGCGAATCTCCAGGGCGATGGGTCGGCCGCCACAGTCTTCGATGGCATCATGGAGTAGGGCGGCGATCGCCTCATCTTCTGTGGCCCCATATTCTAAGGCCTCACTGGTAACCCCCAGCAGATGGGCGATATAGGGAACTCCAGAGCCTTTGCGAACCTGTTGCTGATGGAGTTCTGTCGCCCAGAGGAGGGCCTCGGTAAATCGTTGTGATAGCACCATCGCCAAGCTATGAACAGGAACAGTTCCATTTTGCCATTGAAACCCATCCAGTCTTCATCAGATTATGAAGCCATGCTCTGCGAAATTGATCGACTGATGGAGATTGAGGAATCTCAATTGAGCGATGACGAAGCCTCAATGCTAGAGTTACTGGCAATTTTAATTGAGGATTATGAGCGGAAAACTTACCCGATGCCAAATACCGCAACTCCCCATGATGTTTTAGATGAGTTAGTGGCCGCTCACCAACTCCGTCAGAAGGATTTGTTAGACATTTTTGGCTCTAAAGGCATTGCTTCCGAGGTGTTTAACCGGAAGCGTGGCATTAGCAAAACCCAAGCCAAGGCCCTGGGAGAGCGATTTAAGGTGTCACCCAGTGTTTTTTTGTAGTGACCGTCCTGCCCTGACCATAAAACCTCTGGGGTGCGGGTTCCAAAATCCATTAAACTGAAGACTACGCCCTCGCAGACCATTTTGATAGGCTCTATGGACACCCGCGATCGCCCCATCACCGACTTGACCACCCAACCTCTACCTCGCATCGGCCTCCTAACCATGTTTCGTCTGGGCCTGTTCCAGATGGGACTGGGGATGATGTCCTTGCTCACCCTCGGAATCGTTAACCGTATCGCCATTGATGAACTGAGAGTGCCGGCTCTCATCGCCACTGGGGCCATTGCCATGGAACGGCTCGTGTCCCCGGCTCGTGTCTTTTTCGGGCAACTCTCGGACTCTAAACCCCTCTTTGGGCGACATCGCAGCGGCTATGTCTGGATTGGGGCGGTACTCTTCACCAGTCTCTCCTTCGTTACCATACAGGTTCTCTGGCAACTGGGTCTGAGTTTGCAAACCCATGGCATGACCCCCCCTACCTATGGCTGGGCCGCCTTGTTTGCGGGCTGTTTTATGCTCTATGGCCTTTCCATCAGTGCCAGTTCCACCCCCTTCGCGGCGATGCTGGTGGATATCTCCGATGAAGACCATCGCTCTAAACTCATTGGTGTCGTCTGGTCTATGCTCATGGTGGGTATCATTGCTGGGGCGATTATTGGCTCCACTCTACTCGATCAACCCGAAAATGGGGCTGAAGCCGTCCGCAATCTGGAACAGGTGGATATCCCGGCCCTGAGCCGCACCGTGAATCGTGTTTTTATTATCGTTCCGGCGATTGTTCTGAGTCTCTGTTTCCTGGCCACCGTCGGTATCGAAGAGAAATACTCCCGCTATAGCCAACGCTCGATGGTGGCTAACTCCGAGGAACGGGTGACCCTGAAAACTGCCTTTCGTGTCCTCACCGCCAGCCGTCAAACGGGGTTTTTCTTTAGCTTCCTCCTCCTGCTGACGATTAGCCTCTTTATGCACGAGGTGGTGATTGAACCCTATGGCGGGCAAGTCTTTGGTATGAGTATCGCCGAAACTACCCAACTCAACGTCTTTTTCGGCATTGGAACCCTGGCAGGCATTTCCGGGACAGGATTCCTCTTGGTTCCTCGTCTAGGGAAGGAACGCACCACTCAATATGGTTGTATCGGGGCCTCGATCTTTGCCCTGTTCTTTATTATTGCTGGAGTGGGCGAGAATGTGGACTTACTGCGATCGGCGTTCCTGTTCTATGGAGTCTGTGCCGGAACCCTCACCGCCGGGGCTACCAGTCTCATGCTGGATTTAACGGTGGCGGAAACGGCGGGAACGTTTATCGGGGCTTGGGGATTGGCTCAAGCCATGGCCCGGGGGATTTCCACTATTGTCAGTGGTAGCGTGTTGAACCTGGGAACTTGGGCGTTTGAGTCACCCCTATTCGCTTATGGTTTGGTCTTTTTGCTGCAATGTCTGGGACTGCTCCTGGCATTACTTCTCTTAAAACGGATTAACATTAAGGAGTTCCAGGCCAGCACCCAAAATGCCGTCAGTCGTGTGATGGAAGGGGAGTTGGAGTAGCCTAGTTAAAGGGTGGTGCTTAGGCTTCCCCTGCTCCTGTTGACAGGCTCTATGAAAAATTCCCCCGCCACTCACCCTGACCTAACATCACCTCCCCTGCCTCGTCTTAACATTTTGACGATGTTTCGCCTGGGTCTATTCCAGCTCGGACTGGGGATGATGTCCTTGCTCACCCTAGCTATCATCAATCGGATTGCCATTGACGAGTTGAGAGTTCCCGCCCTCATCGCCACCGGGGCCATTGCGATGAAACGGTTTATGTCCCCAGCTCGGGTCTTCTTCGGCCAACTCTCAGACTCAAAACCCATCTTTGGCAAACATCGCAGTGGCTATATCTGGATTGGTACAGTTCTCTTCACCAGTCTTTCCTTCCTCACTGTCCAGGTTCTCTGGCAACTGGGTTTGAGTTTGCAAACTTACGGTATGACTGGAACTACCTACGGCTGGGCGGCTCTGTTTACGGGCTGTTTTATGCTCTATGGTCTCTGCGTCGATGCTAGTTCCATCCCCTTCGCAGCCCTGTTGGTGGATATTTCTGATGAAGACCATCGCTCTAAACTCATTGGCGTTGTGGGGTCGATGCTGATGCTAGGCACGATTACGGGGGCAGTGATTAGCTCAAGCCTTCTCAGCGGACCTGACACTGGAGTGCAAGCCATTGAAAATCTGGAACAGGTGGATATTCTGAGCCTCAGCTACATGGTGAACCGTGTCTTTATCGTTATTCCGGCGATGGTTCTGGGTCTATGTTTTCTCGCTACGGTCGGTATTGAAAAGAAATACTCCCGCTATCATCAACGCTCTAGGGTAGCTCAGACTGAGGAGCGTGTTACTCTGAGTACGGCTCTTCGCGTTCTTACCGCAAGTCGTCAAACAGGGGTCTTTTTTAGCGTCCTCTTTCTGCTCACTATTAGCCTCTTTATGTATGATGTGGTGATTGAACCCTATGGTGGGGAAGTCTTGGACATGAGCATCGCCGCCACTACTCAATTAAATATCTTTCTCAGTGTTGGAATTATGGTGGGGATCGCTACAACAGGGTTTCTTCTGGTTCCCCGTCTGGGGAAAAAACGCATCAGCCAATATGGCTGTCTCGGGGCTTTGGTCTGTGTGTTACTGTTCATTGTTGCTGGAGTGGGCCAGTGGGTGGAATTATTGCAAGTGGCCTTCCTTTTTTATGGCCTCTTTGCCGGAACCCTCATCGCTGGGGTCAGCAGTCTCATGTTGGATTTGACGGTGGCAGAAACGGCGGGAACTTTTGTCGGTGCCTGGGGGCTGGCTAAAGCGATGGCCCGAGGCGTTTCTGCTCTCATCAGTGGTGGGGCGTTAAACTTGGGAACCTGGATGTTTGAGTCACCCCTATGGGCTTATGGCTCGGTATTTTTTCTACAGGCGTTGGGACTGCTGCTAGCCTTAGTGTTGTTAAAACGAATTAATATCAAGGAGTTCCAAGCTAGCACCCAAAATGCGGTCACTCGTAGTTTGGACGGGGAGTTAGGTTAGCAGCGTTTATTCAATGGGGATTTCAATAACAAACTCTGTCCCTTCACCTAAGGTTGACCGACAACTCAACCGGCCCTGGTGTTTCTCAACTACAATTTGATGGGAAATTGACAGACCCAACCCGGTTCCTTTGCCCACTGCTTTGGTGGTGAACAGATGGTTGAAAATATTGTTTTGCACGTCCTCGGGCATTCCTGGACCATTATCACGAATACGAATAATGACCCAGTCGGAGTCCGTTTCGTCGTCTTCTTCGTTAGAAACGTAGGTCTGTATTAGTTCGGTGCTAATGGTAATTTGATTGGGGTTCTGCTCAATTTCCTCAAAGGTTAAGCCAACATTGGCTTCGTCGAAGGCATCAATGGCATTGGCAATAATGTTCATAAAGACTTGGTTAAGTTGACCGGCATAACATTCAATTTCGGGTAAGTCTCCATAGTCTTTGACAATTTGAATACTGGGACGCACTTGGGTGAATTTTAAGCGCGGTTTAAGAATCATGAGGGTGCTATCAATGCCTTCATGGATGTTAACGGGAACTTTTGCGGAAGTATCGGCTCGGGAGAAGGTGCGTAGCGAACGACTAATTTGGCGAATACGTTCTGTGCCGACACTCATGGAACTGAGGATTTGGGGCAGGTCTTTGAGGATAAATTCTAGGTCAATCTCTTCAATTTCCGCTTCAATGTCTTCTCCGGGATCGGGGAAGGTTTCTTGATAGAGTTCTAATAGGCCCAGGAGGTCTTCAATATAGCCAGCGGCGTGACTGAGATTGGCATCGACAAACCCAACGGGATTATTAATTTCATGGGCGACTCCAGCGACCAGTTGACCAAGGGTCGCCATTTTTTCACTTTGCACCAGTTGCAGTTGCGCTTCTTGCAGTTCTTCTAAGGAATCTCGTAGTTGCTGGGCCCGATCGCGCTCCCGAATTTCTGACTGTTTAAGGTTTTCATAAAGCCGGGCATTTTCTAGGGCGATCGCCGCTTGGGCACAGAGTAACATCAAGACATCTAGGCGATCGCGGGTAAAGGCCCCAGCGGTGAGATTATTTTCCAGATATAACAGGCCAATTAACTTCCCTTTCCCCTGAATTGGGGCGCAGAGGAGAGATTTGGGTTGAAACTGCTGGATATAGAGGTCGTTGACAAATGCGGACTCGGCGGTGGCATCATTGAGAACCACACTCTCATTGGTCCGGGCTACATAGTGAATAGCGGAGCGGGGTAAACTGTCACAGACTTCAAGGGCAATTCCCGGTCGTAACCCTTCCTTGATGGGGCGATTATCATCCTCAGACCCCTCCCCAGCTTCCTCATCACTGTCTTCGTCGAGATC
Source organism: Phormidium yuhuli AB48 (assembly GCF_023983615.1). Taxonomy (GTDB): domain Bacteria; phylum Cyanobacteriota; class Cyanobacteriia; order Cyanobacteriales; family Geitlerinemataceae; genus Sodalinema; species Sodalinema yuhuli. The sequence goes on along the minus strand of NZ_CP098611.1, from coordinate 3,414,539 downwards.
CCCTACGGTTTGTACAATCTCTAAGGTCAGTTGGCCCATACGATCGAGGATAATTGCACCCCGGGTAGCACCGGCATTGGCGATCGCCAACTTCATCAATTTCCCCAACAGGCGATCGAGAACAATCTCCCCAGATAGAGAGCGGGCCGCTTTCATCACGGTAGTCACATCCAACACCGCCGCCCGCGATCGCGTATAGTCCAAACTCATATTGACGCGATGATTGAAGGAGTCGGCGTCCTCCTGATCCTGTAAGGCTAAGGTCGTTACCGACAGCAATGAGCCATAGGTTTGAGTCAACTGTCCCACTTTATAACGGGCCCCCCAGCGTTGGTAGGCGGTATACGCCTCCGCCAGATACACCCGGGCAATCTTCGGTTTCTGCCGTTGGAGCCAAAACTGAGCCGCCAACTCATGAGCCAAGGTCATCCCATAAGGACAATGGCTCTCCAAGGCTCTTTCAATGGCTTGATCATAGGCATCGATCGCCTCTCTATCATTGCTCTGCAAGCGGTGGCGCTCTCCCTTAATCATCGCGGCCAAACTGGCAAAGGTCTCAGGACAGTCCTGACTCCAGCGCTCCAACTCCGCTTCAACGGTTAGAAATGGCTCAGGAAGCGGCTCACCGACCTGAGTTAACGCACTCCAGCATAGAGCCATAACTGAACGACCCAGGGCCCAAGTCAGGGGATTCACGTCTCCAGGGGTGATCACTCCGGCCCCCTTTGGGACTGCTCTGGTCGGAGTGATCACCCCCTGCAATCGAGTTAAAGCCAGCTCATACTCCCGTTCCAAATACAAGATCCAGGCCCGATGAATTTCAGTAGAGGCCCAAACCCGTCGCTGACCTGGAGCCAGTTGTCCCACAGCCATTGCGTCAGGGGTCATCTCCTCTGCCGCCAAACCGAGGCGTAAATATTGCAGGGGTAGTTGCAAGGCCTTGAGGGCATCTATGGCCCAATGATGTTGATACTTGCGACACCATTCCAGGGCTTGAGCAATATCCCCAGCTAGGATATTTAAGGCTTTGCCCCCATAAAACTCTAGATACAACCGTTCTACAATAATCACCCCGAGGGCTAGCCAATCCCCCACCCCTCGGCTATGATGCTCTGCTGCATCTAAAAGGGATAGGCTTTTAGGAATCCCATAGAGTCGAGGATAGACCTGACTCGCCAGTAGTAACTCACTCCACGCGAGATAGGAATTTGGCTGGCTCAGTTCTGAATTGAGATCTCTAGACGGGGAAAATTCAGCCCATTGCGCCATCTCCTGAGTGGGTCCCTCTAGATTCGAGGCAGTTTGGGAGGGGGGCCGCCAGGCGGCCAGGGCCGTAACCCAGGTTTGCGCTTGGTCATGATGCCCCTGATTGAGCAGAATGACCGTATAGGCGGCTGCGGCTAGGGGAGTTGCCGGACTTGAACCGAGTTGTTGCGATCGCCCTAACAGCCGTTGCACAATCTCCTGACAACAGACACTGTGGGGGGCATAGGTGAGATAGAAGGTCAGGGTTTGACCTAAGAGCTGATCCAAGGCCGAGACCTCCTGAGCCGGGGGTTGGTTCAGCTGCTCAGGAGACCAATGGGGGAATGGGTCCATCTCAGGGGAGGGGGCTGAGGTCAGGGAGGGCAGTTGCGGGGTCAGTTCCAAGCGTTCCAGGGCCTGACGGGCCAACTCGTCGGCGGCTTCAACCTCACCCCGTAGGCTCAACCCCGCCAGAGCTAGGCTATCTAATTCCGTAGCTAGGCTATCCTGAGGCTGCTGCTGATAAAGAATGTTCAATAAGTCTTGGCTGCGATCGAGATTCCCTTGAAGAAGGTTAGCCCGCGCTCGCTCTAAATGCAGATTAAAGGACAATTGCGGCGTAGTTGACCAGGCTCCTTTCCCTAAGGCTTCAATTCCTGCCAAACTATAGGCGATCGCCCCCGTATAATCTCTCTTCAGTCGAGCCTGTTTGGCGGCGAGGTGGTTAAGTTGGGCCCGTTGAAGGGTCTCCTCCCGTTCAGCGATCGCCCCTTGACCTAGATTCCAGTGATAGACAATCTCAAAAATATCACCGGGTGACATGGCGACAGGAACAGTTTCAGCAGAAGAGGATGAAGCCCTGGGACCCTGTTGGGCCCGCTGCAACAGTCGTTTGCCAATTTCTAAATGTAACTTGGCCGTGTCGTTGGAAATGGTCGGAGCGCCCTCTGGGTTCGTCAGAGCAACGGTCTGAGTCATCCGGTAGGCCGCTTGCTGAACTTGTTCATGTAGAAATTGATATTGTCGCAGTAATAGGAGCTCTTGGGGGGTACTCGGATAGGTTCTTGATAGGCTCAGCGCCCCCCTCTGGTCTGAGTCCTTGGCTCGGGGCTGGACCAAACCTTCAACTAACGCCGGAATTAAGTTCTGAAATAACTCCTCGGGAGAGCCGTTAATTAAATCGGCAATTAGATCCAAATCAAACTCCATCCCAACCACCGCACCCAGATGCAGTATATATTGAGTTTGTGGCGGTAGGGTTTTAAATTGATCGAGCAGAAATTCTAAGACATTATCGGTAATATCCTGGGCTTTGATACGCTCAATATCCCATTGCCAACTCATGGATTCGTCATCGAACCGTAACAATTGTTCGCGATCGAGAGTTTTGAGAAATTCTCGTACGAAGAAGGGGTTCCCGTTGGTTTTTTGGCTAATCAGCGCCGCTAGGGGCATGACGGCTTTGAGACTATTTTGCAGGGTATCGGCCACCAGAGCGGCAATGGCTTCGAGTTCCAAGCCTTGCAAGTGAAGTTGTCCAACCGGACAGCCCTGCTCTTGGAGTCGCGCTTGAAGTGAGAGAATTGAATTGAGCGCAAAGGGGGAAGAGGTGGGAGGATGGCCTGCCGATTGAGGTAGCAGATGGGTTTGATTATCCCGATAGGCGGCAATGATCAGGAAGGATTGGGATTTGGGATCGCTCAATAGGGTTTCAATCAGAGCTAGGCTGTCTAAATCAGCCCATTGCAGATTATCCAAAAAGACGACAAAAGGCTGATGACTATGAGCAAAGACTTGCAGAAGTTTTTGTAGCGGTTCTGGGGAACTGATCAGCGACTCGCGGTTCCCGCAGGCTTCGCGATCGCCCAGGGGATGTTCCTGGATCTGCAAATTGGGGGGTAAGTTGGGTCCGAGTACCAATTGCAATTCTGGAATCAGAGCCAGTAAATCTCTAAGCTCTTTATAATCCCTTGGGGTTGGCTGAGATTGCCCCTGGGGTAGCAAGACCTGCTGGAGGCGATCGCGCCATTGGGCCAAGGAAGTTTCTGTTTCCGTCAACAGTTGACGGATAAGTTCACTCAAGGCGCTAATCCAGCCCCGATAGGCGATGATTCCTCCTGAGGCTCGTTCCACTGTAGCCAGAGTCTCAGGGCCAGGGGGGGAACTGTCCCGGTGCGAACGCTCAAAGGTTCCGGTAACAAAATAGCCACAATGCCGGGTCAGAGGTTTATAACTTTCCGCCACCAGAGCCGTTTTACCAATTCCCGACTCTCCCCTGATAAAAATAGCCGAGGTGGCGCTAGTTCCGGTTAAAGGGGTTGACCCCCCTGAGTTGGCTTGGGGAATGGCACCAATGGCGTCAAAGGCGCGATGGAGTTGTTCAAGTTGCTGATCGCGCCCGTAAATGGTTTGAGGAATGCGAAATTTATTGACAACATCATTTTCACCGGGGATCACATCCTCAATCGTTCCCGTGGCTTCCAACTGCATTAAACACAGCACCAAATCCGTTTGAATTCCCCAAGCACTTTGATAGCGTTCATCGGCAGTCTTGGCCAGAAGTTTCAGCAGAATCCCGGACAGGGCCGTGGGAATACTGGGATCAATCTCATGGGGTGGAGTCGGAGTTTGAGCAATATGACAATGGACCAACTCCATGGTGTCGGTGCTGTCAAAGGGTAAGCGTCCTAACAATAGTTCATAAAATGTCACCCCCAGGGAATAAAAGTCACTACGGTAGTCCAGGGAACAATTCATGCGTCCCGTTTGTTCCGGGGACATATAAGGTAGGGTACCTTCTAAGATCTTGGGATTGGGGAGAACCGTATAGGGCGGGGTGACTTGACTGGAAATGCCAAAATCAATCACCTTGATGCAGTTAAGCTCAGGATTGTAAAGAAGATTGGCGGGGTTGATATCCTTATGAATGATGTTAGCCCCATGAATTTGTCCGAGGATTTCCACGATTTGGATGGCCAAATCCAAAAACTCGGGCAAAGGTAAGCGATGGGAGGGACGTTGAGCCAAATAATGCTTCAAAGACAGTCCGCCAAAATCCTCTAAGACAATCGCAAGGGTACTCTGATAGGTTTCCAGAGCCAAGGCCCGCACAACCCCATCCAGGTCAAGGTGTTGGGTGATGTGATATTCCTGGTGATAGCGGGCAATTTCCGTGGCTGTGGCGCGATCGCTCTTGAGGATTTTCAGAATGACTGGCAATCCATCCCGTTCGCGTTGTCCTTGGTAGACTAAGGAGTTCACGCTTTCGTAGATGGGTGAACTAAGCTGATAACCGGGAAGAAGAATGCTCAGCACAGTTGACAGTTTACCGTTGATAGTTAACAAATTTCGAGACCGGTTGAGGGGCATTAACCCTCAGAGGTAGATGTTGAGGGGCAAAGATGGGCAAGCCGGAAGGGTCTCGCAAATCAAGGAGGATAGTTCCTATTTTGACGCACTCTGGGGCAAGCGCGATCGCGCCGAGGTCAAAATACGGTAAAAAGTCCCCAATGTTGTCATTGGGGACTCGTATCAGTCTGAGTTTAGGAGGAGTCCCCTCGCCTCAGACGGGGTGGGTTTAAGAGCGGCCGGACTCAAACTCGGCAATGTCGAGAATGGTTTTGAGAACCGAGTCAGGGTTCAAGCTAATCGAGTCAATCCCTTGTTCGACCAGGAAGCGGGCAAACTCGGGATAGTCACTCGGGGCTTGACCACAGATGCCAATCTTACGATTGTTGGCTTTAGCCCGTTCAATGACCATCCGCACCATGGTTTTCACCCCTTCGTTGCGTTCATCGAAGATGTGAGCCACCAAGCCAGAGTCACGGTCTAAGCCGAGGGTCAACTGGGTCAAATCGTTGGAGCCGATGGAGAAGCCATCAAAGACTTTACTGTACTCGTCGGCCAGAATCACGTTGCTGGGAATCTCGCACATGACATAGACTTCCAAGCCATTTTCCCCCCGTTTGAGACCATATTTTTCCATTTCCGCCAGAACTTTGCGGCCTTCTTCCGGGGTGCGGCAGAAGGGAATCATGGGGATCACGTTCGTCAAGCCCATGTCATCGCGAACCCGTTTCAAGGCTTTGCATTCCAAGCCATAGGCAGGGGCATAGTTGGGATCGTAGTAGCGAGAGGCACCACGCCAGCCAATCATCGGGTTTTCTTCGTAGGGTTCAAACTGCCGTCCTCCGAGCAAGTTGGCATATTCGTTGCTCTTGAAGTCGGACATCCGCACCACCACGGGTTTGGGATAGAAGGCGGCGGCGATGGTGCCGATGCCGTAGGCCAGTTTATCGACGAAGAATTGGGATTTATCCTCGTACTCGGCCGTCAAGGCGGCGATTTCCCGTTTGACGGCGGCATCTTCGAGTTCGTCGAAGTGCAGCAGGGCCAAGGGGTGAGCTTTAATGTGGTTGGCGATGATGAATTCGAAGCGAGCCAAGCCAACGCCGTCACAGGGAATGGCGGAGAGGCCAAAGGCTTCTTCGGGGTTACCCACGTTCATCAAGATTTTGGTCTGGGTGCTGGGGAGGTTATCTAAGACGGTTTCCTCAATCTCGAAGGGAACCAAGCCGGCATAGACTTTTCCTTCTTCCCCTTCACTACAGGAGACGGTCACCTCTTCCCCGGTTTTCAAGACACCAGTGGCGTTGCCACAGCCGACAATGGCGGGGATGCCCATTTCTCGGGCAATAATAGCCGCGTGGCAGGTGCGACCCCCTTGGTTGGTGACGATCGCACTGGCTTTCTTCATAATCGGCTCCCAGTCGGGGTCCGTTTTGTTGGTGATCAGCACATCGCCAGGTTCAAATTCGTCAATTTGCTGCACGTCACGAATCACCCGGGCTAATCCTTGGCCGATGGCTTCACCCACGGCTCGTCCGGTGACGCGAATCTCGCTGCTGCCTTGGAGGCGATAGTGTTTGAGGACGTTGCCGGATTTCTGAGATTGGACGGTTTCCGGGCGAGCTTGGACGATAAACATTTCCCCGGTTTGTCCATCTTTGGCCCATTCAATGTCCATGGGGGTGTATTGGCCCCGGACTTCGCTGTAATGGTCTTCGATGATGGCGGCCCATTTGGCTAGGGTGAGGACTTCATCATCGGTGATGGCGAATTTGAGACGTTCGGGTTCGGCAACGGGGACGTTTTTGGTCAGTTTGCCGCCGCCAACGTCATAGACCATTTTGATTTCTTTGCTGCCGAGGCGTTTTTCCAGAATTGGACGGAACCCTTGTTTAAGGGTGGGTTTAAAGACGAAGTATTCGTCGGGGTTGACGGCACCTTGAACCACATTTTCACCTAAGCCATAGGCGGCGGTAATTAGCGCCGCATCTTTGAACCCGGTTTCTGTGTCGATGGAGAACATGACCCCGGATGAGGCTAGGTCAGACCGGACCATTTTTTGCACCCCAACGGAAAGGGCAACTTCAAAGTGATCAAAGCCCTTGATGGTGCGATAGGAGATGGCGCGATCGGTGAAAATGGAGGCGAAGCAGCGGTGACAGGCTTCGAGGACTGATTTGGCGCCATGAACGTTGAGATAGGTTTCTTGCTGTCCGGCAAAGCTGGCATCGGGCAAGTCTTCGGCGGTGGCACTCGATCGCACGGCAACGTCGGTGTCGTAGCTGTATTCTTTACAGGCTTGGCGATATTCGGGATCGAAGCGTTCACAGAATTCGGTGTCGGCTCCATAGCGTTCGCAAAGCTTGAAGTAGGCGGTGGCGATCGCCACTTCCAGTTCTTTGGGGAAGGGGGTATTCAAAACCAAGGCGCGGGCTTGTTTGCCGCGATCGCGCAGGTTTTTTAAATTCTCCACATCCAGGTCAGAAAACAGTTTCCGCAGCTTGCTTTCCAGTCCGGCTTGTTTGACAAAATAGCGATAGGCATAGGCGGTTGTGGCAAAGCCCGTCGGGACGGTTACCCCTTTGGCGGACAGTTGTTGAATCATCTCCCCTAGGGAGGCGTTTTTACCTCCGACGAGGGGAACATCAGCGATTCCAACATCTTCAAACCATAAAACAAGGCTTTCGGTCTTGGAGGTTCCAGAGGTCGATTGAGGTGCGCTAGTAACCATAATTATCCATCCCGCGTGGCTAAGCTTCATTCATTATCCTATCGAGGTCACTGCCGGAAAGGACAACTTTTTAATGATTATTTATAATTGGTTTTTTAGGGCTTATAGTAAAGCTAGTTGAAGGGATAAAAAGATTATTAAAATAATGATTCATTTCTAGAGATAAGGCGTATAATGTAGGGGCTTGTTGTTTTTAGAATTTCCCTGGGCTTGCTCTCGGAGCTACGGATGGCTGAATCAGCCCGAAACTGGGGATCTCACCCTGGGGCCCAAGAAAAGGCAGTGAAGGAAACCCCTTCACTGCCTAGCTGACAAGCGTTGGTTTGGTGGGTATTGTCTCTAGTCGTCGTATACTCGGCATTCTGCCGCGTCGGGGTTGTTGTCGCAGTAGGTCTCGAAAGAGGTTTTTTGAGGCTGGTTCTTCTTGTGAGAGGCTTCTGCTTGTAACTCCTCCACAGCATCCCAGGCGGCAGCACATTCTTTAGAATTGGCTCCGCTGGTGTCACAGGCGTCACGTGCAGCTTGGCGCTCTTGCTCGATTTGGGTTTGGATGTCGTTGTTGCTCATAATCTCGTTCGTTTGGATAGTTACCTGTTCTTAGTTTAGACATCTTCTAGGATTTAGGTTCCCCTAGCTCTGAGACAATGTCTAAATTGGTCGATGATGGGCGTCTGTTTTAGGCAGGGGCATTACGGCCGAACCTAGGGCGATCGCCCCCTCAGGGCTGACTCTAGCGCCCAAGGTCTCACGAGATTGTCTCTCGTGAACAGTCACCGGCTCGATCTTAACAAGAAAGTCAAACCCGAAGTCGAGATCCGGGTTGGTCTCTGGGAAAGGATCATCGGCACACCGCCGCCTTCCGGCTGAGACTCCCGGATTCTGACGTGCGTTCGGGTCGCTTCTTGATAGGATCACTGATACCGGACAATCGGGCAAACGAGCCAAAACCCTATCGTTATTTTTAGATTTGCCACCGATCGCCCTGAGTTTCGAACATCTGTCCTGTTCCCTCTATCCTTGGGATAGAAACACCTATGGAGTGGGTTAATTCCCTATCAACTCGTCCGTCTCTGGAAGCTGCCATCTCTGATGTGGTCGATCAGGCCCTGGCCGCTCTGACACAGCCGCCTGATGTGGGATTGATATTCATCTCCTCAGCCTTTGCCAGTGATTATCCCCGTGTGTTGCCCCTGTTGCGGGAGCGACTCCCGGATCTGCCCCTGATCGGCTGTGGTGGGGGAGGAGTCATCGGTACCCCTGAGACGGGGGGAGAGTCCATTGAAACAGTGGAAATTGAGGGGGATATTGGCCTAAGCCTCACCCTCGCTCACCTTCCTGGGGTCAAAATTCAGGAGTTTTATCTCTCCCTAGAGGATTTACCGGATCTCGATAGTCCTCCTGATCGCTGGGTGGAGACGTTGGGGGTGAATCCAGAGGAGGATCCCCAATTGATTCTCCTGGCTGATCCGATGATGACGGGTATTACTGATTGTCTTCAGGGCCTGGATTATGCCTATCCCAAGGCGCCTAAAGTCGGAGGACTCTCCAGTGGTGCTGTGCTCAATGGCGGGAGTTTATTTTGTGGCGATCGCACCCTGAGCCAGGGAGTGGTCGGCTTGGCCCTATCCGGCAATATCCAACTCGATACGATTGTGGCCCAGGGATGTCGTCCTATTGGGAAACCCTATCGAGTGGCCTCGGGGGAACGGAATATTATTATGACTCTGGATGATTTGGGACAAACGGAAACGGCCCGGCCGCCTCTGGAACTGTTGCGGGAGTTGATTACTCAATTGAGTCAGAGCGATCGCGAGTTGGCCCAACAGTCCTTATTTATCGGCGTGGTGCGTGATGAGTTTACCCAACAACTCCAAGCGGGAGATTTTCTGATTCGTAATCTCGTTGGGGTCGATCCTCAGGCCGGGGCGATCGCGATTGGCGATCGTGTGCGCCCGGGACAGCGGATTCAATTTCATCTACGGGACGGCCAAACCTCTGCTGACGACCTTGAAACCCTCTTACAACGCTACGCACAGTCCCCTGATGCCCCTAGCCGACCCTTTGGGGCCTTGATGTTTGCCTGTCTCGGGCGGGGGCGGGGCCTCTATGGCCAGCCGAATTTTGATTCTCAGTTGTTCCACCGCTATCTGCCCCATCTTCCCCTGAGTGGTTTCTTCTGCAATGGGGAAATTGGCCCCGTAGGGGGGTCAACCTTTTTGCATGGCTATACCTCAGTCTTTGGTATTTGTCGTCCCCGTTCCTAGAGCAGGAGAGGCGGAGCGCAGCCAGCAAATTGGCAACTGGGACCCCAATTTAAACGGGAATCGGGAGCTTAGGGGCGCTTTTTGCCCGATCACTCGTCACTTTTGTTAACATACAGTCAACGTCCTAGCTCTTTACCGGTCAAAGTCCTATGAACCCTGACACCTTGATGCAATCCTTACAAACCAGTTTCCGCGCTACGGTGGGCGCAGCCTCGACGGCCCTTGAGAGTTTGCAAGATGCTCAGAAACGGGAAGAAAACCTCCAGGCCCTACAAAACCAGGATTGGGAAGCCCTAGTACAGCAGTTGGCAGAAAAAGGAGAACTCACCGAACTCGAAGCACGTCGCTTTGTGGACGAAATCCTAGGAGCATCATCGACGGATGCGCCTCAGACTGTTGATGTCAGCGGTGATGCTGATGTCAAGGAGGACGAACCTGCAACGGAAGAAGAGTTAGAACAACTCTCAGAAATGGTGGCAAAACTACGCCAGGAGTTGGAACAACTGCGTCGCCCTAAATCTGACTCTGAGTATTAAAGATATCTCGGGGGTAGCCCCACGCCTGCAACATGACAGGCTTGGCCAAAAGCCCCCCGATGGTGAGCCGTTCTCTGACAGCTCATCATTAGGGTTTAATTGGGTATTGTGCCATTGGGGCCTGACCCAAATCACTCGGGAGAACCTGGGGAAAAAATCACAAAATGGTAGCAAGGACTACTTCCCCATCTCCCGAGCCTTGTTTAAATGGTCATGGAAACGACAAGGCTATAGGGGAGTTGCCATCTAGTCGTTTTTCCAGGTCTCTGGGCCGACTAGGTCGCCGATGCGATCGCGGAGTAGGTAGTCGTGCTTCTCCAGTTCGATTTCAACGGAAGACCAATGGCGAGCCGGGATATGAACGCAGAGGGTGTAGATGGGCTGCTGCCGGCTAACAGATCCCTTTTGCACCAAGTGGCGAGCTTCCTCTTCGATGGTTTCAATACTGTACCGGGTCGTTGTGGTGAGAGTCATAATATATCCCTGTGATGAGTGCGTGAATTGAACTGTAAATAGATAGGGGAGCCGAGTTGAGTTGGCTTGTAAGCCATAAAGCTCGGTGTATATCTAAGTTTGAGTTGGGGTGTACCAACGGGATCCGGACAATGGATGTCAGAAGCTGTAATCTTCTATACAAACATTTGAGGATCCTTGAGGTAGGGACAACTCAATTATACTCAAGTCTAATGAATTTTCATTAAGTTGGGCATTGTCTTAGAGTGTGACGGCTCCGAGATCGTTGAAAATGGCTGTCCTTTGCGCCATCCTAACAGATCCGAACCTAGGGAGTCCGTACACAGCCCAAACTCAGCGAACCTAGGCTAGAGGAGTCAGAGATGACCAGTCTAGCCGTAAATCAGGGAATAACTGATGGAGAGCGATCTCTTGGGCTGCCGCCATTTGTCCAAAGGAAAAGGCATAAGGAACAGATGTAGGGATTTGGCGCAAGAATCGTTTGAGACTATATGGACTACCATAAATGGCGATCGCCCTCAAGTCGCCATCTCTTAATAATTTGTTAAGCCATTCTTCAGCTAAGTTTGCCAGAGCGGCACTGCTTCCAAAGGGGTTGCCGCGAATAAAAACTTGCACCATTGTCGGCTGGGAAAGCATCGCCGAACTGGGCTGGCGATCGCCATGCAGATCGAGCAAATTGGGCTGATATCCCTGCTGTTTGGGGATAGCGATGGCGGGAGAGTGGTGGTCCAGATAGCGGCTACGCAACCAATCGTCCACAATAACTAGGTTATACCCCTGTTTGACGGCAGCGACCGGTCCGGGGCGAGCCTGGCCCGACTGCTGAAGAATGCGATCGCCCAAGGCCTGGGCATCACGAGAGGCAACTTGGGCTAAATCCGACCAGGGGGAGGCTGTGGAAAGCTTCAACTTTTCTTTAGCTTTGGCAATTCGTTGCACCGATTCGAGGATGCGATCGCGGTGAATTCGCCCCGACTGCACCGCCTCACAGACGGCCTCAATCCCCCCAGGCAAATCGTCAGGCATCAACACAATATCGTTACCCGCCTCCACCGCTAACACCGCCGCTTCTCGGGCATCATACTGATTGGCGATCGCCCCCATCACCAAGGCATCCGTCACCACCAATCCCTCAAAGCCCAATTTCCCCCGCAACTGCTGCCGCAACACCTCAGGAGAGAGCGTCACCGGGGCCTGAGCATCCCAGAGGGGAACCTGCACATGAGCCGTCATCACCGCATCCACCCCGGCGGCGATCGCCCCGCGAAAGGGTAATAACTCCACCTCATCCAGGCGTTGAGCATCATGGGGCAATCGGGGCAACTGCCAATGGGAATCCACACTCGTATCCCCATGGCCCGGAAAATGTTTCGCCGTCGTCAACACCGGCTGCGTCTGAGTTCCCTCAATAAACGCCGTTGCCAAAGCCGTCACAATTTCAGGATTGTCACTAAACGATCGCACATTAATCACCGGATTCTCGGGATTATTATTCACATCCACCACCGGGGCCAGAATCCAGTTCAACCCCGCCGCCACCGCTTCCGCAGCCAACCCTTGCCCCATCTCCCGGGCCAACCCTTCCGCCTCCGGCAAATTCTCCCGGGCGATTTCCCCCAAGGCCATCGGCGGCGGAAACCAGGTAGCTCCCGTAAAGCGTTGCCCCACCCCCTCCTCAATATCAGCACAGAGGAGCAGGGGAATCTCCGCCCAACCTTGCAATTGCTCTGTTCTCAGTCGCAACTCACTAACACTCCCATCAATGAGCAACACCCCACCAATGCCCCAATCTTCCAGCCAATGCCGTAAACGCTCCCGAGTGGGTTCCCAGGCCGGATAGCGAATTTGCGAATCAAACAGATGTCCCGAGGCCCGAACCACAAACATCTGGGCCACAAGACGACGTAGAGATAAGTCCGAGGGATTAAACATTGGTCATGAATAAATAATAGATAAATGTGATGAGTTCAATGCAGATTACATCCGTTGCCGTAGGGGCGAAAAATCCCCTCCTCACTCCGTTTAATCCTCCTCTTGTGACAAATCAGTGACACCCTGTTGGAAGGCAAACAGAGCTAAGTCCTCTTCATCCTCCCGCGTCCAGACATCGCTATCATCAACAAAATTTATCTCACGATCCATTTGTTGTTTCGCGAGTCCATTCAAAATAAGCGTTGCTAACTGTAACCGTTCGGTTGGAGGCAGACTGGAAATAATATCTGTGTAGATGTTTTCAACCTTATTTGCCATCGGATCTCCTTGTTGTTGCAGTATGTTGTGAATCGTTCAGAAACTTAGCAGCAGCAGAGACAGCCGTTCCCCCGCCGCAATTCCAGGACTGCCCACCGGAATTACTGCACAGGCATTAGTTTGGGCTAAATTCACCAAATTTCCCGAACTAAAACTGCCCCCAGCACAATTAAAGTAGAAACGGCCCTCGTGAATTTTCACCTGTCCCCAAATATAAGTTTCTCGACTGGGGGCAGCCGGTAACGCCAACTCCGTAATCGCTTCAACAAATTGCGGTTGCCAACCCTGACTCAACCCCGAGAGTTTCAGCAAGGCCGGTTGAACAAATCGCCAGGCCGTCACTAAAGCTGACACCGGATTTCCCGGTAAACCAAAATAGAGCGATCGCAACTTAGCAAAACGGGCCATCGTCAGAGGTTTCCCCGGTTTAATCGCCACCGACTGCACCAACACCTCGCCCCCCAACTCCTGTAAAATCCCCTCAATATAGTCATAATCCCCCACCGAGACTCCGCCCGTCGACAGCACCACATCCCCCCATTGCAGAGCCTCGCGGATGTTTTGACGCAGCACCTGAGGCTCATCAGCCACAATTCCCAACCGCAAGGCCTCAATCCCCAACTGCTCTAAAAATGCTGCCAGAGCATATTGATTGGAATCAACAATTTGTCCCGGTTTCAGAGGCTGCTCCGGAGCCACCAACTCACTCCCCGTCGAGAGAATCGCCACCCGAGGTTGACGAATCACCTTAATCAGATTACATTGAGCCGCCGCCAACACGGCAATCTCCGCCGCTCCCAGGCGAATCCCTGGATTGAGAAGAGGGGTTCCGGCTTGGTAAAAGCGGCCGCGATGACGGACAAATTCTCCCAGGGCCTTGGGGGATTTTAGGACTTGAACGCGATCGCCCTCCCGGATCGTATTCTCCTGCATCACAATCGTATCAGCACCTGAGGGAACCATGGCCCCGGTAAAAATCCGAGCCGCTTGTCCCGATTGTAGAGTTTTCTCGGGAGGCTGGCCCGCTGCAATCTCTTCAATCACTTCTAAGGCTTGAGGATTATCCTCTGCACAGTCTGCCACATCCTCAAACCGTACCGCATAGCCATCCATGGCGGAGTTATCCCAATGGGGAAAATCCAGTTGACTCTTGACGGCTGTCGCCAAAATACGCCCCGTGGCGTCGGGAAGGTGAACCCCCTCGACCTCCGTTAAGGGGGCTACGGCAGCTAAAATGATACGTTCGGCGTCGGCAACAGATAACATAAAGAGTTTCAGAGTTGAGACTGTACAAGGAGAGGATTCGGGGGAAATTAGGGGATTTGGTTTTCCCAGGTGGCAATTCGTTCTTGAGCCGTTTCATAAACCTGGCTCGTTTCGGGAATTAAGCGAGCCGCATCAATAGCAAATTGAAGCTGGCCCGCCTCCGCTCGCTGTTCGGCTAACTCTAAGATGTCCTGACTCCAGCCCTCGATCGCCCCTTGAGCTTGATCATAGAGCGGTTCGCCGGCTTGGATTTGCCGCACTTGCTCGATCGCCCGCCAGTACGATGAAGCCTGTCCCGGGTCGATTTGCCCTTGAGCCTGTTCGAGTATTTCTTGATTTTCACTGGGGTCTGGGGGCGTTTCAGGTGGCTCTGGGGACGTTTCTGCGGTGGGGGTGGACTCCTCCGGTTGCGGCGGTCTGGGGTCACCCAACACACCCACCATGAGGAAGGCCGCGATCGCCCCTAAGAGTGCCACTAATTGCCAGAGTCCCCCAGCTTGGGCCGTCGCAGTCCGGCGGGGAGTCTCTGGCTCTGGGGTCTCCTTGGGCGTGGCCTCTGACGTCACCGGTTCTGTCCTATCTGGGGCCAGGTCAGCAGTAGCGTCAGCGGGGACTTCGGGAGCCGTCTCTGGGGGTGAATCATTGACAAATAGCGATCGCCCCTTCCTCGACTCCGAAGCCACCAACAGAGGAGTTTGAGGCGGTTGGCGACATTGCTCAGCCAGAATCCCTAAGGATTGCTTTAACTCCCCTTCAATCTCAGCCAGGGTGCGATCGTCGTGATAGCGTAGGGCAGCCATCAACGCCGTAGTAAACAGGCCTCGCCGTAAATCCCGGGATTCCCGCGATCGCTCATCCAACTGACAACTGAGCAAGAGAGGAATCTCAGCGGTTTGGGCCAACTCAACCAACTCCGAGCCAATCCGTTGCCCCAATTGCGGGGCCGTCGGGCGGCAGATATCCAGAAATAAATTGATATGACGACTCTTGAGAGTCTGAAGCCTCTCCAGCAGCCAGCGGGCCGCGATCGCCGTTTCCGGGAGCCGTTCGGGATCACTATCACGCAGCAAAAAATAGTCCTGGCCGCCATGATTCAACCCATAGCCACTAAAAAAGAGCCAGACCACATCCTCCGCCCCCACCTGCTCCGGCAGCCAGTCTTGTACTAGGTCTTGGAAAACCGCCATTTTCGGGTCCGTTTCCATCTCCTCCCCAATTGGCGGCGACTGTTCCGTCAGCAAAGCACAATGCTCCGGAGACAGCCGCCCCGTCTCCACAAGATAATCTCGCAACCCCTGGGCATCTTGCACCGCAAACCGCAGAGGCTGAAGATAGTAATAGTGATCAAGTCCGACGGCAAGCAGAACGAGGTGGCCCATAGAGACGTGGTGACGTGGTGAAGGATACTGGCGATGAGGCCGTCTTGGCCCGCTTAACCTTGGTAGCCGTTGACGACTTCAGAACGAAAGACTTGGCGAATCGGGGCAGAGAGATACCGAGATTGGAGATGTTGCCACTCCGTCCAAGCCTGATAGCGTGTCCGTTGTAGCTGTTGGGCTAACTCAGGGGCCACCTTGCTAAAGTCCTGATTTAAGGCCTCACTGAGAAATTCCGCCATGACATAGCTATCCTGGAGATTGCCCAATACCTCTTGTAACTCTTTCATATCTGAGACATAGGCCTGATAGGTCGGACTATAGAGGTCGGTAAACAGATACATGAGATAGCGGACTCGCTTGGTTTGTTTACGCAGGTTATGGAGATGTTTACCCTGACTCAGCAGCAAGGCTTCCACCTCCTCTGGAGTCAGTTTTGCTGTCTCGATGCTGCCCGAGGAGTCGGCCTCAGCCCATGACTCCGTCGGCCGGGACTGGCCAACCCACCAACCCGGTTCTAGCAGCAAGCCACTAATACTCGGCAGTAGAATATCGGCGACAACATCCCGAATCGGTAAATCGGCATAGGGACGGTATTGAGGATGTTGTAACCATTCCTGAATTGCCCCTTTGAATTTGTTGTAGGCCTTGCCCCGCAGTAACTCCTCGGTGTCTTTGCGGGCGGCTTTACGGCGTTTGGCGAGGGTTTTTAGGGCGGGTTCGAGGCGATCGCGCTCTTTTTGGGGACTGTTGGGCAATAATTGCCTCTGGAGTAAATCTTGCATCACATCAATATCCCGTAACACCCCCAGGGTGCGGGCCATTTTGCCAATCTTGCGATTTCGGGCCGGTTTCGGGAGTTCAATGGCGGCGGCGAAGCCAACGGTGTCACTGCGTAAGCGTCGCATTCCCACCCGCATTTGATGGAGGGCTTCGGGATCGCGATCGCCCAGAACATCCTCCTCATACTTAAGGATATGCTCGACATGGGCGCTGATGGCTTGGTGGGCGCGATCGCCAAAGGTGGGAGTTGAAGAAGTCATGATGCGTCAGTCGCCTAGTAATACGTCGGGGAGAGCCGGCCCGAAGGGAACGCCAAATCAGAGTCAGACCTTAGCCATCCGGTTTGCAACAAAGTTTGCAACAATAGTACCGCTACTGTTGAACCGGGGGGAAGTTTCAGGTTGGTACTCACTGCAATTCTCTTTGATCTCGATGGAACCCTCGTCAATACTGATATTTTGCATTTCAGCATTTGGCAAGACCTGCTCTTGGATCAGGGAATCACCATCGATCGCCCCTTCTATGACCAGTTTATGGTAGGTCATCGCAATGAGGCGATTGTTCGGGATGTCTTATCTCATCTGCCCTTTGAGGTGGGGATGGAACTAGCACAGCGTAAAGAAGCTTTGTTCCGGGAACGGGGCCATCAGATGCAACGGTTGGCGGGGTTGGATCGTCTTCTGGATTGGCTCTCTCAAGAGGGGTTAGCCACCGCTGTCGTCACCAATGCGCCCCGGAAAAATGCGGAGATGATGCTCACCTCCTTGGGATTGAGCGATCGCTTTGATACGCTCATTATCAGCGAGGAATTACCCCAGGGAAAACCCCATCCCTTGCCCTATCAAACAGCCTTAACCCAGCTAGGGCGAGAGTCCCGAGAGGCGATCGCCTTTGAAGATACTCCCTTGGGGATTCGCAGTGCCGTCGGGGCAGGAGTGACCACCATCGGCATGGCCACCACCCATGATCCCCAAGTGTTACAGGAGGCGGGGGCTGAATTTGCCATTGAGGACTTCACCCGGAAGCGTCTCTGGACCTGGTTACCCCAGTTGAGACCGTCAGACCCATTATGAGTGATATGGCCCTCGACGATGGGGCGATCGCCCTGCTGATTTTCCTGGCCTCCCTCCTCCTCGACTATCTTCTGGGAGACCCTTGGCATTGGCTGCATCCGGTGCAAGTCATGGGTTGGGTCATTTCTGCCTATACCGAGACGGCCTTGCGTCTGACGCAATCGCCGCCCCTGTTACGACTGCTGGGGGTGGGGTTAACCTTGCTGATGCTATTGGGAAGTGGAGGGGTAGCTTGGGGGATGATAGCTCTAGGAGGCTGGATTCATCCGGGATTGGCGGGGGCGATCGCCATAGTTCTCTTCGCCTCCTGTCTAGCCGGACGCAGTTTACGCCAGGCCGCCGAAGATGTCTTAGCCCCAGTTCTCCAAGGAGATATCGAGGGGGCCCGGCAACGGTTAAAAAACTATGTGGGACGGGATACGGAAGACCTGAGCGAGTCGGAAATCTTACGGGCCGTTTTGGAGACGGTAGCAGAAAATACGGTGGATGGGGGGACTGCTCCGTTATTCTACGGAATTGTTGGGTCAATCGTATCTCCAGGGGGCGCGGCAGTGGTCGCTCTTGCCTACAAATCCGTTAGCACCCTGGATTCCATGATTGGCTATAAACGTTCTCCCTATCGTGATATCGGCTGGTGCAGCGCGCGCACCGAGGATGTTTTAACCTGGCTTCCCTGTCGCTTAACTGTCCTGACTATCGCCCTGCTCTCGGGCCATCCCCGTCGCCTCTGGGGACAATGTCACGAGCAAGGCCAACTCGATCCCAGTCCCAACTCCGGTTGGAGTGAATGCGCCTATGCTATGGCGTTGGGGGTCCAGTTGGGAGGAGAGAATCGCTATCAAGGAGTGGTGACGGAGAAACCCCGATTGGGAAAACCAGACCGCGAGATTACAGCTTCTGTGGTGCAGGAGGCGTTGGGGTTAACCCGTCGTCTACTGGTCTGGGGGGCCCTCATAGGAGTATGGTGGATCTGGGCACATTACCGCTTCGGCTAGGACGACCATTTCAGACTCTGATTGCGTCTGGCTATGTGTCCAAGTTCTTCTCCCCTTCCATTTATAATGAGCGATCCCCCAATTCATGGTGGAAATTTGACTTGGGCTGCGGCCTTCGCGGGATGCCCACCCGAGGAACTTTTAGACTTTTCCGCCAATATCAATCCCCTAGGACCCCCTCAGTCTGCCCTTGAGGCAATTGAAAGGACATTGGGGGAGCTGCGGAACTATCCTGATCCGCACTATGGGGCCTTACGGGGGGCGATCGCCCAAAGTCATAAGATTGACCCAGCCTGGGTGTTACCGGGCAATGGGGCGGCAGAATTATTGACTTGGGCGGGGTTAGAACTGTCCCAATGCGATCGCGTTCTCTTGCCCCTCCCGGCCTTTGGTGACTATGGTCGTGCCCTCCAGACCTTTGGAGCCAAAATCTGTCCAGTATCAGCCTGGAATCAACCCCTTTGGCAGGTCAGTTCTCGGGAAGGACTGCTCGTGAATAATCCCCATAACCCCACCGGACAACTGTGGCCCCGTTGGCGTTTACGAGCTATGTTGGAAACGGCCCAGTTAGTGGTGGCCGATGAGGCCTTTATGGATTTTCTAGAACCGAACCATCAGGAAAGCCTGATTGATTGGGTGACGGAATTTCCCAATTTGGTGGTGTTGCGATCGCTCACCAAGTTTTACAGTCTGCCGGGCCTGCGACTGGGTTATGCTGTCTCCAATCCTGAGCGGTTGCGACGCTGGCAAGGCTGGCGAGATTCTTGGCCCGTTAATGTCTTAGCGGCGGCGGCTGGAACTGCCGTTTTAGCCGATACGGCGTTTCAGCAGCGTACCTATCAATGGTTGAAACCGGCTAAACAGAAACTCTGGGACGCCATTAATGAGATTCCTGGATTGTCGGCGGATTGGGGGGCAGCGAATTTTCTCCTGGTGAGAACTAGGATGCCTGGAGATCAGTTACAACGGTTATTGTTGCGGGAACAGCGAATTTTTGTGCGGGATTGTCTGAGCTTCCAGGAATTGGGCGATCGCTTTATTCGCATTGCCGTCAAACGCCCCCAAGAAAATCGCCGTTTGGTCTCTGCCCTAGAGGTAATTTTCGATTCTAACCAGTACACTTGAGGAGGCATGGCCTCCTCCCCCCCGAGTGAAGTTCTATGCACCTGCGTCTGTTAAGTCCCCCATGCCTCCAACCTGGAGACACCCTTCATGTCATTGCCCCTAGTGGGGGTCTGCGGGAATCCTCCACCGTCGAACAGGGATTGCAACTCTGGCGCGATCGCGGCTATCACCTAGTCCTCACCCCCGGCTGGGATGGGCGATATGGCTATCTCTCAGGGGACGACTCCCAACGACGACAACGACTCTATGAGAGTTTCCATGACCCCGAGGTAAAGGGCATTCTCTGTCTTCGCGGCGGCTACGGGGCCACACGACTCCTGGAAAACTGGCATTGGGGAGTGCATCTGCCCCCCAAATGGCTGATTGGTTTTTCTGACATTACAGCCTTGCTCTGGAGTCTCTCCAAAGAGGGAGTGTCGGGCCTCCATGGCCCTGTGCTAACAACCCTGGCCGCCGAACCCGATTGGTCTCAAGAGCGACTGTTTAAGTGGGTTTCCGGACGGGCGATCGGTCCCATACAAGGTCAAGGTTGGGGTGGGGGAAGTTGTGTGGGACGTTTATTTCCCGGCAATCTTACCGTCGCCACCCATCTCATGGGAACCGACCATGAACCGGACTTAACCGGAGCGATTCTGGCCTTTGAAGACACCGGCGAATCCCCCTATCGCATTGACCGTCTCCTCACCCATTGGCGGATGTCGGGGCGTTTTAAGCATATTGCCGGAATTGCTCTCGGCCGCTTTAGTGGCGGCGATGTCCCCCCCGGAACCCCCAGTTTCACCATGGCCGAGGTACTGCGCGATCGCCTCAGCGACCTAACAATTCCCATCGTCTCCGACCTCCCCTTCGGTCATGATGGCGTTAACGCGGCTCTCCCCGTGGGGGTGGTGGCTGAACTCGACGGGGACGCAGGAACCCTCAACGTCACCCCCTATCCTGATCGCTACGAAATCACGTCCCCCTAATTCGGAACTCGGTCCTGATTTCCCCCTCCCCCCGGCCAACGTCAGTCCTTTCCGCTAAAATAGTAGGCCTAGGGATGTCCTAGATGAAACAGTCAAGATATCAACAGAACTCAGTTTAATCATGAGGTCTGTTGCTGCATTTTTTGGTGAGAGGAGAACGACGAGTATGGCGATTCAAATTCAACAGGCCGTTGCGGTGGGGAAATATCTCGTGGAACAGCGGCTCAAAGGACGCAAAAAGTTCCCCCTAGTCTTAATGCTTGAACCCCTCTACCGCTGCAATTTAGCCTGTTCTGGCTGCGGTAAAATTCAACATCCCACGGAAATCCTCAAACGGAATCTAACCCCAGACCAATGTTTTACAGCGGTGGAGGAATGTGGCGCTCCCGTTGTTTCGATTCCGGGGGGAGAACCCTTATTACATCCCCAAATTGATGAAATTGTCGCCGGATTAGTCCAGCGCAAGAAATTCATCTATCTCTGCACCAATGCTATCCTTTTGGAAAAGAGCCTCGCCAAATTTACCCCATCTCCCTATCTAACCTTTAGTGTCCATCTCGATGGCTTGCGGGAGAAACACGATGACTGTGTGGACCGCAAAGGGGTCTTTGATATTGCCGTCAATGCTATCAAAGCCGCCAAAGCTAAGGGTTTCCGGGTGACCACCAACACCACGGTATTTGAAGGAACAGACCCTCGCGAGATGCAAAACTTTTTTGACTTCTTAACGGAGTTGGGCGTCGATGGGATGATGGTTTCTCCGGGCTACAGCTATGAGAAAGCCCCGGACCAAGATAACTTCTTGAAACGGGAACAGACGAAAGCCCTGTTTCGGGAAATTCTCGCACCCTTCAAAGCGGGCAAGAAAAACTGGGACTTTAATCACAATCCCCTGTTTTTAGACTTCTTGATGGGAGATAAGGACTATGAATGCACTCCCTGGGGCAGTCCGAGTTACAGTGTCTTGGGGTGGCAGAAGCCCTGTTATCTCCTGGATGAAGGTCATTATGACAGCTTCAACGAGTTGATGGAAAGCACCGATTGGAGTCAGTATGGCCGCAAGAGTGGCAACCCCAAATGTGCCGATTGTATGGTGCATTGTGGCTACGAACCCACCGCTGCTATGGATGCGATGGAACCGGCCAATGTGGTGCGTTCCCTCGGCAGTGTCTTCGGCATGGCCCGTTAGGAGATGAACCCTTAATCGTCCTCTAGTCCCCCAGACTCCGTTTCTCGGTAGTGAGGGGGACTATTGATGTCTTGGCCACAATGGGGGCAAATAATCACATCACTGCCCCGTCTTTGTGCTTTTCGGGCTGCGAGTTCCTCTGAAAAACCTGAGGCTAAAATCCCCGCAGGGAGCGCAAATAAGCCAATTCCCAATACGGCTAGGGTTCCCCCCAGAATTCGCCCCAGAACGGTGACGGGGTACACATCTCCATAGCCAACAGTGGTTAAGGTAATGGTTCCCCACCAGATGGCCGCTGGAATACTGGAAAATACGTCTGGCTGGGCGGAATGTTCAGCAAAATAAATTAAGGTTGAGGACATAAAGAGGAGGACCGTCAAGACAAAAAAGGTAAGAAATAGCTCTTCTTTTTTGAGTCGATAGACACGAATTAAAATTGATAGTGACTCGGTATATCGATGTAATTTAAAAACCCGCACGAAGCGAATCAAGCGTATGGTTCTGCCCATACGGAACTGTGGGAAAAATAAGGGAACGTATAAAGATATAAAAAAGGGCAAAATCGCCAGCAAGTCAATAATGGCTAAGGGAGTACAAATAAATTTAAGCCTGCCCCAGATAGAATGGCGATATTTGGGGATAACTGTACAACTCCAGACCCTCAACACATATTCAATCGTGAACACGAAGACCGTAAACTGTTCAAAGCGGCGGAACGCCAGGAAGTAGGTTTCAAATAAGGGTTTAACGGTTTCCAGGGCAACGGCGATCGCATTGAGAAAAATCAAGCCGAGAATGAACAAATCGAGGAACTTGCCCAGGCGGTCGTCTGGCTCAGCCATGTCGAGAATCTTAGCCACTCGAAACTTGAGCGATCGCAGATGAGCCATAAGATAAACAGGAGTTCTGATACTCGATTATCACTCTCTAAAAAAATGCCCGCTGAGGGTAAGAGTCTCAACGGGCCAGTGAAGGAGAAGAGCGAAGGGGCTAAATCCCGGCCCCATCTAAAAATTCTTGAATCGTATGCTCACTCAGGTCACAATTGGGAGCCGCGACAGCCCCGACTTTCTCCAACTGCTGATAGGCGAATCGTCCCTGTTGTTCTAGCATTTCAACGTGTTTCTCCAGGGCTTGAATGCGATCGACTAGCGTCCGAATCACCTGGGCCTCAGAGTCGGGGAGTTGTCCATGTTCGAGGGGATTCACACGCACCCCAGAGCGGTACACCACGCGCCCAGGAACCCCCACCACCGTACAATCGGAGGGGACATCCCGCAGCACCACCGAGCCAGCGCCAATGCGAACATTATGACCGATTTGTAGATTGCCCAGCACCTTGGCCCCGGCTCCCACAACGACTCCTTCGCCGAGGGTGGGGTGACGTTTGCCGGTTTCCTTGCCGGTTCCGCCGAGGGTAACACCCTGATAAATCAAACAGCCATCCCCGAGAATCGCCGTCTCACCAATGACGACTCCCATACCATGGTCAATGAAGACTCCCTGGCCGATGGTGGCGCCTGGGTGAATCTCAATTCCGGTAATGAAGCGAGCAATATGGGAAATCAGACGGGGGAAAAAGGGAATCCCCACGTGGTGCAGCCAGTTGGCGAAGCGGTGAAACACCAGTGCTTGCAAACCGGGGTAGCAGAATAGCACCTCAACCCAGTTGCGGGCGGCGGGGTCGCGCTCAAAGATGATGCGAAAATCGGCAACGAGCGATCGTAGCACAGTAAAAGACCTGGTAAAACAAATCACAGTTACCTATTGTAAATCATGTTTTGGGGTTCTTCACGGGCGATCGCCGGTGAGTTTTCCCCACTGACCGAACCGAGGCAGTTTAGAATGAAAGGCACAGCTCAACCACAGCCTTGAACTCATTGTCTCTGTTGATGTCATGACGTCGCCACCGGAAACACCCCAAATCGCCCCCAACCCCCCCGAACAAGAGAATCGCTATCTCGATGAAGCGCCCTTTGAGGTGGAGATGTCTATCTTCGACCACCTCGAAGAACTACGACAGCGGATTTTCTATTCCCTGATTGCCGTCTTCATTGCCGTCATTGGCTGTTTCCTGACCGTGAAGCCCATTGTGCGGCTCTTGGAAGCCCCCGCCAATGGAGTTGAGTTTATCCAGATTCGACCCGGCGAGTTTTTCTTTGTCTCCATTGAGGTGGCCGGTTACAGTGGCCTACTCCTGGCCACGCCCTTTATCCTCTATCAAGTTGTCCGCTTTGTGCTGCCGGGCCTGACGCGCCGGGAACAGAAACTGATTGCTCCTGTGGTTCTCGGGTCGAGTGTGCTGTTCTTAGCCGGGTTAGTCTTCGCCTACGTGGCGCTCATTCCGGCGGCGCTGAAGTTCTTTGTCAACTTCGGCGACGGGGTCGTAGCTCAGCAATGGTCCATTGACGAGTATTTCAAAACGATTCTGCTGCTGCTGTTTAGTACGGGAATTGCCTTTCAAGTTCCCGTATTGCAGGCGATTCTCGGCGCCTTGGGGATTGTCTCCTCCAAACAAATGCTCTCAGGCTGGCGCTATGTGATTCTGACGGCGGCTGTTTTGGGAGCTGTCTTAACCCCCTCCACAGACCCCCTGACTCAAAGTTTACTCGGCGGGGCCGTGGCGATGCTGTACTTTAGTGGTATTGGTTTGGTCAAGGCAATGGGGAAATAGCCCATCATGCCATCAGTCAATGCGTTGGGAGACCTTCAATGGAATGGACCGAATTCACAATTCGCCTTTGTGTGGCTTTTTTCTTGGGATCTGCCATTGGCTTGGAACGACAATGGCGGCAACGGATGGCGGGCCTGCGCACCAATACCCTCGTGGCGACGGGCGCCTCCTTGTTTGTGATGCTCTCAGTTCTCACCCCCGATGAAGCGAGTCCCACTCGGATTGCGGCTCAAGTGGTGTCCGGGATTGGTTTCTTAGCTGGGGGGGTGATTCTGCGGGAAGGTCTAACGGTTCGCGGTTTAAATACCGCTGCGACAATTTGGTGTGCGGCGGCGATTGGGGCCTTGGCGGGGTCAGGCTATTTGAGCCAGGCCTTTGTCGGGTCTTTGGCGGTGTTAGCCTCAAATTTGGTGTTGCGTCCCCTGGGGTATCGCATTAATCAAGAACCTCTCAAAGGGAGTGAGATTGAACTGTGCTACAGTTGCTCTCTGGTTTGTATGGAACAAGACGAAGCGCGGGTGCGAGCCTTGTTGCTGCAATCCTTGAGTTTGGGACAGATGAAATTGCGATCGCTCCATAGTGAAGATATTGAGAATAGCCGAGGCCGGGTGGAAGTCGAGGCGGAACTGGTGACCCAAAGCCGCGAGGATGAACTACTCGAACGGGCGATTAGTCGGATTAGCTTAGAACCGGGCGTCATTGCTGCCAGTTGGCGCGTTACGGAACAGGAGTTCGGCTAAACTCCCCGAATAGCCTCGTCACTCAATGGCAAAATCCTCTACAGTGTTAACTCGGACGGTCATTGCCCTTTGAATCTATGTCAGACGAACAACAAACCCCCCAATCTGCACCTCAGTCTGAGCCAGACTCTCAGGCTGAATCCACCGAGACCCCCAGTTTTGGTTGGAACCTCTATTCAGAGAAAATCAATGGTCGCTTTGCCATGATTGGTTTTGTGGCCCTACTGGTTCTCGAAGCGGTGACGGGCCAAACCTTTCTCAGTTGGATGGGGTTGCTCTAACTGCCTAATCCATTGGACACCCAGTTTCTCAGGGAAACCGGGTGTCTGCGGGCTGTCTTTAGTTTTCCTCAACGGTTAAGCGATAACGTCCCCGTCCGGTGTTGTCATAACTATTGACAATCACGAAGTAGGTCCCCGTATAGGGCAACCGTAACATTAGTCGAGAATTCGTATTCCCGGGGTTAATATCGTCATTTTGGTCAATGAGATTATCCTGGTTGTCAAAGAGAAAAAGATAGGTATCAAACTCGGAGCTTTCCAGGTTAATGGTAACCAATTGTCCCGCTCGTCCTTCAAATTGATATTCATGATAGAGGCTACCATCGTCGGGGAGCATGGGGTCACCAGTGCGTAATACCCCTTGTTCATCGAGAAGTATGCTCGTCTGAGGCCGGCTTTGTTGCCCAGCTTGGCTGGTGAGGGTCAGTTCATAGCGACCCGATTCTCCGCCCCGGAAGGAGTTAGCCAAGACAATATAGGTATCGTTAGCGGGAAGTTGGCTAACAATGCGAGCATCGGTTCCGGCTCCCCCATCGTCATCTTGGGCGATAGAATTGCCGTTGGAATCCAGGAGAATTAGATAGGCGTCAAACTCATTCGAGGTCATGTTCAAGACAACAGTTTGTCCGGCCCGCCCTTCAAAGCTATAGGCGTTGAAGTAGCTGTTATCAACGGGTAACATATTCGAGTCGGACCCTAACTGGCCGCGAATGGGGGCTCCATCAAGTTGAACAGCTTGGGGCGGTTGTGCGCCAGGAAGACGACTTCCGGCCCGGGCGGTATCGGCTCCCCGTCCTTGGTCAATGGCGGTGAGAAAGGGTCGGACATCGGTGATGGGAATGGCGAAGCCGATACCAATGTTGCCCCCTTCCCGGCCAACGGTGAAGATAGCCGTGTTGACTCCCACCATTTGCCCATCGGAGTTGAGTAGAGGACCGCCGGAGTTACCGGGGTTGATAGCGGCATCAGTTTGGATGGTTCCATCCCGAGGGTCAATCCGACTAATAATGCCAACGGTGAAGGTGGTTTCGAGGCCAAAGGGACTGCCAATGGCAAAGGCCCGTTGACCGACACGTACGGACTCGGGGCGGGCAATTTGAATTGTGGGAAGGTTACTGGCGTTACGAATTCGTAAGGCGGCCAGGTCTTGGCCGGCGGGGTCATACCCTAAGATATCGGCGGTATATTCCTGTCCGTTGGAGAGTCGAACTCGGACGGAACGGCCGGCGGCTTCTTGAACGACATGAGCGTTGGTGAGAATAAGACCGTCTGGGGTGATAATGCTGCCGCTACCGCTGGAGTTGCCGGCGATGATGGCGACGACGGCGGGACTGGCTTGGTCGTAAACCCGGATGTTGGTCTGTTCATCCTGGTTTTGGGCGATCGCCCCTCGGGGAGCCAGTTGTGGAATGGGAGCTACTACTCCTGTTAGCAGTCCGGCAGTCAGAAGACTGGAAATACCATAGCGGAACCAAAAAGGACTCATGATATCACGTCAAGGAAGGGGATATGGGATAGGGACAACCTCAACGGACGGGAGTGGGTAAGTCCAGAGGTTGTCCGTTACGGTTATAGACCAGAATATCCCACTGGCCATTAAGATTAGCTTCAAAGGCGACAGTGCTACCATTGGCACTAATACTGGGATTACGGACAGTTGCGTCGAGATTTTCGGTCAGGTTACGCAATTGCCGGGTTTCTCGGTCATAAATAAAGATTCCTGAGCGACCCCGACGGTTTCCGGCAAAAACGATATAGCGACCATCGGCGGATATCCCGGGACTCTCGGCAATGGTGTCTAGGGAATTCAGCCCGGGGAGGGCGATGGTTCGTTGGCTTTGCCGGTCGTAGAGATAGATGTCCTGTCGTTGTTCTCGCTCGGAGACGAAGACGATGTAACGATCGGAAATCGACGGGGATAAGTCGGCAGCGAGGGAGTTCAAGCCTCGTCCCCCAGGATCGACGGGACTATTGAGTAACCGGGGGTAGGCAGCACAGCTACTTAGGGCGGTCAATAGGGAGATATAGAGGGCAAAACGTAATCGTTTTAACCCCCTTATAAGGGTAATTTTATCAATCCCAACTGGGTTAACATCCTTCATGGACTATTTTTAACCTGAGTTCGGTATAAGCTAAATAACTAAAACTCTTGTCTAGTAAAGAGTTCAGCAAATCTGGTCTGAGATGAGGCTGACTGGTGATTCGCAACAAGCTGGTTTATTGCCTCTATTTTCAACAGTTTAACTTATTGATAGCCGAGTTGGCTCAAGCAAGGGAGAAGCCGTATAAGCTAAAAAGTGTTCAATCCATTCAGCTAGCTTCTCCCTTGCTTAGTTTAGAACACCTGTTCTGACCTGGTTTACTGACAAAAGATTGTGTCCGAACCCTGTGGGGGTTACAAAGGGTCTGTAACGCTTGTCCAGCAACGGTTACAGAAAATCTGGTATAAAAAAAAGAGCCTCATCATTGTCAACAAGGCTCCCTAAACAGAAATGAATAAAAATCTACCAGCATTATACCAAGAGTTGGTCGCTGTGCATTTCACCGCTCATCAATGGCTACGGTTGACCCTATTGGTCTGTTTGATTCAAAGCCATCGTTGGGTTCGACTCGCCGACTTAGCCAACTGCCTACCTCAAACCATCAAGTTCGAAAGTCGCCGTCGAGGACTTCAACCGACCTTTCGCTGGATTATGCAGAAGTTTCAAGGAATCCACTGGGTTAATCTCGATGGGCAAAGGCAGATTAGCAATCTCAATGATGAACGGCGATTGATTATTCACCTCTTCACTCCACCCGTTGAGCGCTATTACTACGCATCCGGTTAATTATTTATCAACCTGCGGAATGTAGGCTCTGGCTCAAGAGTTACTCGAAAGCCTGGGCATTGCGTTTTTCGCCAAGCCTCGCCGTAATATGAAGAACAAGCTGATGCGGCTCCATGACAAGCTTCTGTCCCGCCAACGCTCCATTATTGAGATGATTCTCGACCAGCTCAAGAACATTTCTCAGATTGAGCATTCTCGTCATCGCAGTCCGGTCAACTTCTGCGTCAATCTCCTGTGTGGCTTGATTGCCTACTGCCATCAGCCCAAGAAGCCTTCTCTTGACTTGGACTGGCTTTTGCCTCGTTCGGCTTAACCCGAACTCACGTACGGTTATGTCCTCAAAAATGGGTCGATTATCTCAAGGGTCAACGGGCTGTAACTCTTTTCTAGTCTTCGTTATAGACTCTTTGTCACCCCCACAGTCAGGTTAGTAAAGGAGAGTTATCGCGCCCTTAATGGGGGAACTAATTCGGTCTGTCATTCAAAATTTTTTCGAGCCATTCTCGCTTTACCTGATGACCACGTTCCATTTTGTAAACTTCAAACCTTGCATAAGCTAAGGCTGCTGACGAATATTCAGAGTCTCGATCAATAAGCCGTAAGAGTTCTTTTAGTCTACCTATATAAAGTTTTTTCATTGTACGATCTGTTATTTTTGAATATAAAATTTCCATATCTTGTATCAACGAACGAATTCTTGTAGCCAAACTTTTGCGGTCACGGACAAATTCTTGGTGATTAAGATGATAGATCTGAATAGAAATCTCCGCTCTTTTATGCTCTCTTGTACCCGGAGTTTGTGCAGGAGTAGGCTGACCATTAGGGCTAAAAGTGAGTAGCTTCCAGTCCTCTGGGTCGATTGGATCAAGAAGATCAACGTCTTCCATTTCAAAATTTTCTCCTTCTTGCCTAGCTCTGAAAGTTCCAGAAACTGGAAAGTGATCCCACTTTCCTCCATCTGTACTGTTTGCTGTATCGACACGACGCTGATTGCACCATTGACAAGAGTAGCGATAGTTGCGCCAATCAAATGCAAGCCACCAATAGCCTTCGTGGTGAGGATCTTCACACACTCGATTTTTAGGACGAAAGTGATCAACGTCCTTATTAGAACCTGGATTTGAACTCTCTGAGTACCAACATTTGCTATTACGGAGTTTCGCTAAACAAGGAGCTAACTCTCGCCAAATTTTTCTGCGTGAACTCTTATCTAATCCTTTCGAAATCGCCTTCTTTCTTGCGGCACGAATGTCTTCGCCAGTGGCGCGAGCTTCTTGTTCGGCACGTTCTATTTCTTGTCGTAGCCCATTAAGGGCTTTATCAGCTCGTGTCTGCCATCCATCGGGAAGCTCTAATTGGTCTATATCAACCCAACGCATTAGTTAGCGACCTCTGCCTGCAATTCGGCTAAGACTTCTTCGAGAACTTCACCAGCAATCTGATCAACCTCTTCTCGTTGCTCTGGACTGAGGAATCGAGTACCAGTCATCAAGTCACTGTATCTACGACTCCAGGCACGTATAAAAGCCGCATAGTATGGATCACTGAAAGCCTTTTGAAATCCGGCATCTTCTAAACGTTTGTTGACTTCTTCAAGTTCTATAGCTTCCTCTGGAGTTAGAGAATCTTCCTTAGCAACTAGACGAACCTTTGTATCTAGGTCAGCAAGTGTTTCCTCATCCAGATCACTCCGCATCCCAAACATCTCACTCGTAAGGATACCAGTGAATCCAAGTCCGCGCGGATTAACAGTTGGCTGATCCCATTTACAAGCACCTGTTTGCCAATCCCGTTTGAGAAGGTGAATTTGCTCCTTCAAGAGACTTGCTATGACCAAAGGATCATGAGTTGACATGAGAATTTGGCTTGTTTGTTGTTCTTCCGACTGACCCGAATTCTCGCTCATTACACGAGTGAGGAGTTTCAGGTAATCTACGCTCCAATGGGGATTGAGATGCGTATCCGGTTCGTCAAGCAACACTAAAGACTGATGAGATTTTGTAAAACGCATTAAGCCCAATACCATGAGTAATTGTTGCTCACCCTCACTTAATTCATGAAATGTAATTGCCACTTGCTCTGTCTTCGTCGCATCTACACGCACCTGAATGTTTAGGTCATAGATCAATTCAGAAAAATCTATGCTTTCAAGAGCTAGGAAAAATGTCCGGGCATCTTGGTATTCAGCGGCAAAGGCGTGCAAGCTCTGCAAATCGGGCAGAAAGAAGTAGTAATGTTCCTCACTCCTTGATCGATAACCCTCTCTCACAGTCTGTTTAACCACCATTGGGGCAATTGCAAATCGCCGGAGTCGCTCCATGACACGTCGCATAACACCACGCGCACCCCAGAATTCGGCAGCCTTCCCAGATCTTGCCCAGCGCGGCTTACGAATAACGAACAATGCCGACTCGAAGCCAACAATTCGCAGCCTCTCTTCAAGAAACTGTCTGATAGCAAGATCTTCCTTATGAAAAAAGGCTAGTAAAACATATTTAGCATGGTGATTTTCAGCACAGAAAAAGCGGCGCTTCTCCAAAAGGTTAGCAAGAGTCTCTGGATCATCAGATTTGGCATCTCGTAAGCTATTGTAGTGAGCTTGATTCATTGGTAAAAAATGATCAGCTAAGCGATTTGTAGGTCCTGAATAGTAACCAAATATAAATCGAGGTAATAAGAGTTTGTGGCGGGCAATACTTTTCAATTGCTCAGGCTCGTCTTTTTCTGCTTGAAGTGTACCCATCTTCAACTTAGGTCGCTTCATTGCACCTGGTTGCCAAGAAATCTCTATTATTTTTTCGTTCACGACATAACGGAGTCGATAACCCTTCATGGGGTTTTCTGTCCACTGATTCTTTTCCCACCATTTATACAGGTCACGAAAGATAATGACCAAGGCTTCAAAAAGGTTGGATTTTCCAGTACCGTTCCAGCCAAGAACGATATCTATGCTGTGAGAGGAATCGAAGCGTACTGTATAATCGGTCAGATTTTTGAAATCCTCTAACCAAAGCTCTATCAATCGAAAAGAGCCTTTCTGTGAAGAGTGATCATTTCCACCCTTGGCAATTGAGCTTTGTGTTTCTACAGAGTATTCTTGCGTTGATTTCTCGAAAGCAACGCGCACTTCAGGAGTTAACCGTAACGCCTCATAAAACTGCACAACTTCTTCTGCTTGGAATCCGGCTTGGTCAAAAAGCTTGTCAGCATCTGTTTGACCTCCCAATTTTTGAAATGCAGAGCGAAGAGCTTTTACACAATCATCTAATGATTTTGGCATAAAGTTTGTTGACTTCTCTTTGGTTTTAGATCTGACAGTTCGTGTGGTCTTTCGCTTAGAGTCCATGCCCCTTTTCTCAGATTTTATTCTCTCTAGCAGTACAGAGGCTGGTTCATCATCAGGATCTTGTGGCACTAGCTCACCACGAAATGCCTTAGACAACAAAATAGGTGTTAACTGTTCGACTCGTGTAAGGGCATTTTGATAACAAGCGTCAATGCGATCAGCGTAACCAAATAATACCTCTACACGGCGAACAATTTCACTCTGTTCTTCTACCGGAGGAATAACTATCGGTAATGCAGAGAGAAGAGATTTATTGATTGAAGCTAGATTTGTCGTCTGTTTGCCAACAGAAAGAAAGTAGGCGGCTCCTCTTGAATTTCCATACCAAGAAAAGAATTTTGGTTCAAAAAATTTGTTTTTAAGACGAACTCTGAATACGTGATTCTGAAATGTACAGCGTTCAATTTCACTGTCCCATACCCATCCTCTACCAAGCTTATCAATATCACCTCCTTCGTTAAAAAGGATATCTCCTCGAGTGAGCAACAATTCTTCAATGCGCTGCTGGGGTACTCGAATAGTTTTTATCTCTCTTAAATCGAAAAAGCCTCGTTGTACATTAGCAACTCTCAAATAAGGCAACTCTTCATACGCTGGATCTTGCTTTTTTGAATCTTTGGTAATTCCACCAACAATTTCTGCAATTTCTCCTAATCGAGCTACATTCCAACTTACGGGAAACCTAAAATTACCAAAGCAACGTGCATCTGCAAAGCAAAACTCAGTTAATTCGTCTCCAATTTCTCTATTAAAATCTACATTTCTATGTTCAGCCCGCCAGTTCTCTGTCAACTTGCCTGATGTTGCATCAGCGATAACAGCTTGTCGAAAATCTTTAAGAATGCACGATACACGCTCTAGGCGATCGTGACACGCATCTACCCGTACTAGCAATCTATCAAGCTTATCAGCAATCAGTTTCTGTTCTTTAAGTGGTGCAAGTGCCAACGGTAGCTGAGCTGCAACCGAACTTGAAAGTTCTTTGAAAGTTGTACCAGTTGCCATAGATTCAGCAACAGGTTTAATGTACTTTAGATAAAAGTAGACAAATCGACTATCAAGACCTTCTGGTAATACAAAGCTCTTAAATCCTTGATTAGTGGTTAATTCATTGGCAGCGATTGCAACATAACCAACTGGAGCACGACTGGAGAAGAGTACACTACCTGATGGAATTTTTGTAGCTGAGCAAGCAGAAAATCCCTTGTCGGAAAGATTTCTTCTACCACGGCTGATATATATATCTTTGTAGCCACTTAGGTCAGCAGGTGTGATCCACGAAATGCCATCTTCAGTAGTGAAATTAGTCAAATCTTTTGATGGAGGAGTCCCTCCACTAACTATTTGGGTAACTTCGCCAATTTTGCAGCGAGCCCATCCTTCTGGTATCTCCACGCTCACGCCTCAACCTCCCAATCTTCAACTTGCAACCCATCTGCACGCCCAAACTTTTTTGTATTATGTGTCACTACGTTCAAATTCATGCCTTTTAGATAAATGATGCAGACGTTTGTATTAGGTTTGTAGCTTGTATTAAGAATATATTTCATTCTCAGGGTTTACATTCAGCTTGTTCATTTTCAGGATATTTAAATATAATGAGTCATCTTGAATACATCCGTAAAACTATGCAAGAGGTTTAGCTTCAACCCCTTGGTTCAGTGCCATTGGATAAAAAATGACAACCTCGATATCCATATCTTTAATGTTACGTAAATGAACCTTCAAAAGACCATCACTGCCGATATGGGATTTTATTGTGATGCTCTGCATAGTTCTCACTCTGTACCTAAAAACTGATTTCTTCTCCCAATTCTTGCATAATGTCCTGTAACTCCGCTATGGCCGCTTCCAGTTCACTGATTGCTTCCTGGGCAAGTATTGGAGGTTCAGCTAAGTCGGCGTTCTCCTCTTCGCGTTCATCCTTCAGCCAAGAAATGTCTAAATTGTCGTCACGTTCAGCAATCCAGTCACGGGAAAATCGTCTAAAGCGTCCTTTCTTTCCAGTTTCAGTACGCTGTGCCAAACTAGCATCACCACCCAAAGGATCATCACCAAAGAAGGCTTCAAACTCAGTAAAATGTTCACGCCTCAGCAATGTCCGACGTCCAAACTGGGGAGTGTTAGTACGCAGGTCATATACCCACACTTCTTTCGTATTGCCTGTTTGCTTCTTCCCACGGGTAAAAAACAGCACATTTGTCTTAACGCCTTGAGCATAGAAAATACCAGAGGGTAAACGCAAAATCGTATGCAGATTGCATTTGTCCATTAAAGCTGCCCGGATCTGACGTCCCACGTTGCTTTCAAACAGCACATTGTCAGGAAATACGGCAGCAGCACGACCTCCGGGCTTCATCCCAATGTAAATGTGTTGTAAGAAGCAAAACTGTTTATTGCTGGTGGGAAACTCAAAATCTGAACGGTTGGGCAAGCCTCCACCTTTTTTGCTGCCAAATGGCGGATTAGTGAGAATCAGCGTCGCTGGCGGTAGGGCTTGTCCATCCGGTGAAAGTGTATCACCATAATGTATGCCTGCACCTTGCGGATCAGAATCTAGCCCATGGAGCATCAAATTCATTAATGCCAGACGATGGGTGTCTTGGACATGCTCCATTCCATAAAAGGTATTGCCGTGATATTTATCCTTTTGTTTTTTAGTCCAGCTATTCGGATTACCATGTTCTCGGATATAGCGATTGGCAGCAATTAAGAATCCACCTGTACCCGCAGCAGGGTCTTGAATAATATCATCCAGGGTAGGACGCATCACACGCACCATACTGTCAATGAGTGGACGGGGCGTAAAGTACTGCCCAGCCCCAGCCTTTTTTTCATTGGCGTTTTTCTCTAACAACCCTTCGTAGACATCACCGAGTCCCTCTCGCTTGGCATTGTACCAATCAAGCTTGTCAATCTCAGTGACTAGCTTGGAAAGCGTTGTGTCTTTTTTAATAGAAGAATGGGCATCCGTAAAAATTTCTTTAACCGTCGTAGAACCATAACTGCCTAAATATCTCAACAGCTCCTTATAGAATTTCAACGGACTCTCTGTTTGCCCCTCTAGATCATACCAGCGATAACCCTCTGGAAGTTGACGCTCAGTGCCAGTTTCTTTCGCCATCTTCAGAAACAGCAGGTACGTCAGTTCGATCACATACTGATGGTAGGTTACTCCGTCGTCTTTGAGAATATTGCAGAGATTCCATAGCTTGGCAACAATGTCATGGGCAGCAGTACTCATAAGTAAAATTATATACCTCATACTTCATTGCGCAAAAGCCTATCATTGCAGACCGGGTGAAAAATTAGCGCCAAATATCGGATAAAATCAAAAATAAAACTTTCTCTTATGACCCATGCCTGTTGTGGACTCGGTTACATTTAAGCTTCGGCCAGTATCATGGTCATAGCCATATAACAAATGTACACCAGCTAGCAGCAATGATCAACAGTCAATCGTTAATATTGACTACTCCCCGCGCATCACGCGATGGAGATTTCCCGGAGGGATTTCAGAACTGTCGGCTAGCGGACTCCCAGGTGACTTCGAAGACACCTCTACAGGTTACCCAGAGGCTTCCCGTTACATTTTTGTGGCTTTGCCTAGACTCTCGCAGATGGGACATCTTTGCTACCGACACTTCCGCGCCTGTATTGCTACGCAAGTTTGCCCTCACGGGATGTTAAGCCCCAGCTAACCGGGTTTTAGGCAAGGAACGGCCGCAAGACGTATTATAGCACGTTATGACGACTAGAGCCGCTTGGCTGAAATCTTTACTGGACAAGAGTTTTAGTTGTTTAGCTTATCCCGAACTCAGGTTATTTTTAGGTAATCCCAAAAATGATTCAGTATTAGATATTATTGTCGGCGATCGAGTTCTACGTTGGGGCCACGGTCAATGATTTCAATGTCCCATTGTCCCCGGCGTCCAGTTTGAAAGACGATATAGCGGCCATCGGGGCTAATCCTGGGATGACGAACCCAACCCCGATAGCCACTGCTGAGGACTTGGGTGCGGCGGGTAATGCGATCGTAGAGTTCAATTTCCGGGCGACCGCGATCGCTGGCCAGATAGACGAGATAGCGGCCGCTATAACTCAAACTGGGGGACTCGGCGATCGCATCATCTCGGTTGAGATTGGGCAAGTTGATAAATTGTTGCCGTTGTAAGTCGTACAACAAGATACTCTGAGTTCCATCCCGGCCCGAGACAAACGCCAGCAACCGGCCATCACCACTCAGGGCCGGTTGCTGATCTCGGTAATAGCTATCGAGGGCGACGGGAGGTTCCGGTCCCCTGCCAGCACAGCCCCCCAGTCCCAAGCTGATAGCCAGGGACAGGGCGATGGGTTGGAGTTTCCCTCGCCATCCTCGTCGCCCTCTTGATTGCCAATTTCCCCTGTTCACCACCGTTACAATTCAGGGGCGATCGCCCTAGCGATCAAACTGATTGGAGTTGTCGTCTTCAAGTTCGTCGTCATAGGGGTTAGGACCAAAGCGATCATCATAGTCCTCATCGGCGGGAAAGCGATCATCATCCGGGGGAACTGTCGGTCCCTGATTACGCAGTGGGGGGGTGCGATCATACACCTCATAGTCACTGCCGGGTCCCCGGCCATCGTCAACGGTTGGTGAGGTAACCGGGCCAGTGCTGGCCTCATCAGCATAGAAATCACTGTAGTTGTCGTCTAACCGGGCCTCAACTTGTTTTTTGGGACGAGGGGGACGGTTTTGAGGGGGGCGCGATCGCCCCGAAGGAGGAGTCCCCGCTCCTACTGGTCCTGAACTGCGGCTAGGGGGACGACGGGAGGGACGAGAGGGGCTACTGGCTTCCCCATAGGGAGCATCATAGACCTGATCATCGTTCCAATCGCTATATTTCAAGTCCACCTGACGACGTTTCACATCAGGACGCGGCCGACGCCTACGGGGGGGACTGTTGCCATCACTGGGGGGACGGCGGCCGCTAGGAGGAGTCCCGGACGCACGACGGCTGGGGGGACGGCGCGGCTCATCGCTATAGGCCTCTCGGGGCGAGCGACGAGGCACCTCCCGACTTCCGGGAATGCGACGAGTGGGAGGATTAGGTTCGTAGGGTTCGAGTTCTTCGAGTTCCGCTTCGTACTCATAGGATTGATAGTCAGGACTCACATCCCGCTCATCATCCACAATCGGCGTGTTTCGTTTCGCCTGTTGGGTGACAATCCCTCTCATGCGGATACTTTCGACAGCAAAGAAGACGGCAGACCCGGTCATCAGGAACTGACCAAATTGCAAAATTGGGTCCAGTCGCCAGCCTTGGAAAAAGAGAATACCGCCACAGAGTAACGCCACGGCGGCAAAAAAGATATCATGATCCCGTGCCAAATTGGGTCGGGTTGTCCGTAGCAAATATAGGGCAACACCGCACAGGACAAGGGCAATGCCCATTAAACTGCCCCAGCCAAAGCCATAGGCGACTTGAGCTAGGACGGGGGGAGTGTTGATTGCGTGCAGCAGGCTGCTTAAGCCCAGTCCGATGTTTACCATTAGCCTCTCTCCTACTTCAGTCCCCATCTTAGCGACTTCTGCGGCGAATCTCCAGGGTCACGACTGTCCCTGAAGAAGAAGCTCGGTTTTACGGGATAGACCTGACTCACCTACTGCGATCGCCATCAACGACAGGATTTAAGACCGAGACACTTTGTCTTGTTGACTCAAGAAAATCAAGGCTACCACGACTGGGATTACAACAATCACAGCGCCAGCCAGGAGGCTATAGAAAAAGTTCATCAAAGAAGGGGTCATATTATTCGCTTCCTTAAAACGAAACGATCAGAAATATTGCTTCACTTAGTGTAACCAGTTCTGCGCCGATTGGGAAGTTCGATCTCAGATTTTTCCCCGTCCCCTGAGAGACTGTTGCACACCCAGCCGTCCTCCTCTCCGGGCGATCGCCACCCCAGCAATCAAGATACAATGGTCTCAGTCTAAATTTACAAACCTTAACATTACAGCCCAAACAAAGCGATGAATACTCTTACCTTAACCAGTTGGACCCTTGGGATTCTCCTAGGGGTGATGACCCTTCTAATGATTTTCCGCATCATCCTCACCTGGTATCCCCAAGCCGAACTCAACAAATTCCCCTTTAACCTGATTGGCGTTCCCACAGAACCCTTCCTAATTCCCACCCGCAAACTAATTCCCCCCCTAGGAGGGGTTGACATTGCTCCCATCATCTGGGTGGGAATTTTCAGCCTCATCCGAGAACTGTTGTTGGGCCAACAGGGGTTAATCACGATGATGCGTTGAGAGGGAATAGGGGAAGAAGGCAGTAGGCAGCAGGCAGCAGGCAGTAGGGGGAAGAAGGCCGTTTTTCTATTGCCTATTGCCTATTGCCTAGGGCGACCACAAGGGTACGCCCCTACGTCTTTTCTATTGCCTATTGCCTCTTGCCTATTGCCTCTTGCCTTCTTCAGCCATAAACTGTTCCACAAAATTGGTATAGACCGTGCCACTGAGGAACTCGGGGCTATCGAGGATTTTTTGGTGGAAGCCGATGGTGGTGGGGATGCCAGTGACCGCACATTCCCGTAGGGCCCGTTTCATGCGGGCGATCGCCTGTTCACGAGTTAAGCCCCAGACAATCAACTTACCGATGAGGGAATCATAATAGGGAGGAATCTCATAATCCGTATAGACATGGGAATCCACCCGAACCCCAATCCCACCGGGGGGAAGATAGCCACTAATCCGTCCGGGATGGGGTCGGAAATTGCGATCGGGGTCTTCAGCGTTAATGCGACATTCGATCGCATGGCCCCGTAACTCCACCTGATTTTGGTTAACCGGCAATTTTTCCCCTTGAGCCACCAAAATCTGAGCCGCAATCAAGTCCAACCCACAAATGGCCTCCGTCACCGGATGTTCTACTTGAATACGAGTGTTCATCTCCATAAAATAGAAATTCCCCGAACCATCCAGGAGGAACTCCACCGTTCCGGCCCCCACATAGTTAATGGCCTTGGCCACCTTCACCGCCGCTTTCCCCATCCGTTGTCGTAACTTAGGGTCCAGAGCGGGACTGGGGGCTTCTTCCAGGAGTTTCTGATGTCGTCGTTGAATCGAACAATCCCGTTCCCCCAAGTGAATCACATTGCCATGTTGATCCGCGAGAATCTGAAACTCAATATGGCGAGGCCGTTCAATAAACTTCTCCAGATAGATTCCCGGATCACCAAACGCCGCCTCAGCTTCCCCCTGGGCCGCCAAAAACAGTTTCGGTAACTCCTCCGGATTGCGAACGAAACGCATCCCTCGGCCCCCACCCCCAGCCGTCGCCTTCACCATCACCGGATAGCCAATCTTGCTAGCCAGAGTCAGGGCCTCCTGCTCATCATGAAGTAGGCCATCACTGCCGGGAACCGTGGGAACTCCGATTTGTTTCATCGTCTCCCGTGCCGTGGACTTATCCCCCATCTGTCGCATCGATTCAGGGGAAGGGCCAATAAAAGCGATTTGGTGATCAGCGCAAATCTCCGCAAAGCGAGCATTCTCTGCCAGGAAGCCATAACCGGGATGAATGGCCGTAGCATTGCGAGTTAAGGCCGCCGAGATGATGTTGGGAATATTGAGATAGCTTTTATTACTCGACGGTTCACCAATGCACACAGCCTCATCAGCCAGTTGTACATGGAGCGCATGGCGATCGACCGTGGAGTAGACGGCGACGGTGGCAATGCCCATCTCCTCGCAAGTTCGGAGGATACGGAGGGCGATTTCACCTCGGTTGGCAATGAGAATTTTCGAAAACTGCATCTTTGAATGTCTGGGGCAACGGGGAACGAAAACAACCGCAGCGGGAGATGAAAAAAATTTTTCATCTGATGTGGCGCAACTGTCCACAGTTATGCTAAGTTATCATAGTGCGGTTAACCAAGGTTAACGGCATAAGCGCCACGCGGATGTGGTGGAATTGGTAGACACGCACGCTTGAGGGGCGTGTGGAGCAATCCTTGCGAGTTCGAGTCTCGCCATCCGCATCGCAATCTACCCATCTGTACCTCAACAGATTCTGAAAAAGGGATGGCTCTGAAGCTGTCCCTTTTTTAGTGGGTCGTAAGTCTCCCCCTACTGCCTAAGCGATGCGTTCCGGCAATTTTGAATCGATGGGCCGAGGTCAAACCCCCTACTGATGCCGGAACACATCCTACCGCTACTACTGCCTACTGCCTGCTGCCTTCTTCCCCCTGTTCCCTGTTCCCTGTTCCCTTCCCCCATGTCTGATCCCCTACAACATCTGTTTTCCACCATCTGCGATCGCCGCGACAACCCCAGCGAGCAATCCTATACCTGTAAACTCCTCGCCGGGGGAGACAACAAGATTTTGAAGAAAATCGGCGAAGAAGCGGCCGAGGTGGTGATGGCCTGTAAAGATGACGACCCAGATGCGATCGCCTCAGAAGTGGCCGACCTGCTCTACCATACCCTTGTCGCAATGGCGCATCATAATGTAGATGTCGACGCGGTCTATCAGCACCTAGAAGCCCGCCGACGCTAACTCACTCTCGGAGATCTGACCTGCCTATGTCTCTCGACGTCACAGCGGGCGAAGCCCTGATCCAGAATAACTTAGAGAAATTCCTCTTAGTCCTCTCCGTCTCCCTTACCGTCGCCACCCTATCGCGAACCGTGAGCTGGATGCGGCAGATCCCCTATACCCTATTATTGGTCATCGTTGGGGTCTTCCTCGCCTTTGAAGATGTCCGTTTGGTGAATTTGTCGCCGGAACTCATTTTGGAGATTTTCCTACCCCCCTTGCTCTTTGAAGCCGGTTGGAACCTCCATTGGAAGCATCTCAAACAAGACTTAATCCCCGTCACCCTGTTTGCCATTGTCGGGGTTATGATTTCCATCTTTGGGATGGGCTGGCTGCTGGCCACCTTCACCAGTATTCCCCTCCCCGTCTGTCTCCTGGTAGGAGCCAGTCTTTCAGCCACAGATCCCGTATCCGTCATTGCCCTATTTCGTGAATTGGGCGTTGGCGAACGACTCACCGTCCTCATGGAAGGAGAAAGCCTCTTTAACGATGGGGTAGCCGTTGTCGCCTTTGGACTTCTGGTGGGGTTAGCGACGGGAAGTCAGGAGTTCTCCCTACAAGCGACAATTTCTAACTTTTCTGTATTTGTCGGCGTTGGGGTTGGGGTGGGAAGTGCAATTGGCTTTGGTATTTCCTACCTCACTCAACGGTTTGATTTACCCTTAGTGGAACAGTCTCTGACTCTCGTAGCTGCCTATGGAACCTATGTGATTACTGAAAATCTCGGCGGTTCCGGGGTGATTGCGGTGGTGACGACGGGGGTAATTTTAGGGAACTTCGGGTCTCGCATTGGCATGAATCCCCGCACAAGGCTGCTAGTGACGGAATTTTGGGGATTTATCGCCTTTTTCGTCAACTCCATTGTCTTCTTGCTGATTGGCGATCGCGTCCAGTTTGATAGCCTACAAGAGAGCCTCGTTCCCATTGCTATTGCCATTGGCGGCCTCCTCCTGACTCGGGCGATCGGGATTTTCGGCCTCGGCGGTTTCAGTAACTGGGTTGCCAAATCCGACATTAAACTCCCAGAATTAACGGTGTTGTGGTGGGGAGGCCTGCGAGGCTCCGTCTCCATCGCCCTGGCTTTAAGTGTTCCCGTGATGCTTCCGGAACGGGAGGATGTCATCGGCATTGTTTTCGGGGTTGTATTATTTACCCTTCTGGTGCAAGGCTTAACCACCAAATCCCTGCTTCAGAATCTCTCCCTCCTGGATGAAAACTCCCGTAAACAGGAGTATACGGAAGTTGTGGCGCGTCGTGCTGCCCTAGAGCGCGTCTTGCAACATCTCCAACAGCAACAGGTGCGATCGGATGTACCCCCAGAGTTTTACAACTATCAAACCTCGCTGATTCAAGGAGAACTCAACCAGTTACAACACCAACTCCAACACCTTCAGAACGAAGATCCAGACCTAAAAGACTATGCCAGTCAACTCCTTAAGGATGAACTTCTGGCGATTGAAGCCGATACCTATGCCGAGTTTGTCAAATCTGGCCAATTAAACCAAGAACTGGCTCCCTTCTTGCAAGGACAGTCCTAGCCAATGGGTTGACAGCCAGCCGGAACCCCATGAATGTACTCACTCCCGGAACTCAAGGAACCCCGGCGATAGTTGGCATCATGGGGTTGTCCCCATCCCAGTTGTAGGACAACTTCGAGAAAGGTTTGATTTTGCCATTTCCAGATATTAGCCCAATCGGTGCGTGGAATCAGGGCCGACACATCCGCTAGAGTGATGGGTTCATAATCTTTCCCCTGATTCACACTTAGATATAAATCCATCCCCGGGGTGACTCGTTGCCAAAACTCAAGAATTTGGGGTTTAGCTTGGCGGAGAACTTCTAAATCACGGTCAAGGGCAATTAACCGCTCATGAACTTGAGGATAGTGCAGGGTTTGTCCATTCAGGGTCAACTGTCGCCAGATAATCCCGGAAACCCCATGTTCTTGCTGATAGTTGTGAATCGCTGATTTAAAATCCTGATAGGCAGAAAACCGCTGCATGGCATCAGGTTTAAGGAGGCTATCCACAGCGATATTGCCGATATAGGGGTTGGCCGAGAGATTAAGCCGTTCTCCCCTCAGGCAAGCCTCATGTTCAGCGGCGAGGATGTCAATGAGTTCTTCGGTTGTATGAACCTTCACCATACGGCGATCGCCCACCCCATTGTCTTTTTCCTAGTCTGCCATGTTTTGCCGAGGTTTTCACCCTCAATTTATAGGCTTAATAGGGACGTGGAAAGGGGATACGATAGCGATAGCGAATTTGCACTGGGGCTTCTCGTTGAGGAAGCCGACAGGCCCTGGCCGCAGAACTGGCTTCGATTTCAGTGCGTTGGGAGGTCACTCGTGGTCCCCCACTGGAGTCGGTATTGGTATACAACACCCCCAAGACACAACGACGAATCTCCCGGGCCTCAATACGAGTTTGCACCCCTTCGCAAGCCTCAGCGGCCGAGGCCTGATCGACAACGGTACGGCGAGAGTTGAGTCGGGGGGTTCCATCATGGCTAATATCAGTATGGAGCAAGCCGTTCAAGCATAGGCGCACCACCTGATCGCGGGATTGAGCCAAGCTGGGGGAACTCCAAAGGAGGCCGAGGGCAACACCTAAGCTGAGGGGAAGCAGTTTCATGGATAGTGATGGGGAGAATGAGTGATTGAGACCGTCCTACTCTAATTATGACGGATTCCCCCAACCGAGGTTTCAGCCTCTTGCCCAAATGATGCATTCCGGCAAGCCCAAATGATGCGTTCCGGCAAGTTTGAATCGATCAGCCTAGATCAATACCTTAACTGATGCCGGGACGCATCCTACCATCTACCATCTCTCCGTATTCTCCGTGGTTCCCCTTTTGCTTCTCCCCTCTACAACATCGCTTCAAACTCCCGCCGCAGGGACTTCACATTCGCCACCCGGGCCACAATTAAGTCCCCATCACTCGACTCTTGAAATACCTCTTTCCAATGCCGAACTCGCTCCTCTTGACTCAGCCAAAACTCAACCATTGCTGACACCACCGCATCCCAATCCCAATCAGGTTTGTGATGGACCAGTTCCGTCGATTGAATGAAGCCATCTAGGGTGCAGTCGTAACTTCCGAGATAAGCCAGACTGCGATGGGGAGTCTGCTCCAATTGTTGCTGATGGTCAAAGAAGTTCAGGACTGGTAAAATGTTGATGATATCAAAGGTGTAGCTCATAATACGGCTTGTTTAACTCACGGTCAATTCGTTGTTTAAACAACCTCAACTGCCGATACGTGGTTTCTGAAATTAGCACTCTCAATCCGTGAGTGCCAACTAAAAAGCCGCCCGGTGGTGAGATTATCTCACTCCCAAGCGGCTAAAAAATGGGGAGATGTACGCAGAAAGTTCCTGAAGGAAAGTCTGGTCATTGCCGTTCCCATCGTGCAAGTTAACAGGTTGATAGTTGGCATTCTAGCGAACTGATTGAGCAAAACCGTTTATGATGAACATCTCGCCAAAAAAGTTAACCAAAATTTACGGTAAAGTATGGACTTGGCTCCTTGGAGAACTCATCTCGCCGGTGCATTACACCGCAACCGCAGTCTGATCTATGCCCGCTATTTGCAACTGGCTACCGTTCGTTCTGATGGAAC
The DNA here is from genome assembly GCF_023983615.1 of Phormidium yuhuli AB48. Lineage (GTDB taxonomy): Bacteria > Cyanobacteriota > Cyanobacteriia > Cyanobacteriales > Geitlerinemataceae > Sodalinema > Sodalinema yuhuli. The sequence goes on along the minus strand of NZ_CP098611.1, from coordinate 3,370,841 downwards.
CCCTGCTAATCGAACGGTGGTATTTCGGGGGTTTGCGGAGGGCGATCGCCTACAAATTATCAGCGATCGCCGCAGTGCCAAGATTCAGGAGATGAGCGAGAATCACCATGCCGAAGCCTGTTGGTACTTCCCCAAAACTCGGGAACAGTTCCGGCTAGGGGGACACTTACAAGCGGTTAGCGAGGCCGGTGAGGATGAAGCGTTGCAGCAGCTGCGATCGCACCTCTGGCAAACCATTTCCGAAAACGCCCGTTGCGGGTTCGCCTGGCCCGAACCTGGGGGCGATCGCGCTCCCCTAGAAGCCTTCCAAGTCTCCCCCCCCAATCCCCACACCCCCCTAGAGACATTCACCCTCCTCCTCCTCGAACCCATCCGTGTCGATTGGCTAAAACTGCGAGGTGACCCCCAAAACCGCTACCTCTATCAACGCCAGGAGAACGGCCATTGGAGTCAGCGAGAACTCAACCCTTAAAGCCTCCCCCCCCCTCCTCCTCCTCCCCCTCTGTGTTCTCAGTGCCTCCGTGGTTCCCCCTATTGCCTATTGCCTATTGCCTATTGCCTTCCGTTCCCTGTTCCCTGTTCCCTGTTCCCTGTTCCCTTCTTCTCCCCTATTGCCTATTGCCTATTGCCTATTGCCTTCCGTTCCCTGTTCCCTGTTCCCTTCTTCTCCCCTATTGCCTATTGCCTATTCTGTTCTAACTCCTCTCCAGAAGGAGTATCCGCCTCCTGATCCGCAAAACGTCTAGGATAGATGCGATCGCAGAACAAGAGCGTCCCCGCCGCCACACAAATAGGAACCGCCAAGAGATTCACAAAGGGAATACTCACCAAAAACAAGGACACCAGGCTAAATGTGGCCGTCGCCGGAAGTCCCCCTAAGGCAATCTTAAGCTTGTCGCGAAAGCGTAAGCGGCGGCGTTCGAGGGGAGCATCCAGAAAATCCAGACAGACAATCAAAGCGGCGATCGCCAACCCACCTATCCCCGCCACCAACGTCCCTAAACCGGGAATCCAATGGGCCAGAAACAAAACGATCCCCAACCCCACAGCCAAGATAATTTTCTTCACCTCAAAGGCTAAGGCGCGCCAAATATCCTTAAAAATCACCCAAAATCCCTGTTCATAGGTGGTGACTTTTCCCGTCTTCAGCTTCTCCAACTCCTCCGATAACTGGCCATACCAAGGAGAACCGAGAATCGCACCAAACTGCACCAACAACAACCCCGTCGCCAGGAACAACACCACCACCAGGATGCCCTGCAACAGGCCCCCCAACAAGTCCCCAAACCAACTCAGCCAAGCCAACCATTGAGGCAAATTTGCCACCCAAGCGGTAATTCGGGCGTCCAACGCCACCGTAATCCCTTGAATTTCCCCCAATCCCGGGCGCAACAAGCCAATATAAAGTCCCACCCCAATGATGACATTTAAGAAGATTGGAAAGGCAATATAGCCCCAAAGTTTGCTGTTCCGGGCCAGGATCGCGATCGCCCTGAGGGGATACAACGCCCCCGCAACAACCCCAACCGGCAGATCCAGCAGCCGAGAAAACCAATTGTCACGGGATTTATCTCTCATCATGCTCCTAAACTTCCATCATCCAACCGTGATGATCCTCCCGTTTCCCCGTCTTAATCTCATCGAGATGTTTCAACAGTCGGGCCCCATATTGCCCTTCTCCCGTCACCTCCAGATTTAACTCCACCCCATCAATGGCGATGGTTTCAATCTGGGCAATGGTAGCCGCCGTTCCCGCCCCAAAGGCTTCCTGTAAGCGCCCTTGCTTATGGGCCGCCAAAATCTCCGTTAAGGCAATTCGCCGTTCCTCCACAGGGCGGCCCTGTTCTTTCAGCAGGGTAATAATGCTATCGCGGGTAATCCCCGGTAAAATCGTCCCCCCCAGCGGCGGAGTAATCACCACCCCATCGATGACAAAAAAGACATTCATCGTGCCGCACTCTTCAATATAGGTTTGATCCACCCCATCGAGCCACAAGACATTATCATAGCCCTGTTGCTTCGCCAGGCGATCGGCCAATAGACTCGCCGCATAGTTCCCCGCCGCCTTGGCGGCCCCAGTTCCCCCCGGAAAAGCCCGCACATACTCCCGCGTCACCGTTAGTTTCACCGGTTCAGCATAATAGGCCCCCACCGGACAACAAATAATCGCCAGGATGTACTCTTGAGAGGGACGCAAACCAATCGACTCATCCGTGGCGAAATAGATGGGGCGAATATAGAGGGCACTTCCCGGGCGAGTGGGAATCCAATTAGCATCGAGACGAACTAACTCCCGCAGGCCATCCAGGAAAATCTCCTCGGGGATGGGGGGCATACAAAGTCGCGCCGCTGAACGGTTAATGCGCTCAAAGTTAGCTTGGGGGCGAAACAGCAACGCTTCTCCCGCCGGGCCCTTATAAGCCTTCATCCCCTCAAACACCGCTTGTCCATAATGCAGGGCGGAAATGGATGGGGACATCTCCAACTTGCCATAGGGCAGAATCGTCGCCGGGTTCCAGCTTCCCTCATCATAGGTTGCCACCAACATATGGTCACTAAACAGGCGACCGAAGGGAACATTATTGATATCCAGTCCCCGAAGTCGGGATTCTGATACGGGTTTAATCTCGATGGGATAGGTTTGCGTTGCCATAGTCTCTAGTAAAACCTGCTGTTGCGTCCCGCCCACCGCAATTTGGCAGGACCGGTGATGTCTCTCTACGGTATCAAATCCCGGCGCCAAAGTTGATCCTTTGCCTTCAGAGAACCCGGGCTATAGGGGACGACTGGGGACTGGCCATGGCCGCCAGGGGAATCTCAATGATAAATTCTGTCCCTTTTCCAAGTTGGGAGATGCACTCAAGTTTCCCCCCATGGAGTTCGGTAACAATCTGATAGCTGACGGACATTCCCAGTCCGGTTCCTTGGCCAACCGGTTTCGTGGTGAAAAAGGGATCGAAGATTCGCGAACGGTGGCTTTCGGGAATACCAATCCCATTGTCTTGGATGGCGATTCGCACCCAGGTTCCCGCCACAAGGTCAGTCTTAATGGTAATGGAACTGGGGTCGCTGTGCATCTCCTCAGGAGTACGGCGGCGATCGCCCTCGTCAAGGGCATCCAGGGCATTATTGAGGATATTGAGAAAGACTTGATTCAGTTGTCCGGCGTAACAGTCAACCCCTGGGAGTTCCCCATACTCTCGCTTAATCTGGATGCGGGGACGCTTTGCCGTTCCGTGAAACCGATGTTGCAAAATCAACAGGGAACTTTCAATGCCTTCGTGGATATCAACTTGTTTATAATCTGCTTCATCCATCCGGGCAAAGGTTTTCAGGGAGGTGACAATTTGGCGAATGCGATCGCTCCCGGTTTTCATCGACGCTAAGAGTTTAACGATATCCCCTTGCACAAACTCTAAATCAATAGTGTCTGCTAGGCGTTGAATGGCGTCCGTTGGCTGAGGATAGGTTTGTTGGTAGAGACGTAATAACTCCAATAAGTCCGAAACATAGGCAGAGGCATGAGTGATATTACCTGATATAAAGCTAATCGGATTATTAATCTCATGAGCAACTCCAGCGACCAGCTGCCCTAAACTCGACATTTTTTCCGTTTGCAGCAACTTAGACTGAATTTCATGGAGTTCCTTTAATGCAGCTTCAAGTTCTTGGGCTTGTTTTTGGGCCTGTTCTGCGGCTTGGCAACTTTGATTATAGAGTCGAATCTGACTTCGGTTAATGGCCGCTTGTTCCGCTTCACTTTCCCGTTGATATTGACTCACCACGGCATCTAAGGCGGGCAATAAGTGGGTTGACGCTGCCTCTAAAATGGCTTGTAGATTCTCTTGCTCTGGGGTAACTTCAGTATCGTCAGTTGCCAGTAACTCTCGCAGTTGTGCCAAATAGTCACGAACCTGACGGTCAATCTCCCAAGGGGGTTCAAAATACATCGCCTGCACCGCTTCTGAAGGATTTCCCGGCAAATTAAGTTCAGCATTTCCCGTTAATAAGCCTTGATGGGAGAGTTCCATTAAATCTACGAGTTCGGCAATACTTTGGCGAAAGTTGGCCCGTTCCTGGACATCTTGGCTACAGCTCCAGCGCAAGGATAGCATCGCAATTCGCTGTGATAACATCCGCTGTCGACCACTGATGTTAACAAGGGCTGCACTGATAGCCTGTTTCCGTTTCCACTGCTGCATTTGTTGTTGTAGTTCGCTCCAATCTTGAGGAGCTTTCTCGTCTAGACTAACAAACTTAGAATTTCCGCTCATCATATGACTGTGATCGTCATCATTGTTTTTGCCTTCACCTCAAATAGGGCATGAACTCAAATCAGGAATTCTCCCAAGGTTTAGCCCGGTCTTGTAGACTAGCTTAGCAACAACAAACAATGCCTCACGGGAAGCCTTTTGATGCTCGTTTTCTGACTCGTTGCGAGTATCCTTTGCGACTAAGGCGTGATTAAGGCACTCTCAGCTCCAAAGGGCGATCGCGGCTTCTCACGTTACAAAGATACTGACGGCTATTTACGCTACACTATAGCGAATCTGCAATTTAAGTTCTTGTATCAAATATTACTGTTTTTTTGGAGGAATTATGCAGTTGGAACCCTGACCTTTTCCTTAAACCAGGAATAATCATACCAATTCCCCGTCAAAAATGGCGGAAACCTGATTGTATTGCTAGGATTTCGATGCGATCGCGCAATTGTAATTCTACCCCAACTCCCGCCACCATTTCACCAATAATCGATAACCCTGAGACTTCCTCAAGCAAGCGTTGTGCATCTTCAGGGGCTAAACATAACACCAACTCAAAATCTTCTCCGCCCCATAACACCCAATCTTGAGCTAACTCTGGGGGAACCATCGCCGATAAGCCGGGAGGACTGGGGAGGCGATCGCCCCAAAGTTTCGCTTTTACCCCACTTTCATGGGCCAGTTGAATCACCGCATCCCCCAAACCATCCGAACTATCCATCCCCGCGATGCGCTCAATTTTTAGGCGTTGCAGCGGCTCTAACAGGTCTAAACGGGGTCGAGGGCGCTGATGGGCAGAAATGAAGTTTTCACGAATTTGTGGGTCTAAATCGTGCCATTGCTGGTCATTGAGCAGCAATTCCAACCCTGCCCTCGATGCACCATGGACCCCACTCACCACGATCGCATCCCCCACCCGAGCCTGACGACGATAGATTCCAGAGGTGACGCAACCGAAGGCGGTAATACTGAGACTAATCTCCGAGGCCCGACAGAGATCACCCCCCACCAGAGGCGTAGCAAAGGGGTTGAGACAGGCGGCTATTCCTTGATATAACCCATCTAACCAGGCCAACTCCGTCTCCGGTGGAAGAGCCAGTGCAACGGTAATTCCCAGGGGACTGGCCCCCATGGCCGCCAAATCCGAAAGATTGGCCGCCACCGCTCGCCAGCCGACATCTTCCGCTGAGGTGGTTTGGGGACTGAAGTGAACCCCATTGACGAGAGTATCCGTCGTCACCACCAGAGACTGAGAGGGTGGAACCGCCAGAACCGCCCCATCATCGCCGATAATACCCGGGGGACCAAACTGCTGTAATCGTTTCAACAGCTCCCGTTCCCCTAGCTCTGAAATCTGCATGAGGGCTGCTTACACCAATTGCGCCTCAGCTGTCTGGTGTTCAATCGTGGCTAAGGGGTGAGGATAATGATGAACCGCCTCAATCTGGTTTCCTTGGCCGAGAATGACAACTTTAGGCTGATGATTTTTCAAGTCTTCCGCCGAGAATTGAGCGTAGGCCATAATAATTAGGCGATCGCCCTTCATCCCTAAACGGGCCGCCGCACCGTTGAGTTCAATCAAACCAGACTGGGGTGGAGCGCAGATGACGTAACTCATCAACCGTTCACCATTGTTGACATTAACAATCTGCACCTGTTCATAGGGAACAATCCCCACTTCATCAAGGAGGGCGCGATCAATGCTAATGCTCCCCATATAATCAAGATTCGAGCCCGTCAGGGTGCAATTATGGAGTTTGGCGTACAGGAGCGATCGCTGCATCATGGTGACTTTGGCTAAGGCGGTAGACAGACTGAGGGAGTGAGGACTCGGACCCTTCGTGTATGGCGTCAAGTCCCCACGCCAGTTTCATTTTAACCGTAAGCCTTCACGCATTTCTCGATGAGAGGCATGACGGCATCTAAATCCTTCCAGCCCAGAATTTCCGTCTCTTTCTTCTCTAAGTTCTTGTAGGTGCGGAAGAATTCAGCAATCTCATCGAGGCGATGTTTCTCCACATTGTCCAGGGAGGTATACTCCGCATAGCGAGGATCTTCAGCAGGAACGCAGAGGAGTTTTTCATCGCGATCGCCCCCATCAATCATTTCTAACATTCCCAGAGGACGAGCCGTAATCACACAGCCGGGGAATGTCGGTTCATCCATCATCACCATCCCATCGAGGGGATCGCCATCATCAGCGAGGGTATTGGGGATAAAGCCATAATCAAAGGGATAATGAACCGAGGAGAACAAGACGCGATCGAGGGCAAAACAGCCCAAGTCCTTATCAAACTCATACTTGTTCTTGCTTCCACCGACAATTTCAACCAAAACATTGACCAGACCGGGTTTGGGTTGAGCGGGAATACGCGATAAATCCACAGGTAAGCTCCTAAACTGACTGACTTGACAAGTTTTCCACGATGGGACCCCCACCGTGGCACATTAGACAGCAGCAACGTTCCGCTGTCAAACCCAATCATTCTAGCGCCAAACTGTCTCAGCGCCGTCGCACCAGCCTCAGGTTTACCAACTCCCCAACGCGATCGCCCCCATCGAACCGCTCTGAGGGGGGTAGATTGACCGTTCTCGCCGAATAGACGAAAATCACAAACAACGGCAACGTCAGGGTCAACAGGGCAATTAACGTTCCCACCCATTGAGCGAGTCCCGTTCCCGGAGGCTGTTCTGAACGCGCCGATTGACTATCCGCTTCCATAAACACTCGATTTTAAGCCACGATTAAACACACATCAGATACTGTCGGCAGTACCTTAAATCATCCTAGTCAACCTATCAGGTCAAGACTGTGACTAAGCCAACAAAAGGCAAGGAAAACCCATGAATGACCCTCCCACGCTCTCATCCTAACTTTAAGTCAAGGTTAAGAAACCCTAACCCACCGTTGAGAAGCCACGTAGCCAAGTCCACTCATTGAGATGGATCACTAAACTGGAGTCTTGCCTTCATCACCTGGCGCACCTAGGAATTGGAATCGAGAAAATCAGGAATCACCCACGTCGGAGGCTCACTGAGTTTACGTTTACGAGCCGCTTCCGCGATATCGTGCATCTTATCTAAGGACGTTGAATCAATAAATTGGCTGGCGGATGCTGCATAGTCACGATTGGGACAGTCTTCCCCCAAAACACAGCCATTAACACAAGCCGTTGCACAGTCAACTGACGTCTCCATAATTCTGGAATTTTAAAACAGGTTACAAACAGATTTTCTATCTTGTTTTACCATAGCATCTTTTCCTGGCCACAGCCGTCCCAACAGCCCCCAGCCCCCTAGACCTCAAAACCTCAGGATGTGCTCAAGTCTTATGCACTTAAAAGATGAGTTAAAATCGAGTTAATCAGCCCCAATGCAATTGACCCGAGTAATGCACTCCAAATGCCCCAACGCAAGTAGAAGCCACGCACGAGCCAGGCCGCCAAGCCAAAAATGATCGCATTGATCACGATCATAAACAACCCCAGCGTAATCACCACAACCGGAAATCCTAACACCAAAAAAATCGGCTGAAGAACGGCATTAAGGACCCCAAACACGGCTGCCGAGATCAGGGCCGTCCCCAGGCTATCCACCTCAACCCCCAGGGGCAGTTTAGAGAGAATAAAAAAGCTAGCGGACATAATGAGCCAGGTGATCAGTAAATCCATGAAATCCAGGTTCTCCATAACATCACCCCCATTAAAGCCAAATTCAGCCCACATCACATCCCCCCAGAGATAGGATTTTCCACCAGCGCACAGAGTCAAAAGAGGGCGCACCCACTCCGCTACAACAGAGTCCCCCTCTTGCCTCTTGCCTCTTGCCTCTTGCCTTCTGTTCCCTGTTCCCTGTTCCCTAAACATTAAACCGGAACAACAACACATCTCCCTCCTGAACCACATACTCCTTCCCCTCACTGCGGATTTTGCCCGCTTCCTTAGCCGCCGTCATCGAACCCAACGCCAATAACTCCTCACAGCCAATCGTCTCAGCGCGAATAAAACCCCGTTCAAAGTCCGTATGAATAACCCCCGCCGCTTGGGGAGCCGTCATCCCGGCCCGAATTGTCCAGGCCCGAGTTTCCTGGGGACCTGTGGTGAGATAGGTGCGCAGGCCCAACAACTCATAGCTAGCACGAATCAGGGACTGGAGACCGCCCTCCTTCACCCCTAGAGACTCCAAGAAATCTTGACGTTCTTCCTCAGGAAGTTCAATCAACTCAGCCTCAACCTGAGCCGACACCACCACCACCTGGGCCTGTTCAGCCGTAGCCACCTCCCGGACTTGTTCCACCCAGGAGTTCCCCTCCGCCAAATCCTCTTCCGAGACATTCGTCGCATAAATAATCGGCTTGCGGGTGAGGAGATTGAGGGCCTGAATCGCCGCCTCTTCCTCCTCCGTCAACGAGACACTGCGAGCCGATTGGCCCCCATTGAGGGCCTGAGCCAGCTTTTCTAGCACCGTCAACTCAAACGCCGCCTCCTTATCCTTGCGAGCCTGTTTGCGGGTACGATCCATACGGCGTTCCAGTTGCGATAAATCCGCTAAGCCCAACTCCAGGTTAATCACTTCGATATCACGCACTGGGTCAATGGAGCCGGAGACATGGATAATATCGTCATTCTCAAAACAACGCACCACATGGACAATCGCATCCACTTCCCGGATATTGGCCAAAAACTGATTGCCCAGGCCTTCCCCTTGACTGGCTCCGGCTACCAAACCCGCAATATCGACAAACTCCATGCGAGTCGGGACAATTTGCTCAGACTGCGACAGCGTTGCCAACTTGCCCAGACGCTCATCGGGAACCGCCACTACCCCTACATTGGGTTCAATGGTACAAAAGGGGAAATTGGCTGCTTGGGCTTTGGCATTGGCAACCAGGGCATTAAACAACGTCGATTTTCCCACGTTGGGAAGTCCGACAATTCCAGCTCTGAGCATATTGACGAAGATCGCGTAAGCGTATTGGACAAGATCCGACCCTTGTGGCTACAAGAGTCGCTTTGGTAGTTTAACTTGAGATTTAGGCCGATGGTAAACCCGATCCAAAAAGCGGCACGGAACGGCCCCTTTTGAGAAGGTTGACCTAACGATTCTGCCTACGTTTTGCGATTATCTTTCGTCTGTTCACCCTTTCCCACGTCATCATGTCCCCCAAATCTACGCCCTTGTGGCCCTACGTCACCCCTGGAATTGCCGATGAGTTATTCGAGCGTCTTCCCGGCATCCCCCTGAGTAAACGGGAAGTGCGTCTGATCTTGCTCTCACAACTGCGCCTAACCCACGATGCTGTTCTTTGGGATATTGGCGCCGGGACAGGAACCATTGCTGTCGAGAGTGGTTTACTCTGTCCCCAGGGCCAAATCATGGCCATTGAGCGAGATGAAGAGGTGGCCCAGCTGATTCGCCGCAACTGCGATCGCTTTGGGGTTGAGAATGTCCAAGTGGTGGAAGGAAGGGCCCCCGACTGTCTCCAGAATCTCTCCCCCTCGCCCACTCATGCCTGTATTGAGGGGGGGCGAGCTGTGACTGAAATTTTACACGCGGTTTGGCAGGTTCTCCGGCCAGGGGGGCGAGTGGTGGCGACAGCCGGGAATCTTGAGAGTCTCTATCAGATTTCCCAGACCTTTGCTGAGTTACCTGCCCGTCACATCGAGGTCGTCCAGTCCGCCGTGAACCGCCTCGAAACACGGGGGACACATCAAGTTCTGGCAGCCGTGAGTCCTATTTTCATTCTCAGTGGTGAGAAAATCCGGGGATAGCCGTCCTGTCTTCGATATGGGGTTCGCTGAGAGAATTTTAGCCATGCTGGGGGCTTAAGATACGGTTAAGCCTGGGATAATGAAACAGAGCGAATCGAAACAACAGTATGTTTCAAGGACCCAATCTCGGTATTGGCGTTGGCCGGTGTTTTAAAGCTTTGCCGTTCAACACTCTAGTTCAAATACGATTTTAACATTATGTCTTGGTCTCGGCTTGTCAGTGGCATTGTTGCCATTATTGTGGCATTAGTTACCACCCTTCTCGGCGGATGGTCGTTTGTCTTATTCTTTGCCGTGATTGCCTTCTTAGGCCAACGGGAATACTTCGAGCTTGTCCGCGCCAAGGGTCTAATTCCGGCGGCCAAAACAACCTTTGTCCTCTCACAAGTGTTGCTGCTGACAGCGGCGATCGCCCCAGAGTTGGTCAATGTCTTATTTCCCCTCCTCGGGGCCATGATTTGCGCCTATCTACTCTTTCAGCCCAAGCTCGCCTCGATTGCGGATATTTCTACCTCGATCCTAGGCCTGTTCTATGGCGGGCTATTGCCGAGCTATTGGATTCGTATCCGCTTAGAATTGGATGGGGTCACAACCCTCTCCATGGGTTCTCCCGTTAGGGGAGATGGGGTCACCGTGGCCAGTGGGACGCCGGGCTGGCTAGGCTGGGATTGGGATCTCGGCCCTTGGACTTCAGCGACAGCTCCCTGGATCTCTCAAGGATTTTGTGTCACGGTTTTAGCCTTCCTCTGTATCTGGGCCGCAGATATTGGCGCTTATTTTTTTGGCAAAACCTTTGGTCGCACCCGTCTGTCGGCTGTCAGCCCCAAGAAAACCGTCGAAGGAGCGGTCTTTGGCATTTTTGGCAGTACGGCTGTGGGCATGGTGGGGGCGCACCTGTTAAGTTGGCACTATTGGATCTGGACGGGAGCCGCAATTGGCTTAATAATTGGCTTAAGCAGCCTCATGGGTGACCTCACGGAATCGATGATGAAACGGGATGCTGGCGTTAAAGATTCTGGGCAACTGATTCCTGGCCATGGCGGTATCCTCGATCGCACCGATAGTTATATTTTTACCGCGCCGTTGGTCTATTACTTTGTCACCCTGCTCTTACCCTTGCTAGACTGACACTTTAGCCTTAAATCTCTTCTCTGTGACTCACGTGTTTCTGTCCCCAACCTGCATCAGCAGGATTCTTGATTTGGTCATTCCCCATCTAAGTGAGGGGAGGTAACCATGAGTGTTAACTCCCCCAATCCCGGATCGTTCCCAAGCCTTGGACAACTGGCTCAAGTTTCATTAGATGGCATGGCTGATGCTGTGTTACTCACGGATATTGAGGCCAGGATTTTCTATGCCAATGATGCGGCCTGTCGTTTGTTAGGATGCGATCGCCCTGAACTGTTAAAGACTCAGCTTTGGCAGATTGACCAAAACTTAACCCTAGAGACCTGGCCCCGCTATTGGCAAACCCTGCAACAACAGGGAGTGTTAGAACAGGAAGCTCGCTATCGCAGCCGTGACCAAACGGTGATTGAAGTCGAAGTCACCGCTACCTATCTCGTTGCTGATGACACCGCTTATACCTGTACTCTGTTTCGCTACCTCTCAGAACGGGCCTCGGTGGCCCGAGAGGTCCAACGGGCCAAAGACCAATTACGGGCGGTTCTGGATGCTGTTCCGGGCTTGGTGTCTTGGATTAGTCAGGATGGACGATATCTCGGGGTTAATCGGCATTTAGCCGCGAGCTACAATATGCCCCCTGATGCTTTTGTGGGCAAAGAATTGGGATTTCTTAAAAATAGTCCAGAATTTGTCGCCTTTGTTCGTGACTTTCTCCAGGGAGATGTGGACTATCACTCGCAACTGGTTGAGGCCAATGTCCGAGGAACTCCCTGCTATTACATTACCGCTGCCCAGAAATATGACCAAGGACGAGCGACCGTGGTAGTTGGGATTGATGTTAGCGATCGCAAACGTTCAGAAGAAGCTCTGCAACGTAGTGAAGCCCGCCTCTTGGAAAAAACCCAGGAGCTTGAAGAAGCCTTACGGGAACGACAACGGGCTGAAAGTCAATTAATTCAATCGGAAAAAATGTATGCCCTTGGGCAAATGGTAGCGGGCATGGCCCATGAAATTAATAACCCCATCAACTTCATTTATGGCAACCTAGCCTATACAGATAACTACGTCCGAGATTTACTTGGACTCTTTAAACTCTATCAAGAAGAAATTCCTAACACACCGCCTCGGGTGGCGGCAGAAATTGAGGCGGTAGATTTAGATTTCATCACGGTGGATTTGCCCAAAGTGGTAGATTCGATGAAACTCGGTGCTGAACGCATTTTAAAATTGGTTCTGTCCCTACGTAATTTTTCTCGCCTGGATGAATCTCAGTTTAAACAGGCTTATGTCCAAGAGGGAATTGAGAGTGCTTTAGCCATTCTCAATCACCGAATTCAAGGACGCATTGAAGTGGTCAAAGACTATCAACCTCTGCCGAAAATTTATTGTTATCCAGCCCAACTGAATCAGGTTTGGATGAATTTGCTCTGTAATGCCATTGATGCGGTGCTCGATCCAGGACTCGGGGATGATAGCTACAACTCCCGACCGCGCATCACCATCCGCACAAGCGTCCTGAAGGGCGATCGCATTTTGGTGGCCATTCACGATAACGGACGGGGGATTCGGCCCGAACTACAGGAAAAAATCTTCGATCCCTTCTTTACCACGAAACCCGTCGGAACAGGGACAGGGTTGGGCCTGTCCATTTGCTACCAAATTCTACAAACCCACGGTGGCAAGATTCGCATTGTGTCTCAGGAGTGCCAACCTGAAGACAGCCCCTGGACCGGAGGGAGCGAGTTTCTCGTTGAGTTGCCCGTAGGCTCGGCTAAAGATGACGTACCAAAATAAGCCGACGGTGTAGAATCAAAAGCCAGAGCCGACCGTCTCGATCACCCCTATCCCAGTCTAAGTCCAGTTTATAAACTGGCGTGGCCGGGCTAGCTGGCTTGTCAGCGTGATCGACCCTAAAGAACAGTCGCGTGTTCGCAGCTTGTCAACCCCCCGTTCAGCTACAGGTGAATTGAATGTCCCAATCGCGCCAACTTTACGAAGGTAAAGCCAAAATTCTCTACAGTACCGATGATCCAACGGTTCTTCTTTCTGAATTTAAGGATGACGCAACAGCCTTCAATGCGGCGAAACGCGGCCAAATCCCCCGCAAAGGAGAGATTAACTGTACAATCTCGACCCGCCTGTTTGAACAACTCGAAGCGTTGGGAGTTCCCACCCATTGGATTGATAGCCCCAGCCCCCGCCAAATGCGCGTCAAGGCCGTGGAGATTATCCCCTTAGAAGTGGTGGTACGCAACCTGGCAGCGGGGAGTCTGTGCCGGCAAACTGGCTTGGCCCTGGGCACTCCCATCCGTCCCCCCCTAGTGGAGTTTTTCTATAAAAACGATGACCTGGGAGATCCACTCCTGACGGGCGATCGCCTACGCTTACTGAACGTAGCAACAGCGGAGGAGGTGGAGCAACTGCGGCAGATGGCCCTGACCATCAACGGTCATTTACAAATGGTCTTCGATCGCTGTGACATTACCCTGGTTGATTTTAAGCTGGAATTTGGGAAACTGGCCGATGGCAGTATTGTACTAGCAGACGAAATTAGCCCAGATACCTGCCGCCTTTGGGATCGCCTGGACGAGGATAGGGAGCGACGTATCCTCGATAAAGACCGTTTCCGACAGGATCTCGGTAATGTTGAAGAGGCTTACGAACAGGTTTTAGCGCGTATCCTGGAGCGGGTTTAACCCGTCATGATGCCGGAACGAGCTATCAGACGATGGCAATGGTTAAATGATGCGTTATTTGGTGTGTGGAGGTTGAAACGTGACTGTAGATAATTCAAAATGGTCGTCCGTGACCCTATTGTCCATGGCGATCGCCGTTCTCTTCGGCGATGCAGGTCAGGCCATGGAGAACAAAACCTTACAAAAATCTCTGGAGGTGGAGTCTTCGCCCTTGGCGACACTCACATCAGACTTGCCCCAAGAGTCATCCCAGAGGAACTCAGAGGTACAGCTAGACCTCGATACCTCAGTATCGGAGCCATCAGTATCGGAGCAATTAGAAGCCCAAGCCAGTCAGGAGCCGCCCCAGATGGAGCCTCCTCGGGTGGAGTATCCCCAAATGGAGGAATCTTCTCTCTGGCAGTTCTCCCAAACAGGGCCAGAGCAGCTCGCCCAAGAGACGGGTGGGCCTGAGCCAAGGTTAGATCTAGAGCAACCCAACGATGTCAGCCTAGACATCTCCCCACCTGAACTGAGCTCCCAACTGGACTCAAACCGTCCCCAAACCTTGGCCCAAGCGGAAACTCCACAACCTCAGGTCTTGGTTTCAGAAGTCCTGGTGCGGAAAATTGATGGTCAACCCCTGCGGTTAGAGCTGCAAAATGAAGTCTATGACAGCATTCAGACCCAGCCGGGACGCACGACCACTAGCCGTCAACTCCAGGAAGATGTCAACGCCATCTACGCGACGGGCTTCTTTGGCCGGGTGGAACCCCAAGCTGAAGAAACGCCCTTGGGGGTACGGATTATTTTTGAAGTCTTGCCTAACCCCACCCTGAACCAAGTAGCGGTGCAAAATAATCAAGTCCTAACTCAAGAGCGAGTGGATGAGATTTTCGGCGATCAGTATGGTCAAATTCTCAATCTGCGGGACTTCCAAGACGGGGTAGAAGCCATCAATCGTTGGTATCAGACCAACGGCTACGTACTAGCTCAGGTGATTGACCCACCCCCCTTGCCAGAAACGGGTCCCGTGAGTCCTCCCCCAGTCTCCCCGGATGGGGTGGTGACGCTCGATGTGGCTGAAGGGGAAATTGAGGGTATTGAACTGCGCTTCCTCAGTGAGGATGGTCAGCTGGTGGATGAAGAAGGACAACCCATCCGAGGACGGACTCGGCCCTTTATCGTGACTCGGGAGATGCAAACTCAACCGGGAGATGTTTTTAATCGCGATCGCATTCAACAGGATTTACAGCGTGTCTTCGGGTTAGGGCTCTTTGAAGACATTAATCTCTCTGTAGAACCCGGCAGTGACCCCCGCAAAGCCGTGATTGTGCTCAATGCCATTGAAGGGAGTTTTGGCTCTGTAGCCGCCGGTGGGGGCTTTAGTTCTGTGGGGGGCTTCTTCGGAACCGCTAGTTATCAAGAACAAAACTTTGGCGGTAACAACCAAGTGCTGGGGGCAGAAGTGCAACTGGGAACGCGGGGTTTGTTTTTTGATGTTAACTTCACCGACCCTTGGATTGGTGGCGACCCCTTCCGCACGGCCTATAACGTTAATCTCTTCCGCCGTCGGTCCATTTCCTTGGTCTATGACAGTGGCCCCAACCAGCCAGAGGTCAATTTGGAAAATGGGGATCGCCCCCGAATTGACCGGATTGGAGGAGCGTTGACCTTCACCCGTCCCCTGACTCGGGATGTATTTGATAACCGTCAAGCGTGGACTGCCTCCCTGGGACTACAGGTGCAGGAAGTGACCATTCGTGATTCCGATGGCGATCGCACCCCTCGCGATGCCGAAGGGAACCTCCTCTCAGCGAATGAAAGCGGCACCGACTTCATGGCCAGTGTGCGTCTTGGGTTAGCCCGCGATCGCCGTAATAACCAGCTCGACCCCACTCGGGGCGATCGGGTCAGCTTCAGTACTGAACAAGTACTGCCGTTTGACGACAATGTCTTCTTTAACCGCCTGCGAGGCAGCTATAGCTACTATGTCCCGGTGAATATCCTCGACATTGAAGGCTCCCAATCCCTAGCCTTCAACGTACAGGGAGGCACCATCATTGGCGATATGCCCCCCTATGAAGCCTTTGTCCTCGGTGGTGTCAACTCGGTACGAGGCTATGCTGAGGGAGCCTTAGGAGCCGGCCGTTCCTTCCTGCAAGCCACCGCCGAATATCGCTTCCCCATCGTTTCCATCATTGGAGGAGTGGCATTCCTGGATGTGGGGACTGATTTAGGAACCGCCAGTGATGTCCCCGGGAACCCCGCTGGTGTCCGGGATAAACCGGGAACGGGCTTTGGCTATGGCTTAGGACTGCGGATTCAATCTCCCCTAGGACCCATCCGGGTTGACTTTGCCCTCAACGACGAGGGAGAAAACCGCTTCCACTTCGGGATTGGTCAGCGGTTCTAGTTCTCTAGCCTGTGCCTATTCATGTCTGTGTCTCCCCTCCCTCCTCTCCCCTCCCCCTGTGACCTGACTCAGGGGGGACGAACCTTATTGCGATCGCTCTCCCGCACCGGAGTGGGCCTCCATTCCGGCCAGACCACCCAAGTGTCTCTCCACCCTGCCCCACCGGGTCACGGTCGCCGTCTGCAACGGCAGGATTTACCGGGGACTCCTCCCCTGCATCTATCCCCAGACCGGGTTCAGCCGAGCGCCCTCTGTACCCAAGTGGTGCAAGGGGAGGTCTGCGCCCAAACCGTAGAACATCTCCTGGCGGCCCTAGGCGCTCGGGGCCTGACGGATGTGCTGATTGAGCTAGATGGGCCGGAAGTGCCCTTACTTGACGGGTCGGCCCGGGACTGGGTTGAGGCCATTGACGAGGCGGGGGTTAGCGAGAGAGTCTCTCCTGACTCAGGACCGGCACCTCTGCCGGAACCCATCTGGATTTATGAGGGAGATGCCTTTGTCGCTGCTATCCCAGCGCCCCATCTGCAATTTAGTTACGGTATTGACTTTAGCGCCCCTGCCATCGGCCAACAATGGCAAACCTGGACCCCCCAACGGGAAGACTTTGATCAAGAGATTGCCCCCGCTCGTACCTTTGGACTAGCCCATGAGGTAGAATCTTTACGAAGCCGGGGACTCATTCGGGGTGGCTCTTTAGACAATGCTCTCGTTTGTGACGGTGAACATTGGCTCAATCCCCCCCTGCGATTTGCAAATGAACCAGTGCGTCATAAAATCTTAGACTTAGTAGGAGATTTGAGCTTGCTCGGTCCGATTCCAGTGGCTCACATTCTTGCTTATAAAGCGAGCCATCGCCTGCATGTTCGCTTAGCTCAATGCCTGCGATCGCGTGGGTATGCCTAAGCCATTTTTAGAGGATCCCCAGAGCAAGCCGCAGGCCACACCGCTCCAGATCTCGTTAGCCGCAGTACTTGAAGCCAATTATGTCCACACTTATTGACGCCAACACCAACAATGCCCAACATCCAGAAACCAAGCCGGTCTCACCCCCAGCGACTATGCTGAGTGTGAGTGAGATTCACCGTCTATTGCCCCATCGTTACCCCTTTGCTTTGGTGGATCGGATTATTGAATATGTACCCCAAAAACGGGCAGTGGGCATCAAAAATGTCACAGTCAATGAACCCCATTTTCAAGGACATTTCCCCGGAAAACCGATTATGCCGGGAGTTTTAATTGTCGAGGCCATGGCTCAGGTAGGTGGCGTTGTTCTCACCCAAATGCACGAAATGGAAGACGGCCTATTTACGTTCGCCGGAATTGATAATGTTCGTTTTCGTCGGCCCGTGGTTCCTGGAGATCAACTGGTCATGACGGTAGAACTGCTCTGGACGAAACGCCGCCGTTTTGGAAAAATGTACGGTCGTGCCGAAGTTGAGGGCCAGTTGGCCAGTGAAGGGGAATTGATGTTCTCGTTGATGGTGGAATAACTCGGCTCCGGCCCAAGACTCCCGCCCTCGTCGCTTAGCCCGCCCTTGACTCGGCGTACTCCAGGGAGGACCGCTAACCCTTTGAGGCGGCAGTTTCCGCTCGCCAACCGATAACTCGAGACATGATTCATCCAACTGCTGTCATTCATCCCCAGGCCCAACTTCACCCGAGCGTTCGTGTGGGTGCCTATGCCGTGATTGGCGAACAGGTCACCATCGGGCGAGATACCACCATTGAAGCCCATGTGGTGATTGATGGGGCAACGAACATTGGTGAGCGCAATCATATTTTTCCAGGGGCAGCCATTGGTCTAGAACCCCAAGATCTTAAGTATGAAGGGGCGATCAGTGGGGTCTCTATCGGCAATGATAACCGTATTCGGGAATATGTGACCATCAACCGAGCGACTCAAGGGGGGGAGATGACCTGCATTGGGGATAACAACTTGTTGATGGCCTATGTTCACGTGGCACACAACTGCACGATTGGCAATGGGGTCGTCATTACCAATGCGGTGGAACTGGCGGGTCATGTCTGTGTGGAGTCGAACGCTCGCATCGGTGGGGTGGTTGGGGTTCATCAGTTTGTCCATATTGGTCAGTTATCCATGGTGGGGGGAATGAGTCGCATCGATCGCGATGTTCCTCCCTATATGTTGGTGGAAGGAAACCCCAGCCGGGTTCGCGCTCTCAATCAGGTGGGGTTGAAACGGTCGGGGTTAATGGAGGTGGATGAGGGTCAAGCCTTTCAGGCGTTGAAAAAGGCCTTTCGCTTGCTCTATCGCTCGGATTTAACCCTCGATCGCGCTCTGGATGGTTTGAATATGTTGCCGGGTACTCCGGAGGTTCAACATTTACAGCGTTTCCTACAAGCCTCACGGCAACCGGGACGACGGGGTCCCATTAGTGGTCAACGACGCCATCGGGGTGAGGCATCGTGAGGCAACGGATTTTTATTAGTACTGGGGAAGTGTCGGGGGATTTACAGGGAGCCTTGTTGATTGAGGCCCTGCATCGTCGGGCCCAACGGCAGGGAACCTCTCTGGAGATTTTGGCCTTGGGGGGCGATCGCATGGCGGCGGCTGGGGCAACTCTGCTGGCTCACACAAGTGGTATTGGCTCGGTGGGCCTGTTGGAGTCATTACCCTTTCTGCTGCCGACCTTGCGGGTGCAACGACAGGCTCTGGAGACTCTGCGATCGCAGCCCCCGGATTTGGTGATTCTCATTGACTATATGGGACCGAATCTGGGCTTAGGCAATGCCATTAAACGGGAGTTTCCCCAGGTTCCCATTATTTACTATATTGCCCCCCAAACCTGGGTCTGGTCTCCGAGCGATCGCGATGCCTTGCGCCTGGTGTCTCTGTGCGATCGCCTCTTAGCCATCTTCCCGGAAGAGGCGCGCTATTTCCGAGAACGGGGAGCAACGGTGACCTGGGTGGGCCATCCCCTGGTGGATCACCTCGCGGCTGCCCCCGATCGCGAGACGGCCCGACGGGCCTTGAACCTGACCCCAGAGGACCTCGTGATTGCCCTCCTCCCCGCCTCCCGCCATCAGGAACTTAAATATCTCGTCCCCCCCATCTTCCAGGCCGCGCGAGTGCTTCAGGAGAAATTCCCCCAGGCGAAGTTTTGGATTCCCCTCTCCCTAGAGATTTACCGCGATCGCCTCCAACAGGCTCTCAGTGACGTGGGCCTAACGGCCGAAATCACCAGCGATCGCCGCCTAGAACGTCTGGCCGCCGCCGATTTAGCCATCAGCAAATCCGGAACTGTTAACCTAGAACTCGCCTTGCTGAACGTGCCACAAATCGCTCTCTACGCCGTGCATCCCCTAACGGCCAGTTTTGCCCGCCGAATTTTGGGGTTTGAGATTGAGTTCATGTCTCCCCCCAACCTCGTGACCATGACCTCGATTATCCCCGAACTCATGCAAGAAGAGGTGACCCCCGAGAATATCCTCCAGGAAGCCCTGAGCTTACTCTGTGAGCCTCAGCGTCGCCAAGCGATGCAAGAAAACTATGGTCAAATGCGGCAACAGATTGGGGAGGTGGGGGTCTGCGATCGCGCCGCCGAGGAAATTTTCGCCCAATTGAGACAACCGGGTCCCATCTGCCCGTAAATCAACCCTCACTTAATCTGGAAAAGCACCCATCCCTTCGGTAGTCTAAAACAGGAGCGGTGCATCAACACTCCAAATAACCCCAACCTGACTCTCTCTCAACCTTCTATGAAAGACTCAGCCCAAAAAAATCGTTCCCTTGGACTTCTCGCTGGCCTGGCCGTCATCCTCGTCCTCGGCGGTGTCGGTGTGGCCCTCTATCAGCAACGTGGGGGTGATGACCTTGTTCAACCTCCCCCAGACCTCACGGAACCGGGAGAGGGGGGAGAGTTAACCCTCACCGCTGCCCCAGAAATTTATCTGCTTCAGGATACGGGGACGGACTTACAACTGTCCGCCATGCCAATCGCCATTGACGAGGGCAACAACGTTCTCACCAGTGGCGACCCCGAGTTAATGCTCACGGAAGCCTTCGAGCAACTCCTGGAGCTATCGGAGACCTCACCGAGCTTGACCGCCATTCCCTCCGGGACTCGCTTAGAGAATCTACAAATTACCGATGCCGGGGTTCGGGTCGATCTCTCTGAGGAATTCACCCAAGGGGGGGGGTCGGCGTCCATGCTCGGTCGCCTGGACCAAGTGATTTACACCGCTAGCAGTATGGACCCAGACACCCCAGTTTGGCTCTCCGTCGAGGGGGAACCCCTAGAACTCCTCGGAGGAGAAGGGTTAGAGGTTCCCCAACCCATGACCCGAGCCGATGCCTATACATCCTCGGTGCAATAAACATTCCCTTGGAGTAGCCCCCCGAAACCGATGCCGGCTCGGGGGAAACTCCTAAGGGGTTATTGCATCACGACTTCCGGTTCCGCTGGCACATCGGGAACCCCAGTCAGTCCCTCCGTTTGACTGCCATCGAGACAGGAGAGATCCAAGTTGCCGTAATAGGCATCTAAGATCAGTTGTTTGAGGTCAGTAATCAGGGGATAGCGTGGATTGGAGACCGTGCATTGGTCGTCAAAGGCGCGATCGGCCACCTGATCCACTTGGGCCTTAAACTGAGCCTCATCCATCTGAATCACCTCTTTCATGGCCGAGGGAATGCCCACCTCTCGTTTGAGCTGTTCCACAGACTGAATCAGACGGACAATCTTCTCATCTTCCGTCTCGCCCCCGAGTTGCAAGTGATCGGCAATGCGAGCATAGCGCCATTTGGCATTGGGATACTTGTACTGGGAGAAGGTGGCCTGTTTAAAGGGGGCATTGGTGGCGTTGTAGCGGATGATGTGAGAAATCATCAGTGCATTGGCCAAACCATGGGGAATATGGAAGGTTGCCCCGAGTTGGTGAGCGATGGAGTGACAAATGCCTAAGAAGCCATTGGCAAAGGCCATCCCCGCCATGGTGGCGGCATAGTGCATTTTCTCCCGAGCCTTGGGATTGGCGGCCCCTTGGTGATAGGAATCCGGCAGATACTTAAAGATCAGACGAATCGCCTCTAGGGCCAAGCCGTTGGTGTATTCCGAAGCCAACACCGACACATAGGCTTCCAAAGCATGGGTGAGGGCATCAATCCCCCCAAAGGCGGTGAGGCCCTTGGGCATATTCAGCACTAACTCCGGATCGACGATCGCCATCGTCGGGGTCAGGGCATAATCAGCGAGGGGATATTTGATATCGTTGCGGCGATCGGTCACCACGGCAAAGGGAGTGACTTCAGAGCCAGTTCCCGAGGTGGTGGGAATCGCCACTAGCACGGCTTTCTCACCCAACTGGGGTAAATCATAGACCCGTTTGCGGATATCCATAAACCGCATCGCCAGGCCTTCAAACTCGATTTCGGGATGCTCATACATCAGCCACATGATTTTGGCCGCATCCATCGGCGAGCCACCACCGAGGGCGATAATGACATCCGGTTGAAAGCTCGTCATCACCGCTAAGCCCCGATTGACGGTATCCAGGGAGGGATCTGGTTCCACGTCGGCGAAGACGGTGTATTTCAAGCCAATGTCTTCGAGGACGGTTTCCACGGACGCCGTCATCCCCAGGTTATAGAGGGGTTTATCAGTGACAATCAGGGCCCGTTGTTTCCCGGCCAGTTCCCGTAGGGCCACGGGCAGAGCCCCATATTTGAAATAGACTTTGGGGGGAATGCGGAACCACAACATATTCTCCCGCCGCTCAGCCACAGTTTTGACGTTGAGCAGGTGATGGGGTTCTACGTTTTCACTGATGGAGTTGCCCCCCCAGGTGCCACAGCCTAGGGTAAGAGAGGGATCGAGGCGGAAGTTATAGAGGTCACCAATGGCCCCTTGGGAGGAGGGGGTGTTAATGAGAACCCGCGCCGTCTGCATTTTGTCCTCGAATTGCTTGATATGATCAACTTCCGAGGGCTTGATGTAGAGGACAGCGGTATGGCCCCGTCCGCCAAACTCCACGAGGGCTTCAGCTTTGTCGACCGCTTCGTCGAAGTCCTGGGCCCGATACATGGCTAGAACTGGGGAGAGTTTTTCGTAGGCGAAGGGTTCATCGGTGCTGATCTCGTTGACTTCGCTGATGAGAACGCGGGTGTTTTCGGGGATGGTGATGTCTGCGAGGGCGGCGATGTTTTCAACGGACTGGCCGACAATGTTGGCGTTGAGTCGTCCATTGTTGATGATCAGTTTGCCGAGGCGATCGCCCTCGTCTGGGGTGAGGAGATAGGCGCCGCGCTCGATAAATTCTTGGCGGACTTCGTCATACACCTCATCCAAAACCACCACCGATTGCTCACTGGCGCAAATCATACCGTTGTCGAAGGTTTTACTGAGTAAAATCGACGAGACGGCCATCTTGATATGGGCGCTGGCGTCAATGAGAGCCGGAGTGTTGCCGGCGCCGACCCCCAAGGAGGGATTCCCGGAAGAATAGGCGGCTTTTACCATTCCGGGGCCACCGGTGGCGAGGATCAGTTTAATATCCGGGTGCTGCATCAGGGCTTGGGAGAGGGGAACGGTGGGTTCATCAATCCAGCCGATGATGTTCTCAGGGGCACCAGCAGCGACGGCCGCATCTCGGACAATTTTGGCGGCTTCGATGGTGCAACGTTTGGCTCGGGGGTGGGGGGAGAAGATGATAGCATTGCGAGTTTTTAAGGTAATGAGTGCCTTAAAAACGGCGGTTGAGGTGGGGTTCGTTGTGGGGACAATGCCGGCCAAAATACCCACCGGTTCGGCAATTCTTTGAATGCCAAAGGATTTATCTTCTTCGATAATGCCGCAGGTTTTTTCGGCCTTATACTTGTTGTAGATGATTTCTGAGGCAAAGTGATTTTTAATCACTTTATCCTCAACGACTCCCATGGAGGTTTCTTCCACCGCTAGTTTTGCCAAGGGAATGCGAGCTGCATTAGCAGCAAGGGCTGCTTTTTTAAAAATGACATCCACTTGCTCTTGGCTAAAGCTAGCATAGGCTTCTTGAGCGGCTTTAACTCTAGCAATATGGGCTTCGAGTTGTTCCAGGTTGGTGACAAACTCAGTCATGATTGGCATTTCCTTAGTGAGCGACAAAAACGAGAGTGAGCGCTCCTAGGTGACTTAATCCTGAATCCGTCAGAGACCCCGGCTTGGCCGGTGATGAGTTACGCTAACCCGGTTTTAGATGCTCGGGGCATGTCAGAACGATTCAGACACGATTAAGTCACAGCACTGAGCGCATCGATACCTATCGGAACGTCCCTAGAGATTAAGACTGACGCAGATTGAAAGATTCGAAAAAGGTTTCGGCTTCTGGAAAATCAAGATTACCATCTTGTGCGCCAACTAAAAGTTGGTAAAGAACGGCATTCTCGGAGTCTGCTAGCATCATCAGTTTAAAACGAACGCCTTCGGGGTTCCGCATCACAATGGCTCGACCCGGCAATCCTTCAACGTTGATGGATTCTTCACTTTCCACCTCGGAGTTTGTACTAGCCGCTGCGTTATCGCGCCCGCCATCTAACCCTTGGTCAACATCGAAACTAGCCCCCTCAGGAAGAGGAATTGGGTTAGCTCCACTCATATAGGCACGGCCTTGACTGGTGTCTTCGTAAATGGCAAGTGATAGCTCGATTTCCTCGGTCTCACTGACGGGGATGCTTTGGTTTTGTTCTAAGGGTTCGTTGGGAAACTTGATCTCATAGCGTCCATCGGGGGGCTCATAGGTGAACCAATCCCCAAGGTCACTAGGACTTTCCGCTGCCTCAGGCATCTCCCCGGGGGCCGGGGGAGCCTCGGCTGTTGGCTGGTCTGCGGGAGCTTCTACGGCGTCTGGACTGGCTGGCTCTTCAGCGGTGTCATCCCCGGCACAGCCCGCTAGGGATAAGGGCACCGTAAGCGCTAGGAATAGAGCAAAAAGTTTTGATCTCATAATCAGCCTATTGTGTGTTTGATACCCATGTTAACGCGATTAGATTTACAGACTCATCTTTCAAGGGGCTGATTTTAAAATCTCTTGAGAACAAGGGGAAGAATGGTTACATCGGATGCAGACGGAAATATTGACCCTATGCTGGGAGGTTAAGGCTATTTTTTAAGACTTTTTTAAGGTTTGGGTCTGACTAAAATCAGAGACTTAATGGGCTTGCTTTCAGCTGTTCAAATCTGGGGAAAGACCCCAACTTAACGGGGAAGGAGAAGGGATAGCATGGATAGGGTGAGACAGGAGATGCTTGAGCCTTAGGGGCTTAAGGTTAGACAATGGCCTACTGTTGATCTCACCTGAGTCCTGTTCACCTCATGACCCGATTCATTCATGCTCTCTTCTCAGTTGCCCAGTTTTAACCTGGCGATCGCCCCTCTCAAGACGGCTCAGGGGAGTTGCCCCCCCGACTATGCCATTTGGGTTTTACAAGCCCCCTATACCGGGGGCTATGTCCATCAAGATTGTCCTTGGTCTTCCTCCTTGGGTGAAGCTTGGCAGCAATGGCAACAGTTCTTTGCGGTCAATCCCCTCCCCCTCTCCCCGGCCTTGGCCGCGGTGGGTTCGTCAACCTCCATAGATCACCTGCCAGACTTGGAGCAGTCCTGGCCCAGGAGTCACAGCAGCCGTTTGATGCAAGAGTTGGGGTTGCAGTTGTGGCAATGGTTGTTTTCAGGGGCAGTCGAGGCCAGTTTTGCTCAAAGTCAGGGGATTGCCCTGGGCCGTGAGGTGCCCCTGCGCTTGCGGTTGGACATTCGCGCGTCGGAACTGATACCGTTACCTTGGGAAATTGCTCAACCCCGGATTGGCAAAGCGGCTCTCGCGCTGGCACCGCAACTGCTGTTCAGCCGCACCACCTGTGATGTTGACCCCTTGGTGTTGCGGCGGGCCCAGCGATCGCTCAACATTCTGCTGGTGTTGGGGAAGCCTCAGGTTGAGGGAGATTGGGCCTCGGTGTCCAGCCCCCTGTTAGCACTAGATGATGAGGCGCAACGGTTACGGGCCGTTTTTGAGACAGGTCCTTCCACATCGTGTCAGGTTCCTTACCAGTTTGATGTTTTAATGCAGCCGACGGCGGCGGAGTTGACCCAACAGTTACAGCGTCAGGACTATCATATTTTTCTCTATGCGGGTCATGGGGCCACGGCCCCGGACGGGGGACTGTTGTTCTTGGGAGAGGAAACCCGCCTGAGTGGGACAGAACTGGCTCAGATTTTGGTGCGATCGCAGGTGACTCTGGCGGTCTTTAATGCCTGCTGGGGAGCGCAATTGGATTCTCATGGTGATCATTGTATTCCTCGCAGTAGTGTGGCGGAGGTCTTGCTTCATCATGGGGTTCCGGCGGCCCTGGCCATGCGGGATGCGATCGCCGATACGGAGGCGTTGAGTTTCATCGAAGAGTTTGCTGGAGCCATTGCTCAGGGCCATCCTATTGAGCGGGCCGTGGCGATCGCCCGTCAACAACTCCTAACCTTATACAAATTTAATCAACCGGCCTGGACATTACCGGTGCTATACCTTCATCCAGAGTTTGATGGCTATCTCCTGGAGACCCCCAGCCCCCTATCACCGGACCAAATGCCCACGGAGTTACCCGAAGACGCCTCGACAACGCTCAAGGGTCCTCAGATTAACGCTTATCTAACCCCCCAAGGGTCTTCAGCCTCCTCCAAATCAGGCTTTAAATTGCGAGGGGGATTGATGCGTCTCGGACGCAGTCAGGAGAATGAAGGGGTTTTAGAGGAACCTTGGGTGTCCCAACATCATGCGGAAATTGTGCGGCGACATGTACCGCAGCAGAGTCCGAGTTATGTTCTGCGAGACTTTTCGCGGTATGGCACCTTGGTTCAGCAGGAGGGGGATTGGCGCAAAATCCATCATCAGGAAGTGGTCCTAACCTCGGGGATGATTCTCAAGTTTGGCAGTTCTCAGGGACAACCGTGGCAGTTTCGCCTGGCGGAATGAGAATTTTGATCTAACGTTGCGGAACGCCCAACTCTCATGCTGTAGTTGAGGAAGTCCGCCCTTGAGACAGTCGGGAAACTGGCCGCCCAACTATCCTATCGTCCTGAGATTGAGGCCGGCTGACCTTGCTGACTCCTCTGCACTCGTTCTCTAATCGTTCGCCGATACTGTTATGGTTTTATCACCCCATTCTTCTGCCGGTTCTTCCTGGGAAACCCAAGCGGAACTCGATTTACTGGAAACGGTGTTGTCCGGGGATGACGTCGCCTATCCCTGGAATCCCGGTGAATGTGAGTCCCTGGATGAAACCGTCGCCCTGGGAGATCCCTTAAAGGTTGATGATTTGAATTTGGGCGATCGCTCTCCGGCATTTTTTGAGCAACTGGACAGTTGTATGGTGTATGCTCACCTTTGCGAACGCTTTGGCTCTCAGGTGCCCGCCTCGATTCTTAAACGCCTCTGTGACTTAGCTAAACAAACCTGCCCTGAGCAATCTCTGTTAGAGCGGCTTGTTGGCTGCGTGGGGGATTTATTCCCTCAATGGGCCAGAGAGGATTTACAGGTGTTGGCCCGTCCCCTGGCCTATGCCATGCGGGGTAACTTTCAGCCGGAACCGTCGGGCGATCGCCCCTGGGATGACCTATCGGATTTAGAACAAGCCCGTCTGAGTCTGGTGATGGCTCAGGTGGCACTGCAACAATTACGTAATCCTCTATGAGTGACCTACCTCCTCTAACAACGGATACCATTTGGGCCATCCTCAACAAAGATTTAGATAACGACACGGTTAATCGCCTGGTTTGGCATTATTTAGGCTATCGCTATGACGAGGCGGCGCAAACCTGGCAGACGGACCAGGTGGCTCAGGATTGGCGCGAAACCTATCCTGAACCTCCTGATTTTATTGAACATCGTCTCCCTAATGTCAAGTTAACTCGCTCAATTCCCAAACCGAATAAACAGCTTCTCAAGGAAAAGTTAGGCTTCAAAGGCTATAAAATTGGTGAGTTTTCTCCCTTGGAAACCCGCCGTGCGACAATGGCCAATTGGCTGCTGAGTTACATGGTAGACCAAGGTCTTCTCTCCTAATCTCCTGTCTCTCTCCCCTCCTCTATCTCTCTCCCCTCGTTCCTTGGCTCTGCCAAGGAATGCCCCAGAGGAGGCTCTGCCTCCCGTCCCAGGCGGCAGAGCCGCCCCAGGAGCGTGTCACGGCTTCAGCCATGACACGAGAGGGGGGAGAGGGGGGGACGGGAGAAGTAGGGGCATAACCCACCCCAACCCCTCCCAGGAGGGGATTTTTCGCCCCTACTTCTCAAGGCGATCGAACTTATTGGTAATCCACATCGATTGATAGGGGTCTAACACCACATCTTGATAGAGATCTGTGATGAGAGTCCCGCCAATTAAATCACACCAGGGATCGGTGCAGACCAAATTCAGCTCAGTTAGGGGGAGTTTCTTAGGGCGATCGCTCAAATTGTGAATCGAAAAAATACTCTGATCTCGATTCATACTTTGACGCCAAAACCCAAACAACGCTTTCTTCAAATGCAACGTATATTGAGTCGCATTGGAAAGTTAGGCTTCAAAGGCTATAAAATTGGTGAGTTTTCTCCCTTGGAAACCCGCCGTGCGACAATGGCCAATTGGCTGCTGAGTTACATGGTAGACCAAGGTCTCCTCTCCTAATCTCCTGTCTCTCTCCCCTCCTCTATCTCTCTCCCCTCGTTCCTTGGCTCTGCCAAGGAATGCCCCAGAGGAGGCTCTGCCTCCCGTCCCAGGCGGCAGAGCCGCCCCAGGAGCGTGTCACGGCTTCAGCCATGACACGAGAGGGGGGAGAGGGGGGGACGGGAGAAGTAGGGGCATAACCCACCCCAACCCCTCCCAGGAGGGGATTTTTCGCCCCTACTTCTCAAGGCGATCGAACTTATTGGTAATCCACATCGATTGATAGGGGTCTAACACCACATCTTGATAGAGATCTGTGATGAGAGTCCCGCCAATTAAATCACACCAGGGATCGGTGCAGACCAAATTCAGCTCAGTTAGGGGGAGTTTCTTAGGGCGATCGCTCAAATTGTGAATCGAAAAAATACTCTGATCTCGATTCATACTTTGACGCCAAAACCCAAACAACGCTTTCTTCAAATGCAACGTATATTGAGTCGCATTGGGATGAAACGCCGGTTGTTGGCGGCGAATGCCAATTAAACGGCTCAATTCTCCTAACACCTGTGCCTGGGGTGAGGTCGTATCCTCCAACTGCGCGAATAACTCCGCCTCATCCCATTGATGACGATTGATAGAACGCTTGCGCCCGGTTTGAGCCACCTTCTGATGGTCATTCCCAGTGGCTAACAAACTATGGATATAAAAGGCGGGAATCCCCTCTAAGGACATCATAATCGTCTGAGAGCAGAGGAACCGCTGAATTTGCCACTCATCCTCACCCTTGACGGTTCCCTTGAGGGCTTCAAATAGGGAAATATTGATTTCATAGGGACTTTCCGAGCCATCGGACTGTTGGCGCATACTAATTTCGCCGCCAAACTGTTTCATGGTGGCGATGAGTTGCTCATACTCATCCTCGGTGAGTAATCCTTCTGTGGGCCGCAAGCCAATTCCATCATGGGAGGCAGTGAAATTAAAGTAGGCGCAGCCGAGAGGGGCCGGGGGCATACTCATCATCCAAGTCCGTAAATGGTCGGATTTCCCTTGTAACAGGGCATTGAGCAAGAGGGGAGGCAGACTGAAGTTGTAAATCATATGTGCCTCATTCCGGTTGCCAAAATAGCTTAAGTTTTCCCGGTTGGGCACGTTGGTTTCTGTAATCAGGGCAATTTGAGGATTGAGGGTTTGCAGAATTTCCCGCAGAACTTTGATGAGGGCGTGGGTTTGCGGTAGATGAATGCAGGGGGTTCCTAATTCTTTCCAAAGATAGCCAATGGCGTCGAGGCGGATATATTTGGCCCCCGCTTGCACGTAGTAGAGCAAAATATCGACAAATTCCATAAACACATCGGGGTTCGCGAAGTTGAGATCCACCTGATCCTCGCTAAAGGTGGCCCAAATATGTTTTTCTCCCTCGGGGGTTTCCACCCGAACTAAGAGGGGACTGTTACGTGGCCGTACCACTTGGGAGACATCGGTATCAGCATCGACGCAGATGAAATAGTCACAACCGGGCTTTTGCCCCTGTTTGAACTGTTGAAACCACTCGCTTTCACTGGAGGTGTGATTGATGACGAGATCCACCATTAAGTTGAACTCACGGGCGATCGCCTTGACGTCCTCCCAGGTTCCCAGTTCCGGGTTGATGGCCCGATAGTCAATCACCGCAAAGCCATCATCGGAACTATAGGGGCAAAAGGGAAGGATATGCACGCCGGTGATGGTGTCTTTGAGATAGCGCCTTAGGAAGTTCCCCAGGGTGACGAGGGGAGTTTCGCCCTCACGGCGGATGCTGTCACCGTAGGTAATCAGCAGGATATTATCTTGACTCCATTTGCCCAAATCTTCATCGAGAGACTTGCTGAGGAGGGGGGCTAAATGGGCGTAAATGCGATCGAGTAGGGATTGTGCGGTGTCTTCGTCATAGACGGATTGCAGGAGGGGGAGGATACGTCGGGTGAAGATGTCATAGGGAGGATTGAGGGTGGGGGAGGAGGGAATGAATGAACTCATAAGACAAGATTGTCAGCGAATGAATCGGGTTAACGGTTTAGGGTAAGAGGTTGGCGATCGCCACGTTGACGGTTTCGTTACCGCTTGGGGACAAGATGAGCGCTAATTGAGCCGTTATGTTATGAAAACTTGAAGTTTAAGCCTGAATCCGGCAACTGTTGGTGAAATTTTGCTACGGGTTTTCCTAGACTAAGATAGATTGTCACTAGGGACAAAAAATTGTCATAAAAATCGAGACGCACCTAGGGAACGTCTCGATCTGCTGTTAAGGATTATTCTTAAGCTGGAACGGTTCGTCAGCTGCGAGCGATTTCTTCTTCGAGTTCTAAATCAAAGAGAAGATGGAGGGTTTTCATCGCGCGACGGCGGGCTTCAATATCTTGTTGGGCCCGCAGTTGCACCATGGGGTCATGTAAGATTTTGTTGACAATCCCCCGGGTTAAGGCTTCGATGACCTCTTGGTGTTTTTCGGCAAATTCAGCACCGAGACGAGACAGGGCTTTTTCTAGTTCCTGTTCGCGGATGGTTTCGACTTTGCGGCGTAGGCTGCTGATGGTGGGGACGGTTTCGAGCGATCGCCACCAAGACTCAAAGCTGGCTAACTCCTCTTCAAGGAGGCTTTCGGCTTCCAGAGCCATTTGACGGCGGCTTTCTTGGTTTTGGGCCACCACGGCTTTGAGGTCATCGACATTAAAGCAATGAACCTCCTCTAACTCACTGACATTGGCGTGAACATTCCGAGGAACTGCAATATCAAACAGCATCAACCCCGGATGGGCCACGGCCCGTAAGTTATCCGCATGGAGAATAGGCTCCGTTGCACCGGTTCCGGTGAACACCATATCCGAGTCGGCCACGGCGGCTAACATCTCATCCCAAGGACGAACGGTGATATGAGCATCGGGGAACTTGGCCGCCAGTTCCTCGGCTCGGGTTTGGGAGCGATTGACGAGGGTGAGGCTATTGGCCCCTTTGGCGATCGCATGTTGCACCAACAGGCGCGACATTTTTCCGGCCCCGAGAATGCAAAGGCGCTGACTTCCCAAGTTGGGGACTTTCATCTGAGCCAACTCAACGGCGGCGGAACTAATGGAGACGGCGCCGGTTCCGATGCTGGTTTCGGTACGAACCCGTTTCCCCGCACTGATGGACTGTTTAAATAGCTGATTGAGAACTCGTCCCACCCCTTTGTACTTCTGGCTGAGTTTATGGGTGGTCTTCACCTGTGCCAGAATTTGTCCTTCACCTAAGACTAAACTCTCTAGGCCCGCACTCACCCGTAACAGGTGCATGACTGCATCTTGGTGTAACAGGACAAACAGGTAGGGACGTAATTGGGGCAGATAAATCCGAGAACGATCCGCTAGGAACTGGCTCACTTCTCGAACCGCAGGTTCAGTGTCTTTGGCAATGAAATAGATTTCGAGGCGGTTACAGGTACTCAGCAGAGCCACTTCTTCAATGTTGGGATAGCTCGAAAGCTGGGCGATCGCGGCCTCAATTTGCGGTTCCGGGATACTCAGTTTTTCACGAATTTCGACTGGCGTTGTTTTGTGGCTTAGCCCAACAACAGCGATATTCATAATGATTTGGTAAGAGTTTGTTATCAGGGTTGGAGTCGAATCGGAGGGGTTCCCCTAAGGCTCAGTATAGCGCGAACCTGGGAAACGTCCCCCCGTCAAGTCAAAAGGCGCTCTATTTCAGTTGCAAGCGACGGGGTGCATCCGTCATGTGAACGGTATCGACGAAGCGAGCCGTTTTGCTTTGACTGGAGATGACCAAAGACTGAGTCCGAGCGCCGCCGTGGAAGAAGCGCACCCCTTCCATGAGGGTTCCGGGGGTAATCCCGCAGGCGGCGAACAAGACGGTTTCACCGCAGGCCAGTTCATGGGCATCATAGACTTTATCGGGGTCGTCAATGCCCATGCTCGCGAGCCGTTCGAGGTTGCTTTCTTTGCTCTCACCAATCAAGCCCGTTTTTACCACGGCGGGGTCATAGATGAGTTGTCCTTGGAAGTGACCCCCCAGACAGCGCATGGCGGCGGCAGAAATCACCCCTTCAGGAGCGGCCCCAATTCCCATCAGTGCGTGGATGTTCGTCCCCGCGAAGGCGCAGGAAATCGCGGCGGACACATCGCCATCACTAATCAGACGCACCCGGGCGCCGGCGTTGCGGATTTCTTGAACCAAGTCTTTGTGACGGGGGCGGTCCATGACCACGACCACCAATTCTTCCACACTACGATCCATGCAATCTGCCAGGATGCGGAGGTTTTCCGTGGCTGATTTACGGATGTCCACATGGTTTTTAGCTACAGCGGGGGCGGCTAATTTTTTCATGTAGAAGTCAGGAGCGGCAAACAGGCCTCCTTTTTCGGAAATTGCCAACACCGCCATGGAGCCATTTTGTCCGTAGGCGACGAGGTTGGTTCCTTCACAGGGGTCAACGGCGATATCGATTTCAACCAATTCGTCGGGGTTGCAGAATTGTTTGGCGTTTTCTTGGGTACAAATTCCGACTTCTTCGCCAATGTAGAGCATGGGGGCATCATCGCGCTCCCCTTCTCCAATGACGATACGACCGCGCATATGAATCTGGTTCATACGCTCACGCATGGCTTCTACAGCCACTTGGTCGGCGGTGTTTTTCTCACCTTTCCCCATCCAATGAGCGGAGGCGATCGCCGCCTGCTCAACGACTTCAATAATTTCTAGCCCGAGGGTACTTTCCACGAATTCTATTCTCCCAAAAGATATTTATAGGTGAGTTCGATGGGACTTGCTCCCATTTTTTGTAAACGAACTCTTAACAGTTTTTCCGGGACGAATGCTGTCTGTTTAAGGACAGCAACGCTCCTTGAACATGAGAACTCGGCATTTTCCTGTGGATTCCATCTCTGGAGGTTCACCACTCACTAGAAAATGCCACACCGGACAATCTTACGATATTTCCGGACGTTTCGCTGTCAAGCTGTCATCAAAAGTTTTGAGGATTTGAGTGAGCGAAACCCAGGAGAACGCAACTTGACAGGCTTGTGGTCAAGTCTCCCATAGATAGAAGTCACAATCAAGATAGCTCTCAATTTCCCAACCCCGACTGTTCGCCAGATTGTTGATGTCCAGGAGCAGCGTCTGTTGGGTTCGGGTAAAAGTGTATCAGAGGTCGGTTGCCCTGGGACTGCCGCAACGCTAATTTGGTTAGTTTTGTGGCTTAGCGGTTGCTGTCCTGTCTCGGGCTGGGGGAAATGGTGGAATAACGGTAGTTTCCTCCGCTTCCCTAAGGCAGTGGCCCTTAACGGGCCCTCCGGGAGCCAGTTCCTGAAATTTCCGGGTGCGGGTTGAAAACCGATGAAGATATGCCAAACTGGTGGGCGGACTCCTTCAACTGTTGAGGGACAACTCACCTGCTGACCAGTTTAGGGATATCTTTGCAGATATTATTTTTCCTTGGATGGGCAAACATAATCATGACGGTTACGATTCCCCGGGGGTGTTGCTGATGGGGATGACGGTAGTGGCGATGGCCCTACCGTCCCCTGGGGTGGCCGTAGAGACTGGGGCCTCTCAAACACCCGCACCCCGTTACTTAGCCCAAGTTCGTCCAGTCCCTGATGATCCATTTCCTGAGTTAGGAGATCCCCAGCCACTCCCCTCACCGGAGGAGTTACTTCCACCCCGTCCCGATGGAGATCGGGAGGAACGCCTCGATCACCTTGATGGCCAGCTAGAGGTACGGGGCTATCGTGTGGAGGGAAGCACCCGTTTTACGGCGGAGGACTTTGTACCTATCTTGGAACCGTTTATCGGTGAGATGTCCTTTGCGGATTTATTGCAAGCCCGTTCAGCCATTACCCAGTTTTATGTAGACCAAGGCTACATCACCTCGGGGGCCTTACTTCCCCCTCAAACGATTGAGGATGGGATTGTGACGATTCAGGTGGTTGAGGGGGCGTTAGAGGATATTGTGGTGACGGGCGATCGCCGTCTGAATCCGGGGTATGTGCGATCGCGCCTCAATTTGGCGGCCCAAACTCCCCTTAATATCAATGATCTTTTAGAAGCCTTACAGTTATTGCAACTTGATCCGCTGATTGAGAATCTCTCGGCGGAACTCTCGGCCAGTCCTCGTCCGGGGTTTAATTTGCTGGAGGTGGAGATTAGTGAGGCCCCCAGTTTTCGCCCGTTGCTGAGGATTGACAGTGGGCGATCGCCCACGGTGGGGGCCTATCGCGGGACGGTGGAACTGCGGGAAGCTAATCTGACGGGCTGGGGCGATCGCGCTCGTCTGAGTTACAGTGGCACCCAGGGCAGTCATGAACTCCAGGCTGGCTATCGTCGGCCGATTAATCCCCGCAATGGAACCCTGGAAACCTCATTTCGCCTGACAGGGAGTGAAATTATTGAACGTCCCTTTGATCAGTTGAATCTCACCGCTGACTCTCGGGATTTTGAACTCACCTATCGTCAACCCCTTCATCGCTCCCCGGGGGAGGAATTTGCTCTAGGGTTGACCTTTTCGCGTCGGGAAAGTGACACCTCATTGTTAGAGCAACCTTTTCCCCTTTCGGTGGGGGCGAATGAGCGAGGGGAAACCCGTCTCTCGGTGTTCCGTTTTTTCCAGGAATGGACACAACGGGGATCTCAGGAAGTGTTGGCGGCGCGATCGCAGTTCAACTGGGGGATTCCCATTTTCGGCAATGACACCATCAACAGTAGCGAACCCGATGGTCGCTTTTTCAATTGGCGAGGACAAGCCCAATATCTACGCCTGCTGGCCCCCGACGGAACCGCCCTATTATTGCGATCTGATGTGCAACTGTCAGCCACCTCTGTGGTCCCCCTAGAACGGTTTGGGTTAGGGGGGAACTTTAGCGTACGGGGCTATAGCCAAGATTTTCTCTTAGCCGATAGTGGCCTGTTCGCCTCGGCGGAAGTGCGATTCCCCATTTGGACGGCCAATGGAGGTGAGAATCGTTTAGAATTGCGGCCCTTTGTGGATGTGGGGACGGTTTGGAATCAGGGAGACGCCAGTGTGGATACGAACACTCTCGCCTCCCTGGGATTGGGGATTCACTTAGGCTTGGGCGATCGCTTCTCGGCCAAACTAGACTGGGGGATTCCCCTGGTTAACGTCCAAGAACAGGAAAACCGTGATGTCTTCCAGCGTCAGGAACTCTATTTTCAGCTTGAATGGCAACCCTTTTAAGGGCAATTAGGGCAATTTGACCCGGGTTTTTTCGCCAATCACTGCGTAGAAGGGGTCAGCTCCAGGAAATCCCATCATTTGCAAAATCGGGGGAACGTCAGAGGTTTTAATGATCACCTCCGGTTCTGCAAAACCGGGAACGGCTTGAAAATAGCGTTTCACCAGTTGCACTCGACTAGCTTCACTTCCCTCCCGCCAGGCTTGAATGGCTTTTTGGTAGAACATTCGGTTGGAGAAGCTGATGATGGCCAGTCCGCCGGGTTTGAGGATGCGGTGGATTTCGGCGAACACCGCTTCAGGATGTTGGAGGTACTGCACCGAGACGGCGTTGAGAACGGCGTCAAACTGCTCATCGGCGTAGGGGAGTTGAGGGGTGTGATTGAGGTTTTGGACGATGTAATGGTCTAATTGGGGGTTTTTCTCCAGTTCCGCCTCGTTCATCCCATGGCCCTCTACATGAGCAAAGGGGATGTCCTCGGGCAGATGGGACACCCAGCTACTCATGAGGTCGAGGATGTGGCTGTTGGCTTGGAGGCGATCGCGATACAATTGCGTCAGTTGGTCGATGAAGCTCTCATCCACATGGGTGACGAAGCGCGGAATTTCGTAAAATCGGGCATCATCGCTACTGTCGAGTTTGGTGCGATCGCGGTCTTGCAAGATTCCCATGGCAGTCAATTTGTCAAGTGATGTTATCAAAACTCAATAATCTTAAGTATAAGGAGTTGTGGCCATGAATTACATCCCTGTAGTCGCTCGCTTTTTCCTAGCGGCCATCTTTTTACGCGCTGGTGTTTCTAAAATCTTTGGCTTCGACGGGGTTGCCGCAATGATGGGCAATATAGGATTACCGTTTCCAGAGGTTTTATTAGTGGGAACCATTGCCTTTCAGATTTTGGGCAGTCTATCTTTAATTTTGGGCTACAAAACGAGAATTGGGGTGATATTACTCATTATTTTTATTGTTCCCACTAGCATCATTTTTCACAATCCAACTGACCCAACGGAAACGACAAACTTTTTCAAGAATTTAGGACTGCTTGGGGGATTGATGATGACCCTCTATTCGGGGGCAGGACCGGTGAGTCTTGATCATCGCTTGGGGGGATATCGGTAGAACCCACCCCAGCCCCTCCCAGGAGATAACCCACCCCAGCCCCTCCCAGGAGGGGATAACCCACCCCAACCCCTCCCAGGAGGGGATAACCCACCCCAGGCGAACCGTAGGGTGCGTTCTGGCTCAACATCATTGTAAGCTTTGAAACTGCCATTTGAACTTGCCAGAACGCACCGCTCGCTAGGGAATCATTATTCTCATAATTCAAGGAATAAAAAAACATGAAAATTGGCATTTTAGGAACCGGTTTAATGGGGCAACCCATGGCACTCAAACTACTAGAAGCCAACTATGACATCATCGCCTATAACCGTACCGCCGCCAAACTAGACCCCATTAAAGCCGCTGGAGGCGCGATCGCATCCTCTCCCGTCGAGGTTCTCCAACAAGCTGACTGTCTCATCACCATGCTCACCAATGCGGCGGCCATTCAGGAAACGCTCCTCAGTGACGCGGCTAAAGCAAAATGGACGGGGAAAACGTTAATGCAAATGGCAACCATTGCCCCCAGTGAAAGTCAAACCCTACAACAAAAGATTGAAGCGGCTGGGGGTGCTTATCTGGAAGCCCCCGTGTTGGGAAGTATTCCTCAAGTTAAAACTGGAGAATTGTTGGTGATGGTGGGGGCAACTCCGGCGTTGTTTGAGCAATGTTTGCCTGTTTTACAAGTGTTCGGCAAGGAGCCTGTTTTGCTGGGAGAGGTGGGCAGTGGTTCCGCTGTTAAATTGGCGATGAATCAACTGATTGGCTCCCTGACAACGGCATTTGCGGCTAGTTTGGCGATGGTGCGTCAGCAGGGACTTGATGTTGAGGCGTTTATGGAGATTGTCCGCCAAAGTGCCTTGTATGCACCGACCTTTGATAAGAAACTCTCGCGGATGATGGCGGGGAATTATGAAAATCCTAATTTCCCCAGTAAGCATTTATTAAAGGATATGAATCTGTTTAGCCGCGAAGCTGAAAAAATGGGAATTGATGCAGGGTTGAGTCAGGCGGTGTCGCAGGTGGTGGAAGAGGCGATCGCCCAAGGTTTGGCAGATTCGGACTATTCGGCGTTGTTTGAGGCGGTGAAAGGAGGTTAACCCATGACGGCGATCGCCCCCAGTCTCTCCCTAGAGGCGTTTTTGCAACAGCCTGAACGCAAACCCTATCAAGAATACATTGAGGGGCAAATTATCCCAAAACCCATGCCACAAGGTCGTCACAGCCGCATCCAGCAAAAATTGATCACGGCCATCAATGCTGTGACGGAACCCGATAAGATTGCCTTAGCCTTGCCAGAATTGCGCTGTAGCTTTGGCGATCGCTCCCTGGTTCCCGATATCGCGGTGTTTTCCTGGGCCCGGATTCCCTTGACGGAAAACGGAGAAATTGGCGATCGCTTTAACGCCGCTCCCGATTGGACGATTGAGATTTTAAGTCCGGAACAATCTTCGACTCGCGTCGCCAGTAATATCCTGTATTGTTTGGCGGCTGAGAGTGAAATGGGTTGGTTGATTGATCCCAAGGAACGACTGGTGCAAGTCTTTGATGGCGATCGCCGCATTATCTCCATCGAACAGGAGGGCGATCGCCTCCCCACCCCCAACTTTGCTCAATCCCTCAACCTCAGTTTGGGAACCCTCTGGAACTGGCTAAAACTGGCATAATCCCGGCCCGAACCCAGCCATTGTTGCAGCCATTGTTGAACGGCCGCAATTCTCGATAGAATAACAACACCACTACCGTCACACCTCACTAAGCTGATCTTGATTCGCGAAGAAACCCTCAATCTCCTAGAATGGCAACGGGTCTGCCAGCATCTCTCCACCTTCGCCGCCACTAAACTCGGGGCTATCGCCGCTCGACAACTGGCCATCCCCGGCGATCGCCAACAGAGTCAACAGCTTCTGCAACAAACCCAGGAAGCCTATGGGTTGGAAATGAATCCTCAAGATGGCTTGACGTTTGGCGGTATTCGTGATATATGGGAAGCCCTAGAACGGGCCGAAATTGGCGGGATGTTGCAAGGGGAGGAACTCCTGAACATCGCCACCACCCTCTCCGGCGCACGACAACTGCGGCGAGTGATCGATAACACTGAATTAGAAGTTCCGGTGTTACGAGAGTTGGTGTCAGAATTACGCACCTATCCCGAGTTGGAACAAGAGATTCACCATTGTATCGACGAACGAGGGGATGTCGCCGATCGCGCCAGCCCCCAACTGGCAGACATCCGACGTCAACTTAAACAGGTGCGCGATCGCATCTACCAAACCCTCAACCGCATCATTCAACGTCAGGGAAGCGCCCTGCAAGAACATCTCATCACCAGTCGGGGCGATCGCTTTGTCTTACCCGTCAAAGCCCCGCAAAAAGAGAAAATCCCCGGAATTGTTCATGACAGTTCCGCCACCGGGGCCACCCTCTATATCGAACCTCGGGCGATCGTCAACGAAAACAACCAACTGCGAACCCTCCAGCGACAAGAGAAAAACGCCGAAGAAGTGGTGTTACGCCAACTCAGCCAAAGCATCGCCGAGGTGATTCCCGATTTAGAGCGATTATTGGCGATCGTCACCCAACTGGATTTAGCCACAGCCCGGGCCCGCTACAGTATCTGGTTAGAGGCCAACCCACCCCGCTTTGTCGAAGCCAACCAAGCCACGGAACTGCGCCAACTGCGTCATCCACTCTTGGTTTGGCAAGAAAAACATGAACAGGGCCAGGCGGTGGTTCCCATTAATGTCTCCATGTCTCCTGACATTCGCGTGGTGACGATTACGGGGCCCAACACGGGGGGTAAAACCGTTACCTTAAAAACCCTCGGCTTAGCCATGTTGATGGCAAAAGTGGGTTTGTTTATTCCGGCGCGGGAACCGGTGGAACTGCCCTGGTTCTCGCAAGTGTTGGCGGATATTGGCGATGAACAGTCTATTGAACAGAGTTTATCCACCTTTTCCGGTCATATCCGCCGTATTAGTCGCATTTTAGAGGCAGTGGCGGAGGATGAGAATGCCTTAGTCTTGTTGGATGAAGTGGGTGCGGGAACCGATCCCTCTGAGGGGAGTGCCTTGGCCATTACCCTGTTGCAATATCTGGGCGATCGCACTCGTTTGACGGTGGCCACAACTCACTTTGGCGAGTTAAAGGCCTTGAAATACGAAGATTCCCGCTTTGAGAATGCCTCAGTGGAGTTTGACGACGAGAGTTTATCCCCCACCTATCGCCTGTTATGGGGGATTCCCGGCCGTTCCAATGCCATGCAGATTGCCCGACGACTGGGGTTAGCCGCCGAGGTGGTGGATTCGGCCCAGAATTATGTCCGTTCGGGGATTAGTGTTGATGTCAATGAAACCATTGCCGAGTTGGAAGCGCAACGGCGGCGACAGGAAACCAAAGCCGATGAAGCCAGTCAGATTGTGGCCCAGGCGGAACGGTTGAATCAAGAGATTAGTGAGAAGGCCGAACAGTTACGCCGTCGCGAGGAAAACCTGAAACTGCAACAGGAACAAGCGGTTCAGGCGGCCATTGATGAGGCAAAAGCGGAAATTGCCAAGGTGATTCGTCGCTTGCAACAGGGCCATGCGACGGCTCAGGATGCTCAACAGGCCACTGAGGCTATGGAGCGTATTCGTCAGCAACGGCTCCCCAGTGCCTCGAAACCGCCGAAACCCAAACCGGGATTTGCCCCGAAGGTGGGCGATCGCGTTCGCATTCCCCGCTTAGGGCAAACGGCGGAGGTGTTGGCGATTGAGAAAGAGGGTGAGTTAACGGTGCGCTTCGGGTTAATGAAGATGGAGGTTCCCTTGGCGGATGTGGAATCGCTGTCTGGGGAAAAACCGGATCTACCCCAGCCGAAAGCTAAAGCCACCCCTGAGAAATCCAGTCAGACGGCGGCCCCGGCGGCTACAGTGAAGACGGCCCCCCTTGTGCGTACCTCACAAAATACCTTGGATGTGCGGGGAAGTCGGGTACATGAGGCTGAACCTCGCTTAGAGGAGGCGATCGCCCAGGCGGTTCCGGTTGGGGGTGCGTTGTGGATTATTCATGGTAAGGGAACTGGCAAGTTACGCCAGGGAGTTCATGAGATTTTGGGGCGATCGCCGCATATTAAAAACTTCGAGTTGGCCCCACAAAAGGAAGGCGGCGCGGGGGTAACGGTAGCTTATCTCGAGTGATGATTGGGGACTGGCGAGGGTGGTGCGTTCTATTCTCAAGTACAAGCATGAGTTACACAGTCTGTTCTCTTTACCCCTGCCCTGACCGAAATTCATCGTTCCTTGATGATTTCATCAATAGTAACTTTCTGCTTCGCCCATACCGAGCAAATCTCGGCCAAGTTCTTCAGGTTAGTTATGGCAGCTTTTTCTAGCTGCCCGTCGCGAGCGCGAGTCAGCGTGTGGCGGGTTACGGCGAACGGTTTGTCGGCTATCTGTTTATGTACGGCATAAACAGATAGTGGCTCTCCATCTTTGCCAACTGGCCACCACTGCGAAATGTCCACTACGTCAACTTTTACCATTGGCCTTCCCAACATCACAGGAGCTATTTTAGCCTATGTTGCACGGTCTGCTGCCAGGATAACAGACGTTTTGCCAATCTGTCACTTGACAAACTGACAGTCAGTTAGCACACTCAGGTAATCCGTTTAAAAAGCAAAAAGACCGATTATGGCCAACACGATCAAAGCCCAACGCGCCGAGATTCTGTTGGGAGATATCTCCTTAGAGATTTTCATGCTCCCAGATGGCACCTATTGTATGAGCCAAACCCAGGTGGCGCGATCTGTCGAGCGTGACTTACAAGAGCTGGGAGATGCCTACGCCACCAACGACATCATTCGAGGTGAAAACGAGGAACTACAGCGTCAACTCAAAGCCCACGGCATCGAGCCATTCCAAGACTGGCCCTCAGAAGAATGTCGCGACTGATTCCCCCGATCGGCGATCGCTCCTTTCTCAATTAGAACAGTCCTAATTCTGACTCTCCGAACGGGAAAACAACTCATTAAACTCCCGCTGGTCATAATGATAGACCGTGCGAATGGGATAGGGAATACTAATATCAGCGCGATCGCAGGCCGCCTTGAGGGCAATCATCACCCGCGTTTGGGCCCGCCGCACCTCCAATCGTTGCGGTAACGTCCAGTAGCGCACTAACAAATCAATAGAACTATCCCCAAATCCCACCACATCCACTTCCACCTCCGGTTCCGTCATAATCCCCTCCACCCCATCAAGAGCCTCTTTTAAGACTTGAACCGCCATGGGTAGGGGAGTATTGTAATCCACCCCAATCGCCAAATCCGTGCGCCGAGAGGAAAACGCCGTCAACACCGTCACCGGACTGGTAAAGACAATCGAATTGGGAATCAACACCTGCTCGCCGCGATAGGTGCGAATTTGCGTTGAGCGGATGGCCACCTCTTCCACAATCCCCTCAAAATCCCCCACGATAATCTGATCATGGAGTTCAAAGGGTTCTTGCAACAATAGCAAAATCCCCGCCAGGAAATTCTTAAAGATATCCTGAAAGGCAAAACCAATGGCCACCGAACCCAAACCCAGTAGGGCCACGATATCTCCCAACCCTAAATTGGGAAAGGCAATCACCGCCGCCGCTAGAATCCCCGTCACCCAAGCCGCCACATAGCTAATTTGGGACACCAACGACTGTAGGGAGCGACTTCGCAACAGACGACGCGCACCTTGATAAACCACCCGCTGAAAATTCTTAGCACCCCATTTCGTCAGGGCCAGAATGACTGCGGCCACGAGGATAGCCGGTAATAACTGCACCGCCTCGCCAATGATTTGGATGAGACGAGTTTGGATTTCTTGCAAAATAGCCGTCATGGATATTCTCTGAACAGGGCCGACTAGCCCAACCTTAAAATGACCTGCGATCGCGGGATGCTAAGCCCTTCCCCCGCTAAGACCGCTTGATTTCGTTACTCTAACCTAAGATCTGCCCCGAACCCAACACTCTAACTAAAGACTCTAACTAAAGACTGAGTGCTACATCACAACAACCTCTACTTGTAGGTAGATGTACTCCCCCCCCCTGTCCCCCCTACTATGGTTAGTAACGGTAAACAGAAGACCTTCACACCAACTTACCTATGACTTACTTATTAACAACGGGTGCAGAACAAGCCTTTTCTTATCCCACTTTCGCTGTGATTGTCGGGGTTGTTGGCTTCATCGCCGCAGCAGGTTTAGGCTCACTGGCCTGGTATAACTCCAAGCGTCCGCCCGGTTGGGAAGATAAAGAACGCCCCAACGTCGTGCCTGGTATTGATACGCAACAATAGAGAGCCGCATTTGTTCTGCCAAGTCAAGGCTTTGACAGATTTCTCAATCTAGCATTTGTAAACTGACACCATTAAAGGGAGTTCCCATTATGACAACTGACCAAAACATTAACCAACAAGCCCCCAGTTATGATCGCAACATCACCCCTGCGGAAGTGGGCGATCGCATGAAACAAGAAGGGGAAAACTTCAAGAAAACCCCAGAACCTGCCAAAGACCCCAACCAAGGTCACCTCGACACCACCAAAGGTTACACCGTGGATCGGGAAGGCTTAGCCAACAACTATGCCATTGAACCGGAAATGTACTATGAAGAACCCGGTGACCTACGGGAGAAAGAACAAGCCCTGAAAGCCCAACGGGCCAAAGAGTTAGAAACGGTGAATCAAACCGACGAAGCCGGCAAACTCGAAGCTGACCATGATGATCGTGGCAAAGGTCCTGGTGTAATTTAGAGAACCATCCCAGGTAAATTCCCTAGATGACCCAATTATCCCCCAGGTAGAGATGTGAGCGATCGCATCTCTACTTTTTCATATCATAGATACAGGACGACTCCAACCCCCCATCCGTCCTAACCTTTTGCCGTTTAATTATTCATTACCGATTCTCCAATATGCTCAACACCCCACTACTCCCCGATAAACGGTGGATGTCAATTTGGATCAAATGCACCGCCGTTCTCGCTCTCCTGAATCTGATTCTGGCACTCTTCAACGCTAGTTACGTCCCCCTCCGAGATATCTATCTACGCTATACCCCCCAGGTGGTTCACCTCTACGATCCCATCAAAGGGATTGAACCCCACCCTCAAACCGAACAATACCAAGAAACCTTCGAGCGCCTCCTCAGTCAAATCCCCGACGTTGGCCTCGACTCCCCCGACGTCCAACAATCCCTAGAACGTCTTCAGCAGGAGAGTAACGCTCTCATCGAGGAAAATCCCTTCATCGCCTCCGGTAAATTTAGCACCTTTGCCAAATTACAGCGTCGCATTACCGATCGCCTCGAACAAGATTCCGTCAAAGTTGCCTTTCATCAATTTTGGAGTCCCGAATATTTGCGATCGCAGGATATCCTCAGCGAACTGAACTTCTTTCAAACCAAAATCATCCCCCTCCTCGCCACCAACTACTACCGAAAAATCGACGACAACGGCCAACCCTACGACGGCTACTGGCGCATTGACATCTGGTTTATCGGCTTTTTTGCCCTGGAATTTCTGGCGTTAACCCTCATCGCCTCCCGTCGTCGTGTCGGTCTGAGTTGGTTTGATGCGATGTTGCGGCGGTGGTATGACTGGTTTCTCTTTATTCCCGTCTGGCGTTGGTTGCGGATTCTCCCCGTCACCGTGCGGCTACATCAGGGAAAAGTGGCCAACATTGAACATATCCTCTCTCAAATGATTCATGAGCCGGCCATTTACCTGTCGGATCATATCTCAGAATTTGTCACCATCCGCACCCTCAACCAACTCCAGGAAGCCGTCGAAAACGGGGATGTGGCCCGAGGAATCTTGAATCCCAGCGATTATGTCTCCGTCGGCGAGGCCAATAGTCTACAAGCCATCAGCGATCGCCTCCTAGAACTGAGCATCTATAAGGTTCTCCCCCAAGTCCAGCCGGAAATCAAATCCCTCCTCAACCATTCCATCTCCGAAGCCTTACGGGAATCCGCCTTTATGGAACTGGTGGAAAACGTCCCCGCCTTAGGACATCTTCCCAAAAACGTAACCGACCAACTCGCCGACTACCTCGCCAACGCCACCTGTCAAACCCTTGCCAACGCCTACGCCGACGAATTAGGGCGAGAACGCTTTGACGAACTCACCGGGCAATTCCAGACCGCCCTACGTCAGGAACTACAAGATCAGGCCACCCTCGATGAATTGCAGAGCCTGATTTCCAACGTCTTGCAAGAAGTGAAAATCAACTATGTGCAGCGTTCCGCTCAGCAAGACCCCGAGGAAACCATCGAGAAAGTCGAGGAAGTCTATGATCATATCGAACAACAATCGTCCTTAAACTCTACCCCGTGATAGAGGTTTTCGGTCAGCCAATGTGGCAAGTTAACAGTAGGTTGGGGTCCTC
Organism: Phormidium yuhuli AB48; assembly: GCF_023983615.1. Taxonomy (GTDB): domain Bacteria; phylum Cyanobacteriota; class Cyanobacteriia; order Cyanobacteriales; family Geitlerinemataceae; genus Sodalinema; species Sodalinema yuhuli. The sequence goes on along the minus strand of NZ_CP098611.1, from coordinate 3,326,243 downwards.
TTGTCCCATTCGAGGCAAACCTTAAAACTAGATTAAGATTCCCAGATTTGTAACTGTTTTGACTTGACGGACACTGGGAAATCTGGAACTGTCAAACCTAACAGGTTCGAGCATTTCTGTCTTCCCCGAGCAGTCAGCGGGTGATGGGCTCAGTCTCTGAAGCCGTGGCCATTGCTCCCCTTGGGTGTTCTTGTGTAGGGCAACAGTTGCCTAAAGCTTGAGACTGCTGTTGCCTGTGATGAGCAGAAATAACGCTTTTTTCAATCAGCATTTTTAGAGTGTTTGGGTCTGTTTGGATAATAGTTTCAAAACAGCCGATCCAACCGTGTTGATGGTAGCTTACGCGGTTTTAACTGACCACCTAATTTCAATATTATGACTATCGTTGCCCCTGAACAAATCCAAAAAATCACCAACAATCAACACCAGAACCCCTTTGAAGTTTTAGGATCTCACAAACTCTCCGACAACAACGGTAAAAGTGCTTGGGTGGTGCGAGCCTATCTCCCCAAAGCCGATGCCGCCTGGGTCATTCGTCCCGAAGAACGGGAGAGTTACCCGATGCACAGCGTCCATCATCCAAATTTCTTTGAATGCGAGATTGAGGCCGCTGAGCTGAAAAACTATCAACTGAAAGTCAAAGAGGGCGATCGCGAACGAGTCTTCTATGACCCCTACGCCTTCCGCTCCGCCAAACTCACCGAATTTGACCGCTATCTCTTCGCCGAAGGCAACCACCATCGCATTTACGAAAAACTCGGCGCCCACCCCACCGAAATCAACGGCATTGCCGGGGTTTACTTTGCCGTCTGGGCCCCCAACGCCCGTAACGTCTCCATCGTTGGCGACTTCAACGAATGGGACGGCCGCAAAGACCAAATGGAACGTACCGAGAGCGGAATCTGGGAACTGTTTATCCCCCAACTGCCCTCAGGAACCATTTATAAATACGAAATCAAAAACCCAGAAGGACACATCTACCTCAAATCTGACCCCTACGGCTTCGCCCAACAAGTGCGGCCCGACACCGCCTCCAAAGTCGTGGACCTCAACCAATACCAATGGCAAGATGAAGACTGGTTAGAACAACGTCGTCACCAAGACCCCCACGACCAGCCCATCTCCGTCTACGAACTCCATGCCGGCTCCTGGCTCCATACCGGCGCGGAACATCCCCCCGACAGCGGTGAGGTGGTGCGCGTCTCCGAGAAACCCGAAGGACGCTTCCTCACCTACCGAGAACTCGCCGACAAACTCATCCCCTACGTCAAAGATCTGGGATACACCCACATTGAACTCCTCCCCATCGCCGAACATCCCTATGATGGTTCCTGGGGCTATCAAGTGGCTGGCTATTTCGCCCCCACCTCCCGCTTCGGCAGTCCCGAAGACTTCATGTATTTCGTTGACCAATGTCACGCCAACGACCTGGGCGTGATTGTGGATTGGGTTCCCGGCCATTTCCCCAAAGATAGCCATGGCCTAGCGTACTTTGACGGAACCCACCTCTACGAACATGACGACCCCCGCAAAGGAGAACACAAAGAATGGGGAACCTACGTCTTCAACTACAGCCGTCACGAAGTCCGTAACTTCCTCGTCTCCAATGCCCTCTTCTGGTTTGACAAGTACCACATCGATGGCATTCGCGTCGATGCCGTGGCCTCGATGCTGTACCTGGACTACAACCGCAACGATGGCGAGTGGGTTCCCAACCGCTACGGCGGCCATGAAAACCTAGAAGCCGCCGACTTCCTACGGCAACTGAACTATCTCATCTTTGGCTATTATCCCGGCATCCTCTCCATCGCCGAAGAATCCACCGCCTGGCCCCTCGTCTCCCGGCCCACCTATCTCGGCGGCTTAGGCTTTAACTTCAAATGGAACATGGGTTGGATGCACGACATGCTGGACTACTTCAGCGAAGATCCCATCCATCGCCGCTATCATCACAACCATGTCACCTTCAGTTTGATGTACGCCTTCAGTGAAAACTTTATGTTGGCGTTATCCCACGATGAGGTGGTGCATGGCAAAGGTAGCCTCTGGGATCGGATGCCTGGGGATGACTGGCAGAAATTCGCCAATCTGCGCTGTCTGTTCAGCTATATGTTTACCCACCCTGGCAAGAAAACCATGTTTATGGGCATGGAGTTTGGCCAGCATAAAGAATGGAATGCTTGGGGAGATTTGCAATGGGAACTGCTCAATCACGAGTCTCATCAGAAGTTTAAGCAGTTCTTCAAAGACCTCAATGGCATCTATCGCAGCCAACCGGCACTCTACACCCAGGACTTCTCCGATGAGGGCTTTGAATGGATTGACTGCAACGATGCCGACAACAGCGTCGTCTCCTTTATCCGCAAAGACCAATACAGCGATGAGTTTGTCGTCACCGTCTGTAACTTCACCCCGGTTCCCCACCATGACTATTGGATTGGTGTGCCCCAGGCCGGCTTCTATGAAGAGCTTTTCAACAGTGATGCCGAATGCTATGGCGGCAGCAATATGGGCAACGGCGGCGGCAAAGCCACAGTGGAGTGGTCGAATCCCAAATGGCACCAGGCCTTGCCCTTATGTTTGCCTCCCTTGAGTGTGATGGTCTTTAAACATAAGCCTGACGCCTAAGCCCTGCTCTCGTCGTGTTATGGCTTTCCTCACTTTCCTCGTGCCGACTCTTTCCTCTTCCTCGTTTCCTCGTGCCATGGCTCCAGCCATGACACGGGCCTTAGGCGGCTCTGCCGCCTGCACTCGGGAGGCAGAGCCTCCCCAAAGGCATGACTTGGCCAGAGCCAAGTCACGAGGGAGAGAGGAAGAGAGCATGACTTGGCCAGAGCCAAGTCACGAGGGAGAGGAGACAGCCAACTCTCCTGATTTACACCATTCTTGAACAATCATCGATATCCCAAGAGAACTTATGGTTACAACCACTCGTCGCGCCGCTGAAATTACCCTTGTTGCGGATGAAACTCAAAAACTCCTGGATTGGGTGCAGGGGGTTCAAGCCTCAGATGAGACAATTTTTCATAAATCCCAACAAATCGCCCGCCGTTTAGGGGCCTACTATCGCCCGGATGGGTTGACGGAAATTGGCTTCTGGGTTCCTGAACTCAGTCCTGGGGAGATTCAACCGAAAAACATCTATTTGGAAATCTTCACCCCCCTCGGAGACATCCATCCCAGCCAAGACTTGCAAACGGTGACCTTCCGCCGCGAGTATGTGAATCTACAGCGGGATGGGGAATATATGTGGGGAGTCTTGTCGGGAATGAAAGCTGGAGACGCCAACCAGTTTGGCTCGTTTTACTGGCTGCGGTATCTCGACTATGACAACGATGTTAGTACCATTGGCGACTTTCTAGCGGATTCCTTGCCCTATGGGGTCTATGCGCCAGCAGAACTGTACGATCGCGACAAACTCCAGCGCGATCGCCGGGATAAGGCTTATTTCCAACAATTCCGCACGGACGATGGTAGCCCCGTCAAAGTCAAGCCGCCCACGAACATCTTACAGCTTCATGTCAACACCGCCTCCCCCAATGGCTACCTTTCTGGGTTAACCCAACTTTTCCAAAAGATTTCCGACAAACTAGCCAACGGTGAACCCCTCACCCCAGCCGAAGAAAACTATGTCGGCTATGAGGCGGTGCAACTCCTACCCATCGAACCCACGGTGGAATATCTTGGTCATCGCGAACATGGTCATGGCTTCTTTTTGTGTAGCGATGAAGACCGCTTACAGATGGACCCCGAGAGTGAGTCCATTGAACATGAATCCGATGAAATTAAGGTGCAACTGAAGAAGCCGGACACGGAAAATTGGGGCTATGACATCGTTATTTTTGGCATGGCGGCCACCAATCCCTCGGTCTTGGAAACCCAGCGTCCTGATGAAGTGGTAGAGTTTATTGAAACTCTCCATAATTTCTCCACTGGACCGATTCAAGTGGTGTATGACATTGTCTATGGTCATGCTGACAACCAAGCCCTGAATCTCCTCAATGGTCGCTTTTTAAAAGGACCGAATATGTATGGGCAGGATGTGAACCACCAGAACCCGGGAGTGCGGGCTATCCTCTTGGAAATGCAGCGCCGCAAGTCAGATACGGGTGTGGACGGTATTCGCGTTGATGGGGCCCAAGATTTTAAATACTTCAATCCCATGTCCGGTCGGGTGGAGTATGATGATGTGTACCTGCAAGAAATGGCCCAGGTTCCTCAGGAAATTGCGGGCAGTTGTCGCTACCCCTACACCATTTTTGAGGATGGACGACCCTGGCCGGCAGAAGGTTGGGAAGAGATTTCTACCTATCGGGATATTATTGAGTTTCTCCCGGAAAGTTTCCAATGGGGACCGCTGGTTTTTGCCCATAATACTCCCAGTTTACAGAAGTTTTGGAGTCGTAAATGGAAGCGGGTTTGTGAAGTGATGCAGGTGGGGGCGAACTGGATTACCGGCTGCGGTAATCACGATACCCTACGGCGCGGGACACAAGTTGACCCGGAGATGCCCATTAACTGGAATTTGGGGAAAACCTTGCCGGAGGTGTTGAATAATGCCTACGATAACCCGGCAATTACGATGTTGGTCTATGGCTTTAGTCCGGGGTTGCCGATGGACTTTATTAACTGCACTATGCGCGCGCCCTGGGGTTTTCTGCGCAATACGGATGACCGCTATGGGGTGAAGGTGGTCGCGGAAGAAGCCGGGTTCTTGGATTGGCAAGTTGAACCGGAGGTTTATGACCTCTCGGGCATTTTTCCGCGTCTGAAACGCATGGGATTTAGAAAAATTGGTGAGTTGCGTCAGTTTATGCGCGGCTTGCAACATGCCATTGAAGAGACGGATTATGACCTGGATGAAGTGGCTCACATTTGTCAGCGTCATTTGGGGCATCAGTCTGACTCCACGGAGATGAAAGAGGAGGCGAAAAGTCTCACGTCGGCCGCCGAGTTACAAAAACTCAATGTGTCGGAGAAGTCTCCCATTCTGCAAGAGTTGGATGTGGGTAAACTGAAAGAGTTTGCCACCGCCTTTATGGAGGATGCTCATGAGATTTGTAATGTTTGGAACCATGAGCAATTTTTAGATGCTCAACAGACGGCCTACAATCGGCAGTTACGGCAGTTCCGTTTGGCGCGGCCCTGGTTGCGGGAGAATTTCGGCGCTCGCGATCGCTTCAATCATATTGATGAAGAGACGGCGACGCTCTATTACGGACTACGCACCAGTCCTGATGAAACGGAACAGGTGGCGATCGCCACTCACATGGGCGGTGATCCCCTCACGGTCACCTTGGGGGATTGGCTACAACTGGATTTAGAGGAGTGGGAGATTGCCCTCACCTCTCCAGGGCTAGACATTAGCGATTTACGAACCCTCACCCTCAGCGATAGTCAAGGGGTGTTACTGACTCGGGTCAACCGTTAAGCCAACAACGTTCTCGCTTTTCTCTAATCAGGATGTACTCTCGGGTACGTCCTGATGGTTGTTTGCGGGCCACTCTATCCCTCTCGTATACTGGAAAAAGTTAGGGGCGATCGCCCCTTGTCAACCCCCGCATCACAAAGCCATGACTATTATTCTTCCCGGCGAACTTGAAGAGATGATTCAACATCATGTAGACCAGGGACATTATCCCTCTGCGGTTGAGGTGGTACGTGCCGCTTTAACGCTTCTCGGGGAACAAGAACAGCGCGATCGCCATGAAGACCAGAATGGAGACTCGGCGATCGAGGGACAGCAGACAATGACAGACCAACCCGACCCAAATCGCGACTATGGTGCCGCTTGGGCAAAATGGTTCCAGGACTTAGAAAGCCCAGAACCGCCCATGGAGCGGACTACCGTAAAACCAAGCAAATCAGAAATTGAAGCGATAATTATTGAAAAGTATCGCAAGCAAGGCTTAGAGCTATGATTATCGGCGATACGGGTGTACTCTTCTGTCTCGTCGATCCCACCCAAGCTCAACATAATGTCTATAAACGATGGATCTCAGGTTACGGACAACCCCTGATTACCACCTGGCCTTGCTTGGCTGAAGCGATGTACCTCACCTCCCGTCGTGGGGGGTGGGCGATGCAGAAACGAGTCGGCAACTTACTCCTCGAAGGGTTGTTCCTCACCTATGAGATTGCTCCCGATCTCATCCCGAGACTTCTAGAATTGATGGAACAGTATCGCGATCGCCCTATGGACTTCGCCGATGCCAGCCTCGTCCTTTTAGCCGAACAAACCGGCTACCGCCAAATTCTGACCCTAGATTCAGACTTTTTCTTCTACCGCATTCATGGCCGCGAGAGTTTTGAGGTGTTGTTGAGCCAAGACCCATCCTAACCGGTAGTTTCAAAACCCAGGCCCAACCCCTCACCTCAGTAGCTGAGTTCCCCAGGGAGATGTCCCCCCTCGACAGCAGACGGCCTATAATCGATGATTGCGGCAGTTCCGTGAGACTCTGTGGCCCGCAGCGAACCCTATGAAACCGACTCAGAAACAGCCCCAGCGGCGCTTAGCGACCGTCTTAGAAGCAATTTTATATTTGAAAGGACAGGCCCTATCCCTGAGCCAGTTAGCCGACTGTGCTGGCTGCGATCGCCCCCAAGTCCAAGAGGCCCTGTTGGAATTGATGGATGATTACGCTCGACGGGATAGTGCCCTGGAAATTGTCGAACTCAAAGGTCACTATAGCCTGCAACTGCGGGAAAGTTTCCAAGATGTGATGTTAGAGTTAGTGCCAGCCGAACTCGGACTCGGGGCCCAACGCACCCTGGCGGCGATCGCCATCAAGCAACCCCTGCTACAGTCAGATCTCGTGGAATTGCGGGGGTCTGGCGCCTATCAACAAGTGAAAGACTTAGTCGAACTCGGGTTAGTCCGTCGCCGCAAGTCTGCCGATGGCCGCTCCTACGAATTACGCCTGACGGACAAATTCCACCAGTATTTTCAACTACAAGGCACCGTGCAGTCCCTTGATTGGATCGCCAAGGGGTAGAGTGATGGCCTACACTAGAGGATGTAGCCACATTGTTTGATCCAAGTTTGCTCTAAGGTTCATCCACTGTTGATCCACCGACGTAACTGAGAGGCTCATGGTTTTCGACCCAGAAATTTTTGCTCAGATGAAAGAAAGTGAGGAGGTTAGCAACCAACTTCTCGCCTATCTGCAACACCAATCCCCAGACATTCTGGCACGGGTCGCCAAGTCGGCTAGTCCAGAAATCAAGGACATCATCTCTCGGAATGTTCAAGGACTTATCGGCGTGCTTCCTTCTGAAGAGTTTAACGTCCAAATCTCCACCGATCGCGAAAATATGGCTGGGATGCTCGCCTCAGCCATGATGACCGGTTATTTTTTGCGCCAAATGGAACAACGCATGGAACTTGACCGCCAAGTCTCCCAAGTTGACAGCCCCGAGGGAGATAGCCCCAGCTGTGAGTAACTAACCAAAACTGTCATGCTCGGACATAGCCTCGGGACGGACGGGAATTGTCAGCACCTCGCCGTCCCGCAGGACTTCAATGGGGATTCGTTGACCTACCTCGGTTCGCTCCACTGCTGCCTGCACATCCAGCGCCGTATCCACCATTTGCCCATCAATGCGGGTAATAATATCGCCGACACGGATTCCTGAACGGGCCGCAGGAGAGTTGGGACGGACGGATTGAACTAGAACCCCATAGTCTTGAGTTAAATTGAGGTTGACGTGAGAATTCCGTTCTAGTTCAGCGACAATTTCAGCGGTTAAGTCCAGCATTTCTACCCCAAGGAACGGGTGTTGAGCTTTACCAGAGGCGAACAGTTGCTCGGCAATGCGTTGAGCAGTTTCAATGGGAATGGCAAAGCCGAGGCCCTGAGCATTAGCGCGAATGGCTGTGTTTACCCCAATCACTTCCCCTCGATCATTGAGTAACGGACCCCCAGAATTACCCGGATTGATGGCCGCATCGGTTTGCACAAAACGCACCCGCTTATCACTAATTCCCACCTGGGCGCTCGACCGTCCGGTGGCGCTGATAATGCCGACGGTCACGGTGTTATCTAAACCGAGAGGGTTGCCGATGGCGATCGCCCATTGGCCGGCCACTAAGTTATCCGAAGAGCCTAACGTCGCAGTGGGTAATCCCGCCGCTTCAATTTTCACCACCGCCACATCCGTCAAGGCATCCCGGCCCACCACCTGACCTTCAAACTTACGGCCATCCCGCAAGGTGACCTCAACGACCTCTGCCCCTTCCACCACATGAGCATTGGTGAGAATTTGTCCATCAGCCGCTAAAATAAAGCCCGACCCTGTGCCTCGTTCAGTACGCTCTGGCCGTCGTGGGGACTCCTCCCCAAAAAAGCGCCGAAACAGATTATCTTGCAGGGAGTTGGAACCCCGAGAACTAATGCGACGGGTGGCATCAATACGCACCACTGCCGGTCCGACTCGTTCTGCGGCTCTGGCAATAAAGTTGGGGTTGCCGTTTAAGTGGCCATCAATCTCCTCTGGGGAAAGCTCGATTTGCCATTGGGTCGGCTGCAACACCACAGGATCTAACGTCAAGTTAGACCCAGGATTAGAGGGGTTGGAGGTCAAGGTCCAACTCTGACGACTGAGTAGGCCACCAATCCCCCCTCCTAGAGCGAACAGAAGCACATAGGTTGCGATTTGTCTCCCGGAAAGGTTCATAAACTGTGACGGCTGCGGTCAAGGCAGACGGACTAATGGCGGGGTAGGCTTCCGGCAACAACACCCTAGACCGTAGCCAGCCCAACCTTGAAGGGCAAACGCGAGGCCCGGGCTAGGGTCACCGGAGACGAGTGGGGCAGATGCAGAGAATTGGCATTGGCTCTATGGTTCTATTTTGGCATTGTCCGTTCAAGTTTGGCAAAGCAGATCCTGGGGAATCATCCAGCAAAAGGCTCGGCCCTGCCCCAGAAGGGCGTAAAATCAAGGAAACTACTCCTGTGAAAGTTGGTGAATTTTCTTAAGTCTGTTCTTACCCCAATTTATGCGGCGATCGCGGCGGCCCTGTTCTCACGACTGGGTCGGGTGCGGCGATCGCGACCTCTTATCATCGCCACCCTCACGGCCCTGTTGTTGTCGGGATGTGTCCGCTACGATGTGGGGATTCACTTCGACAGCCAAACCCATGGAGACATTATCCAGGATGTCACCTTATCGCAACGATTTGTCAACCTTAGCGGCACGACCGTAGACCGGTGGACGGAGAGTCTGAAACGACGAGCGCGATCGCTACAAGGTTCAACACAACAAATCGGCGATCGCCGCTGGCGGGTGGTGATTCCCTTCAATAATGGTGATGACCTGGTCTATAAGTTTGAACAGTTCTTTAACCCGCTGGACTCTCATGGGCCCACCCCGGACCCAACCCAGGAGATCCCCGAATTGGAAACCCATCTGACTTTAGATCAACAAAACTTCATTTTTGCCATCTCCAACCACCTCAGCTTAGATGTGGATTTGCGGGCCTTGGGGGTTCTCTCCACCGAGGGAAATCTGCTCATTAGTCCCACAGGACTTGTGGATTTGAGCTTCCGCCTCATAACCCCCTGGGGAGCCCAACTCGCCACCGTTTCTGGCCCCAACTCACCCACCTTTGAGGAGACCACCCTGATTTGGCCCTTGGAACCGGGAGAAACCCAACATCTGGAGGTAGATTTCTGGGTTCCGAGTCCTATTGGGATTGGGGCATTGCTGATTATTCTCCTGGTGGCGATCGCCTCCTATCTTAAAGAGACCGTACTACCCGCCCTAGGACTAGGACGCTCCCCCCGGGCCACAACCCCCACCCCCGGGGAACAGCCCTCGGAAACCCCCAGTTCTTAAACCAAGTCCTTCAGAGAAACAGCCGCCTGATTGAGCCGTTGGGTTCCTTCTTTCACTTGGGTAATCCCCGTGGCGGTTTCCTGGGCCGCGACATTGAGAACGGTCATGGCTTCAATGACCTGTTCCACCGCATTCACCTGTTGTTTGAGGGTGAGGGTAATTTGCTGGTTGCTCATCACCACTTGGTTAATTCCCTCTCGAACCCCGGCAAAGGCATGGGAGGTATTCTGACTCACTTGTACCCCCGATTCGACGCTTTTTGTGCCTTCGTCGGTCACCATGACGGTGGTATTGATGGCATTCTGGATGTCTTCGACAAGGGTGTTAATTTTCTCGGCGGATTTCTTACTCTGATCGGCCAGCTTACGGATTTCACTGGCCACCACAGAGAAGCCCTTACCATGCTCTCCCGCCCGCACCGCTTCCACGGCAGCATTGAGGGCCAGCATGTTGGTTTGGTTGGCTAAATCACTCACCAGATTGGAAATGTTACCAATTTGGTTTGTTTGCTCGCTCAGGCGCAAAATCTGTTGGGCGATCGCCGAGACCCGGTCTTTGAGAGAATACATGGTCTGTAGGGTTTCTTCCACCGCACGAGTGCCATTATCCGCTTGACTTAACACTTGATTAGCACTTCCCGTGGCCGATTCCGCCTGAGTCATCACCTGACGAGCTGAGGCTCCCAGTTCATCCATGGTGGTTGTCGTTTCGTTCACCGATGCCGCTTGCTGGCTGGCCGTGCGTTCTTGTTGTTCCATCGTTGCGGCAATTTCCATTGAGGAACTGGCCACGGAACTGGCGGCGTCGTTCATCTGTCGGGTAATACGACTAATGACCCACCAACCCACTAAGCCAGAGAGCCCCAAGGTTAGGACGGTAAAGGTGATGGTCGTCACAATCAAGACTTCTAGTGACTCTTGCTGGGCGACTTGACTCTCTAGAACTAATGATTTTTCCCGTTCACTGAAGTCCGTGAAGAGGGCCTGAATCTCCTCAGCTTGGGCCCGTCCCCGCAGTTGACTCCAACTCTCAATCGCCCCATCGCGATCGCCCGCCTCAACCTGAAGAAAAATACCACGGTGGGTTTCAACGAGTTGATCAATCGCCTCAACCATGTCTTCCAACTGTTCTAACTCTGGCCGTCCCCGCAACCGCTCCCGTAGCAGTGGCACATCGGCATAAAAATTCTGCCGTGCCTCGTTATAGGTATTAACGGAGATGGCACTTGGCTCTAGTAAGTAGCCCCGTAACGTTCGCGAAAGGACTTGGGCGTTCAACTCCAGGCGATCGACAATGCGATCATTTTCAATAAATTCTTCAACTTGCTCCGCTTCCTGCTGTAAGGTCCGGACATTGTTCCAAACCATGACGAATGACAGCAGAGAGAGTACAATGGGAACTGCATAGCCACCAATAATCCAAGTCCGGATTCTTTGCTGCTTCAATGAAAACATCCTAACTCACCTCATATCCTGGCAGAGAAGGTACAGTGAATTGTTCAACTATCGGGAATATATCTCATTGCCTTAAGACAATATCCGACCTATCAACTCTAACTGAAACCTCATACAAACACCATTATCATACTCCTTTTCTTTGGGGGTGTCTCTAAAACGTTAACCAAAGTTCAAAGTCTAACCACAGCACCATTTCTTAAGAAAATATGGAAATATTTGTTTCTGGAACTTTTTTCTGAGTTTATTTTGGATTATTTCAGTTTTTTCTGCCCACTAACCAATACGTCTTCAGGAGTCCTTTGCCTTTAATGGGAGTGAGTCCTCGTTCCTCAAGTTCAAAGGATTGTTGTAGCCGTAGATAAGTATTTTCAGACACCTGAATCCGTCCAGGGACACCGGTAGATTCCATACGACTGGCCACATTCACTGTATCTCCCCATAAATCATAAATAAACTTCTTAATCCCAATCACTCCAGCCACGACAGGCCCTGTATTCATGCCAATGCGAATTTGCAACGGAAACTTGCTTCTGGGCTGAAATTGTGCCATTGCGTCTAAGATATCTAACGCCATATTCGCCACAGCTTCTGGGCTATCGGAGCGTGGAATTGGCAATCCGCCCGCTACCATATAGGCATCCCCAATCGTTTTGATTTTTTCCAGTCCATGTCTATCAGCGAGACGGTCAAACATTGAAAAAATTTCGTTAAGGAGATTGACCACCTCCACTGGAGGAACATCTGAGGAAAGAGCTGTAAAGCCCACAATATCAGCAAAGAGGACTGTTGTATCATCAAAGCGGTCAGCGATCGCACTCTCAAGTTGCTTTAAGCGATCGACAATCGGCTTTGGCAAAATATTTAGCAATAAATGCTCTGATTTTTGCTTTTCTGCTTGTAGCGCTTCTTCCGCCAATTTTCGTTGTGTTATATCCTCTAGAACTCCTAAAACACCAACAACGTCGCCATTATTATCATGAATGGGTAACTTGTTAATATCTAACCAAATGGGTCTGCCCTCAGCATCCGGTTTTTGTTTTTTAGCAATTCGATGTAAATCAGGACAATTTGTTTCAATGATTTGGCGATCTTGGGATCTAAATTGCTCAGCAATAGTGGAGTCGGCAAATAAATCATAATCTGTTTTGCCAATGATATCTTCAGGGGAGGTAAGCTGAGCGGCATCAGACCAATTTTTATTGCAGCCCCTAAATACCAAATTCGTATCTTTCCAAAAGACCTGTTGGGGGATATTATCTAAAACCAAGCGTAAATACTGTTCCTGCTGTCGAAGTGCCTCCTCCGCTTGGAGGCGATCGCGCACTTCTGCCTGAAGCCGGGCATTTTGAGCCTCTAACTGTGCCTGAAGTTGCTTAAGTTTGAGTTGATTATCAATGCGAGCCAAGACCTCAGCGAGCTGGAACGGCTTGGTAATGTAATCGACCCCACCGGCGGCAAAGGCTTTCACCTTATCAATCACATTATCCAACGCACTCACGAAGATGACGGGGATGCCTTCTGTTTCCGGGTTTGCCTTGAGGCGACGACAGACCTCAAAGCCATCGATGCCTGGCATATTGACATCTAAAAGAATTAAATCAGGCTCAAGTTCTTGGGCGACCTTCAACGCTTTCCCCCCATCCGTGAGAGTGTGAGTTTGATATCGCTTACGAGACAGCAATCGTGACAGCAGATGCAAATTCTCGACACGGTCGTCCACCAGTAAAAGCGTTGCCTTGGGTGAAGTCTCAGACGGGAGAGGGTGGTCAGTCATAGGAACAGGCAAGAGGGGGGAGTAGGCAAGAGGCAAGAGGCAAGAGGGGGGAGTAGGCAAGAGGCAAGAGGCAAGAGGGGGGAGTAGGCAAGAGGCAGTCGAAAGACTGCCTTCTTTCACCTACTGCCTACTGCCTGCTGCCTACTGCCTGCCGCATCCATCCAGTAATCCTAGCCAAACCCTGTCAGACGGTCCCTTTCTGTGGCAAGGTAAAACTAAATATACCCATTGCCAGATGTCTGGCTACCGTAACGAGCTGCATCGGAACTCATGCAAACATTGCCTACCCCCTCCCCCAACAACACCAGCGACCTAACCTCTCCCGATTCAACGGTCGCTGCCTTTGAGACAACAATTCGTCGCCGTAAAACCCGTCCTGTTCCCGTGGGGAACATCACCATTGGAGGCGGTCATCCTGTGGTGGTTCAATCCATGATCAACGAAGACACCATGGATGTCGAGGGATCAGTGGCAGGGATTCGGCGGCTTCATGAAATTGGCTGCGAAATTGTCCGGGTCACGGTTCCCAGTATGGCTCATGCCAAAAGCCTAGCCCAGATTAAGCAAAAACTGCGAGAAACCTATCAAGATGTGCCGTTGGTTGCGGATGTACACCACAATGGCATGAAAATTGCCCTGGAAGTGGCCAAACACGTGGACAAGGTCCGCATTAACCCCGGTCTCTACGTGTTTGAGAAACCCAAGAGCGATCGCAACGAGTATACAGAACAGGAATTCCAGGACATCGGCACCAAAATCCGCCAAACTCTAGAACCTCTAGTCATTTCCCTACGAGACCAAAATAAAGCCATGCGCATCGGGGTCAATCATGGCTCCCTGGCTGAACGGATGCTCTTTACCTATGGTGATACCCCAGAGGGGATGGTGGAGTCAGCGTTAGAATTTATCAAAATCTGCGAGTCCCTAGAATTCTACAATCTGGTGATTTCCCTGAAAGCCTCGCGGGTTCCGGTGATGTTGGCTGCCTATCGCTTGATGGTGCATCGCATGGATGAACTGGGTATGGACTATCCCCTCCATCTCGGTGTCACCGAAGCTGGAGATGGGGAATATGGCCGCATTAAGTCTACCGCTGGCATTGGGACGCTCTTAGCCGATGGGATTGGTGATACCCTACGAGTCTCCCTCACGGAAGCTCCTGAGAAGGAAATCCCCGTCTGCTACAGCATCTTACAGGCTTTGGGATTGCGGAAAACCATGGTGGAGTATGTGGCCTGTCCCTCCTGTGGGCGAACCCTCTTTAACCTAGAAGATGTGCTGCGAGAAGTGCGTGAAGCGACCCATCACCTCACCGGACTCGATATTGCCGTCATGGGTTGCATCGTCAACGGTCCGGGAGAGATGGCCGATGCTGACTATGGCTATGTGGGGAAACAGCCGGGGTTTATTTCCCTCTATCGGGGTCGGGAGGAAATTAAAAAAGTCCCCGAAGACCAGGGAGTGGCTGAGTTAATTAACCTGATTAAAGCCGATGGCCGCTGGATGGATCCCTAGGGAATGCGATCGCCATGGCCCCGGACTGGCTCCCTGAGGGGGCCGTCCAAGCTCGCCAGGCCAGTACGCTAACATTTAGGGGGGTGGGACAATTCCTCAATAGGCTCGGGGGGGCGATCGCCCAAATTTGATTGTGTTACAGTGGGCCTAGCAGGATCCAGATATACTTTTACATTTTTTGACACTCTTGAAGTTAAGGCAGATCGACATGGCAACTCGTGGGTTGGTCGTTGGCGCAACCGTCGTCATGCTCAGCACGGTGACGATTATTGGTGCCGGCATTCATCTAAAAGGACAAGCATTCTTCCAGGAAAGTCCTAAAGAACTGGTGGATGAGGTTTGGCAAATTATTGATAAAAACTACGTCGATGCCACCTTTAATCAGGTGGATTGGCGTGCCGTACGTACGGAGTTTCTAGATCGCTCCTACGAGTCCTCCGAAGACGCCTATGATGCAATTCGCGAGATGCTGGAGAAACTCGATGATCCCTATACCCGTTTTATGGACCCGGATGAGTTTCGCAGTATGCAAATTGATACCTCCGGGGAACTGACTGGGGTCGGCATTCAGTTATCCCAGGATCAAGAAACTCAAGAATTGATCGTCATTTCCCCAATTGAAGAAACCCCAGCTTTTGATGCGGGGATTCAATCTCAGGACGTGATTACCCAGATTGATGGTCAAAGCACGGAGGGGATGGATATTAATGAAGCGGTCAACCTGATTCGGGGTCGTGTTGGGACTGACGTTGTTCTGACGATTCGTCGCGGTGAACGGGAGTTAGAATTTAACATCACCCGGGCCCGGATTGAGATTCACCCAGTGCGTCACAGTCGCAAGGACGATTTACCCGGCGGCGTGGGTTACATCCGTTTGACTCAGTTCAGTCAACTGGCGGCGGATGAAATGCGGACGGCGATTCAGGAGTTGGAAGCCGAAGGTATTGAGGGCTTCATCTTAGATTTACGCTCTAATCCCGGTGGTCTGCTACAAGCGAGTATTGAAATTGCCCGGATGTGGTTTGATGAGGGAGATATTGTCTCGACGGTCAACCGTCAAGGGGTCGCAGAAGTTCAACGGGCCAATGGTCGGGCTCTCACGGATAAAC
Source organism: Phormidium yuhuli AB48 (assembly GCF_023983615.1). Taxonomy (GTDB): domain Bacteria; phylum Cyanobacteriota; class Cyanobacteriia; order Cyanobacteriales; family Geitlerinemataceae; genus Sodalinema; species Sodalinema yuhuli. The sequence continues at coordinate 3,310,551 of NZ_CP098611.1, read as the reverse complement.
CTCTGGTGGTTCTGATTGATGGGGGTTCAGCCAGTGCCAGTGAAATTCTCTCAGGTGCTTTGCGGGATAACGATCGCGCCGTCTTGGTGGGAACGACAAGCTTTGGGAAAGGACTGGTGCAGTCGGTTCGTCCCGTGGGTAATGGTGGCGGCTTGGCGGTGACCATCGCCCGCTATTTAACTCCCAATGGCATTGATATTGACAAAGAAGGTATTCCTCCTGATGTGGAAGAGGAAATTTCTGAGGAGATTCGGGAAGAGATGCGGATGGACCGCACCCTGATTGGGACGGAGCGAGATCCGCAATATGTCCGAGCCTTGGAGGTGTTACGGGAGAAAATCGCGGCGGCGAATGGGGAAGCAACCACCAGTTCGGTGCCGTTAGCCGTGCCTTAGCCGACTCGATGGGGGGCTAGCTCGGGTCACCGAATGCTGCCAATACGATGATCGGCTTCTAGGGTAACCACTAGGGCCGATTTGCTGTTGGGGGCAATCAGGGGAGTGATGAATAACTCCGGGTGTAACGCTTTCCAGAAGTAGTCCACAAACTCTCGGATTTCGTCATCGGAGAGGCCCGCTTTCCCTTGGGCGATCGCCTCATGTTCGGCCTGAAGTCGCCAGCGTTGACTGAGACGATAATCGACGGGGGATAAGACCATAAGGCGATCGCAACAGTCCCAGAGAGGCAAATACTCCTTGAGCCGTTGATTGCAATCCCGAGCAAAGGCTTTATCCTCCACCGTCCGGATGGGGTCAGGGGCCCGGTCAAAACAGTCAGGATTGATAGGTTCGGCTCCCACAAACCAGCCTTCAAAGAGAATGATATCGACGCCCTCAACCGCTTCTGGGGTCGTGCGATCGCCATCTCCAGCAAAGGCCGACTTATCAAAGCGAGGAATCGCCACGGGAGAAGCGCCCTGGCGCAACTGCTGCAACACCTGCAACCCCAGCGCCACATCATGGGTTCCCGGGGGACCCCGGCGAATCAGGCGAGGGTCTTCGGCTTTCAGTTGTTGTCGTTCAGCATAGGGTTTATAGAGGTCATCGAGGGAGATTCCCACCGTTCGATAGCCCAGATGAGCCAAAATAATGGTCAAAGCCGTGGCCAGGGTGGTTTTTCCAGTTCCCTGGCCCCCTAAAATTCCCTGGACAATCGGTCGGGGAGACCCCTGTCTCAGTTGGGCCAATTGGCAGGCCAGGGGCAACCATAAGCGCCAGAGATTATCTCGCAGTTGCTCCTGGCGTTGACCCGGAAGAGCCGCCACCACCTCATCCCAAACCGCCACCAGTTGCTGCAACCGCTCCTGAATCCCCTCAACCGTCTGTGATGCCGTTAAATCAAGAGCCTGGCTACGCTCAGGGGTTTGACGTTCCCAAGCCAAGAGATCCTCACAAAGACCTCTTTCAACGGTTCCCTGTTGCTGAAGTTGCACAATAGCACGGTCAAGTATGGCGCTTAGATGGCTCATCAGGACCCCAATTTAAAGGCTTCTACGAATAGACCATACACGAAACCGACCTTTATGGCGCTGAGGGTGTCAGAGAATAATGATGATTGTCGTAGGCGAGCATAGACTAACCAATTCACTGCCTCCGTCAGCAGCAACATCAGAAAGGAGACTGTCATATCCAGGAAGGCTTTTTGCCCAGAAATGGTCGAGATGGCATTGGCGAGGAAGTAGCCCAAGAGAAAGCCGATGATAATCAACGACGTGCGCCGCCAGGGGTTGCGGGCCCACAGGAGAAAGCGAGCCAGCAGTACATCAACGAGCCGATTCAGACGGGTATTTTGCACAACCTATTCCTCTAAGCTGGACAGGAGGGGAACTAAGCCTCTGTGGGTTAGACTAACTCAAAAATTTGGGCAATGAACCAGGCGTAAAAGATGATAAAGAGATAGCCTTCCCAGCGAGTAATCTGTTTATCTTGGACTACGAAGAACATTAAGATGGTGCCACAGAGCATCTCTAGCAGACCTTCAATTAAGGTGGTTTTGGGGATAATCAAGGCACCGAAGAAGCGGGGAATTGCCATCACCACAAGGGCGTTGAAGATATTGGAGCCGAGGACATTCCCCACAGCCACATCATAACTGCCCCGTTTGACACAGACAAGACTTACACTCAGTTCCGGTAAGGAGGTTCCCAGGGCCAGGGCACTGACAGCGATGATTTCCTTGCCAATGTTGAGCAATGCGGAAAGGGCGACTACGGAATCAACGGTGTATTTGGCACCGAAATAGATTAACACCACGCTCACAATCAGCAAGGCTAGGGCCTTGACGGGGAAGGGTTGCCGCTCTCCTGCCTCACCGTCTGTTTCACCGGTGAGGCTGTGGTCATCCCCATCCTTTTTAGGGGTCTCCGAGGTAGCTAGATTGGTTGAGGGACTAGAGACGTCGGGACTTTTTGAGTCGGTCCCTCCAACGGCTACTGGGGTCTCAACCTTAGCTTCTACAGCCGTTTCTGAGCTGATGACTCCACCAATATCCCCCTCGGAGGTGGTCATGGTGTAGAATAGATAAACCCCATAAGCGAGCAGACATAACACCGCTTCTCCTGTAGAGTATTTGCCGGTAAACAGCATTAACGCGAGCAAAAACGATGAGCCAACAAATAGGGGCAAATCTACGCTAGTTAAATCATATTTAAGCTCCATTTTGCCGGCAACAACCGCCGCAACTCCAGTGATGAGAAAGATATTGGCGACGTTAGAGCCGACCACGTTCCCGAAAACGATTTCCGATGATCCCTCCTGCACTGCCGTGATAGACGACATCAATTCCGGTAGGGAGGTCCCTACTGAAACAATAGCAACACCAATAATAAATGGGGAAAGTCTCAGGAAAACTCCCAAGACCTCCGATGAGTCAATAAACCAGTCTGATGCTTTAATTAGCACAAACAAACTCACCGCAAATATACCTAACCAAGTGAGTAAATCTAACATCTTAAAATTTAAAGGGTCTCCAAGCTTTAATATAACGTCAGAATACACCAAAATTACGACGAGCCGTAAATTTAGCCCGACGCTCGCCATGAATCTTCATGAACGCACTCTGTCTTGAAAGCGTTAGCTGCCGCCTCCCGAGTCCCAATCGTTCAGGAGGAGGCCTCTGCCTCTGACTCACCCGTTACGGTGCGATCGCGGGGTTTGTTCGAGAGGCTAAAGGCTCGAAAATGTTGGGCTTGTTGTTCAATACGGGCCGCGAGGCGATCGCAGACCAGATGACATAACTCAAAGGTTAATTCATCCTCAACACAATAGTAGGCTGACGTTCCCTCAGTGCGACGACTGAGGATGCCCGCTTGTAGCATGACCTTCAAATGCTTAGAAACATTAGCCTGACTGGTTTTAGTGGCTTCAACCAGTTCCTGAACGCATCGCTCTTCATCACGAAGCAGGTTGAGAATTTTCAGGCGCATGGGTTCGCTGAGGATACTAAAATACTCAGCGACGTGTTTGGTAACTTCCTGGGGTATAGGCTGCTGCACAGGTTTAAGGGGAGTGAACACCAACAGGGGGAAACATAGACTAAGACTCCCAAGGGGGATGCCTGATTGGGGGTGGCCGTCCGAGGCAATTAGGCCGGTAAGACTCGCATTAACGGCTGATTGTACTCAACGGGTTCACCATTTTCCACTAGAATCTCGATCACTTCACCGGTGACCTCTGACTCCACCTCATTCATCAGTTTCATGGCCTCGATGATACAGACCGTTTGCTGATTGGAGATGCGATCGCCCACATCGACAAATGGCGGCTCATCGGGGGCCGGAGCGCGGTAGAAGGTTCCCACCATCGGCGAGACAATTTCCACCCATTTGGCGGCCGCCGAGGGGGGAGGGGTGGGAGACGAGGCGGGAGGCGAACTCTCAGCCGCGGCCGGCTCAGGGGCCGCCACCGTCTGGGGAACAGTCATCACTCCCGGTGCGGCTGACACCACCCCCGATCCCTTGCGAATCGTTAATTCTAAGTCTTCCTTCTTGAGAGTGAACTCTGAAATATCGGTTCCCTCTAAAGCCGCGATGAGTTCGCGAAGTTGGTTAAAGTCCAATTGCACTGTTTTTTATCCGTTCGTTTGAAAAGCTATGTCTGCACGAGATTGAGGCAAGGTTGCCAGAGAGTGCAACCTTTCCCCGTCGAGCAAAACTACTCCCGCCCCAAATAACTATCGTTGCGGGTATCAATTTTAATCCGTTCACCAATGGAGATAAACAGAGGCACCATCACTTGAGCGCCGGTAGATACGGTGGCGGGTTTGGTTCCCCCCGTTGCCGTATCTCCTTTAACGCCGGGATCGGTCTCGGTCACTTCTAAAACCACAGAATTGGGGAGTTCCACCTCAATCACTTGGTCATTCCAGTAAATGACGTTCACATCCATCCCCTCTGCCAGATATTTAGCGCCATCGCCAATCTGATCAGGGGTGAGGCGGGTTTCTTCATAGGTTTCCATGTCCATGAAGACAAAGGCCTCACCTTCCCGGTAGGTATGTTGCATGGTCCGTTTATCAAGAATCGCTTGGGGAACGGTCTCCCCAGCGCGGAACGTCCGTTCAACGACACTTCCGGTTTGGGCATTTTTGAGCTTGGTCCGGACAAAGGCAGATCCTTTACCGGGCTTTACGTGCAGAAATTCCACCACACGCCAGACTGCACCGTCAAGTTCAATGGTGGAGCCTGTTCTAAAATCGTTTGAGGAGAGCATGAATCTCAATCCGTGCAGAACAATCGGCAACCTATTTTACATCTGTGCGGCTCATTGGGGGAAAAGAGGGAAAGAGGCAAGAGGCAAGAGGCAAGAGGCAAGAGGGGAACCACGGAGTCACAGAGGACACAGAGGAGGGGGAGGCGGAGTGTAAGCTAGAAGTCGTTGAGGACTTCTACGTCTTCTGGAATCTCGGACTCCATCTGTTCTTGGAGGGATTTCCAACCGGGTTGCCATTGGTTGCGGTTTTTTAACATCTTGGCATTGAGCCAGAAGCGCACCTCGCAATCGCATGAGGCCATGAGTTCGGCGAAGACGAAGCCTCCTTCGTTTTTGCGACTCACAACCTGGAAATGTCGCCAACCCCAGGTTGTCTGCATGGCCGTCCATTTTGACCCCAGCAGATGGGGGAATTTCTGTTTCTTCTTGGCCACGATCGCGTCTCCGTTTTTTCGTGATTTGCCAGGTTCGATGGGCTCGATTTACTTCCCTGATAAGAATTTAGCCGCGAGGACGCCGCCGATAAAGCCGAATAAATGCCCTTCCCAGGAAATTCTCGGATCATCTCCGGGGAAAATGCCCCAGATGAGGCTGCCGTAGAAGAACATGACCATCAGCGAGAGGGCAATGGAGGGTAAGCTCCGTTCAAATAAGCCGTAGAGAAGCAGGAAGCCGAAATACCCGAAAATTAGACCGCTAGCGCCGATGTGAATGCCAGCGGAGCCGAAAAACCAGATGCCTAGGCCGCTGACGAGGATGGAAATGAGACTCACCCAGATAAAATGACGCAGGCCCCGAATGAGGACTAGCCAACCCAAGACCAGAAATGAAGCGGTATTTGAGAGAATATGGGCAAAGTTGCCGTGGAGGAGGGGCATCAAGATGATTCCCCGCAGACTGTTGGGGTTGCGGGGATAAATGCCGAAATTATTGAGGGAACCGGCAAAGAGGAACTGATTGACGAGATGAACTGCCCACATCAGGGCGATACAACTGCCGAGAATTACGGCGTGGCGTTTGAGTTCTCGGGCTAGTGCCTTACTACTACTCTCTTGACTCATCTTGACTAAGGGGGTGATGGGTGAGGGACTTATTCCAGGGTAACAGGTTCATTAAGGGGCGATCGCGCTGACGGGGTTGAGCAGAAAACGGTACAATGCAAACAACTGTGAATCCTGTTTACTCACATCTGCAAGGCATCATTATGGAAACTCTGGCACTGACGAGAGAGAACGTCGAAAAAGTTTTAGATGAACTGCGTCCCTACCTGATGGCAGATGGGGGCAATGTCGAACTGATGGATATTGAAGGTCCGATTGTACAATTGCGCCTGCAAGGGGCTTGTGGCTCTTGTCCAAGTTCTGCCATGACCCTGAAAATGGGCATCGAACGTCGCTTACGGGAGTATATTCCTGAAATTGCCGAAGTTGAACAGGTCATGTAGGGTCAGCCCTAACTGCATTAACTATGCCAACCAGAGCCGAAGATAACGTCTTCGGCTTTTGGGTGTCTGGGGGAGGTGTCTGGGGGTCTGTTTCTTCTGCCACAGTCGCCGGGGCGATCGCCTTGGTAGGATGGCCCCAATGTTTTGCCCAGAGTTGGGTCACATCGCCTTCAGGAAAACCATGTCACACCCTCTTTATGTCGCCTTTATCTGGCATCAGCACCAACCCCTCTATAAAAGCCGTGCCGCCAGTACCCCCGATTGTGAACAGTACCGACTCCCCTGGGTGCGTTTGCATGGAACCAAGGACTATCTCGATTTAGTCTTACTCCTGGAGCAATTTCCTCAACTTCACCAAACGGTGAATCTCGTCCCCTCCCTGATTTTGCAGATTGAGGATTATTGTTCTGGCAAAGCCCTCGACCCCTACCTCAAGCTCTTACTCACGCCTCTGGACCAACTCAGCCGAGATGATCAGCAATTTATCCTAGAACGGTTTTTTGATGCCAATCACCATACCCTGGTAGACCCCCATCCCCGCTATCGAGAACTCTATGGCCAGCGACAGGACCAGGGGATGGCCTGGTGTCTGGAAAATTGGCAGCTCCGAGACTTCGGCGATTTACTGGCTTGGCATAACTTGGCTTGGATTGACCCCCTCTTTTGGGATGATCCGGAAATCGCAACTTGGTTAAAGCAAGGACAGGACTTTACCCTAGCCGATCGCCAGCGCATTTTTTCCAAACAAAAAGAGATTCTCAGCCGCATTGTCCCTCAACATCGCCAGATGCAGGAATCGGGGCAACTGGAGGTGATGACCACTCCCTACACTCACCCCATCTTGCCCCTGTTGGCTGATACCAATGCGGGCCGGGTGGCGGTTCCCCAGATGGAACTTCCCCAGCAACGCTTCCAATGGCCCGAAGATATCCCCCGCCATCTCCATAAAGCCTGGAAACTCTATTGCGATCGCTTTGGCCAAGAACCCCGTGGCCTCTGGCCCTCGGAACAGTCGGTGAGTCCGGCAATTCTACCCCATATCGCTCGTCAAGGCTTTCAATGGATTTGTTCTGATGAGGCGGTGTTGGGTTGGACGAAACAACATTTCTTCCACCGGGATGGAACGGGGAATGTCTTTGAACCGGAACTTCTCTATCGTCCCTATCGCCTGAAAACCGAGGCGGGGGATGTGGCGATTGTCTTCCGAGATCACCGTCTCTCGGACTTGATTGGCTTTACCTATGGTTCCATGAATCCTCGGGCGGCGGCCGGGGACTTGGTGGGACATTTGGAGGCGATCGCGCGATCGCTCACCCGCAATCAGGAGGGCACCAGTTTAGAAAAACCCTGGCTGGTCACCATTGCCCTCGATGGTGAGAACTGCTGGGAATACTATCAAGAGGATGGTAAACCCTTCTTGGAAGCCCTCTATCGCACCCTCAGCCGACAGACGGGCATCAAATTAGTCACCGTCTCGGAATTTCTCGATCGCTTCCCCCCGACGGAAACCCTCCCCACGGACAAACTCCATAGCGGTTCTTGGGTGGATGGAAGTTTTACTACCTGGATTGGTGACCCCGTCAAGAACAAGGCCTGGGACCTGCTCACGGAGGCCCGTCAGGTTTTGGCCAATCACCCCGAGGCTACGGAAGAGGCGAACCCTGAAGCTTGGGAAGCCCTTTATGCGGCGGAAGGCTCAGACTGGTTCTGGTGGTTTGGCGAAGGTCATTCCTCCGACCAAGATGCCATGTTCGATCGCCTCTTCCGGGAACATCTCGGGGCCTTATATAGTGCTTTGGGTGAACCGATTCCCGAGCGCGTCAAACAGCCTCTAGAGGTTCATGAACGCAAAGGAGATATGCGTCCCCAAAGCTTCATTCATCCAGTGATTGATGGGGTCGGGGATGAACAGGATTGGGAGCGTGCTGGACGCATTGACGTGGGCGGCTCCCGAGGAACCATGCACCGGGCGACTCCCGTGCAACGGTTATGGTACGGCTTGGATCACTTGAATTTCTATCTCAGATTGGATTTCAGCCAGGGATTGGAGCCGGGACAAGCCTGTCCCCCGGAACTGCATTTGTTCTGGTACTATCCCCACCAGACGATGCACACGAGTCCCGTTCCCCTAAGGGATTTGCCGAGCCAGCCCCCGCTCAACTACCGCTTTGCCAGCCATTTGATGGTGAATCTCCTCAGTGAAACCTTCCGAATGCAGCACGCGGCGGCTGATAATCGTTGGCTTCCCCGTAATAGTCGGGTCAAGGTGGCGGTGAATGAGTGTTTGGAGTTAGCGGTTCCTTGGGCTGATTTACCGACGGAACCGGATTGGAATTTACATTTAATCCCGGTTTTGGCGGACCAGGGGAGTTTCCGGGAGTTAGTGATTGGTGAGGGATTCATTCCGATGACGATGCCCTAGGGTCAGAAGGAGATGGGGGTTTGCCGAGAAGCTGTCCCAGGACTGGGAGAACCTGACGACTGCGGTTGGGGTCTCCTAGTCCGGGTTGAGAGGGCGCAGAAGGGTCGTTAGGGGGGTCGGTGGGGGGGGAGACCGATTGTTCCAGTTTCTGGCTGATTTGGCGGCGTTCTGCGGGGCTGAAGCGGGCAAAGCTGCGGTGCAGCAGGGGCAGTAGGGTTAGGAACTCCTCTTCGGGGAGCGATCGCACCCAATGGTCGAGCAGGCCGAGGAGGCGATCGTCGTGGATGAGTAAGAGGCCGCTGCCCTGGAGGAAGCCTTCGAGCCAATAGGCGACTCGTTCTAGGGAGTGGCTCGATTGGAGAAGCCAGGCGAGCTGGTGACGGACGGCATCGGGGTCGAGGGCCTGTTGGTCAAAGAGGAGGCGGCAACTGATACCGCTGAGGAGGCCGGCGGTCTCGGGGCTGTTGAGGAGGGTTTGAAGGCAGCTCAGCCAACGGGAGCGGTGGGAGTCGTTGGGGAGGAGGGCGATCGCCCCATGGACTCTAAGCAGTGCCTGGGCCAGATGGCCGGCGGCGTCGGGGTTGAGATGACGGGCGGCGTTGGGGAAGTTGAGACAACAGCGTAGGATGAGGCGATCGCAGATGGGTTGGAGAACGCTTCCCTGGGTCTCCTGGAGGTTGCCATAACGGATAATCCTCACCAATGGGGGTAGGGTGTCGGCAATCTCTGTCAGGTCTTGAGTCTGACCGGCGACGGCTTCTAGGCGATCGCGGATATTCTGAATGGCGTGGGGTAGGTTGGCGCGGAAGAGTCGATCCAAAAGTGCGGCCAGCAGAGGTAATTGGTCGAGTTTGCTGCTCTCTGACTGGCTATAGGCACTGGCGGCCACCTCCAGGCTACTGCCCCAAAGGCAGCGTTGAATGAGACGAGGTTCTAAATCCGGTTGCCATTGGAGATGCCAACGTTCTCGGAAAGTGCCTAATCCGGGTTGTCCCTCTAAGGTCGCCCAGGGAATGCCGAGGAGTAGTAGCCGGTGAAAGAGTTGGGAGCGTTGGTTATCCCGAGGCCGGCGTAGGTCTAAATCGAGGATTCTCAACTCGGTCTCAAGGGTCAGGTGCAGATGGCGGGCTTGCTGTTGTAGGTCTTGCTGTAGGGGGGTGGTGGGGATATCGTCGGGAACCCAGCCGAGGCGATCGCTGATGAGGAGACCCTCGGCTAACTGAGTGAGGGGAATGGGGTGATCGGCCAGCATCACCGCCTGGGCCGCGTCTTGCAGTTCCCTAAATCCCGGTTGCGGGCGATCGCGCAGGGCCGCCAAGCTGTTGGCCAGGCGCACGGCTTCGATAATGGCGCCCGTGGGGGCGGGTTGGCCGGCCTCCCGTAAACAATGGGCCATCTGGGTTAGCCAGCCCTGAGTTCGCGCCTCTGGGGGGTGATGGCGAGATTCCCAGAGGTAATGATACCAACCGGGGGAAGCCATGCCAGCGCCATATCCTTGCTGGGTAGCCAGTTGGCGATAACTCCAGGGAATCCAGGTGGCTTGAACTTTGGGGAGAGATGGGGGGAGGTGCTGCTGTAGCTGTGCGAGTTGGGCCTGATCCTCTGCCTCGGGGGGCATTTGGCTCAGGGCCGGCCCATGCCAAGCCCCACAAATGACCGCTAGACGGTCTTGGGGAGACTCCCGTTGCAACCGTCGCAGGGTCTGGCGCATGGCGGCTTCTCGGGGGCGATCGCTCTCAGAGATGCCCACAGCATCCCGTAGGGCACTCATGGCCTCCAGGATGGCGTCAAAGACCTCCTCAGAAGGGGGACGCTGTTCGATGAGTTCTTCCCACCAGCGATCGCCATCCCCCTCTCCCGCCGCCTGAGCCAACACCTGAAGTGGGTCGGCCGCAGGGCCCCGGCTGGCTATGGGGAGGTCTCGAACCCATTGATAGGTTTGAGGCAAATCCAGCCAATGAATGGGAATGCCAACCTGTAACCCATATTGCAAGGCTTGCCATTCTGGACTAAAGATAGTGAAAGGATAATAAACCGAGGTTTGAGGTTGGTCATAACTATACAAAAGCAGGGCCACCGGCGGCTCCAAACTCCGGGCTAAGTCAGTGACGGTTTCAGCCTCAGGGGGGCCTTCAATGAGGAGCTGTTGCGGTTGCCAGGCCCCTAAAGCCTCTTGTAGATTTTGGGCCGATCCGGGCCCATGATGGCGAATACTAAAAATGCGGGTCGGCATCGACAAGACTTAGGCGTTTAGCACTAAAGCTCATGAGAAGCAATCAAATCACAAAAAAATTCACTAAAATTGCAATATCTTATCATTCTGTTAAACAAATCTCAAAGAGTCTTTCGGTGAATTTTGAATTTGTTACCCTAACATTATAATCATGTCCTTGACCGCTAGGGGACTGCCACCTTTGTCTAGGTCAACCTTGCTAACTTCTTATCTTTAACTATCATGATATTTGCAGTAACGAGTATCTTTTCTGAAAAAAGTCGGGGTTTGCGCTGGAAGGCGGCAGCGATCGCCATGATTTTAGGAACTATTCCAGTGATTGTGGTAGGAGCTATTGCCTATAGCACCACCAATCAATCCTGGCGGCAACAAATTTTTAGGGATAAACAAGCCTATGGAGGGCAGGTAGCCGAAAAAGTGAATCGGTTTATGAATGAACGCCATGGCGATTTTTTTTCAATTTCACGCCTACCGATTTTTACCAATCCTGAAATTGCTGGTGTCACCACCGCTCAAGATAAACAAAACTTTCTTAATACCATTATTGAAGCCTACCAAATCTACGATAGTATCGCTCTATTTGACACCCAGGGTCGCCTCATGATTCGCTCTAGTGGCAGTAGCACCAGTACTCAACTGGATGCAGACAGTATTGAGGCTATTCTGAGTCGTAACCGTCCTTTAATGAGCCCTCCTCGGGTCTCAGCGATTACTGGGGAGTTATCGATTTATATCTCAGCCCCCATTCTTAACCTTGAGACCAATCAGCCGATAGGAATTGTTCAAGCCCGATTCCCCGTGGTTGTATTTCAGAACCTCATTATCAGCAATGAGACCGATCATGAGTATATTTTAGATGGCCAAGGGCGAATTTTTCTTAGTAGTCAAGATGATTTAATAGACCTAACACGTTTTCAAAATGTTCCTCTGGTTCAAGAAGCACAACAAACCCAGCAGCGACAAATTGGTTTTGTTCAAAATCGCAATCAAGACCGATATCTCATTGCCGTTTCTCCGATTTTTGGCAGCGACGATGTCTTTCCCTTAAACTGGCTAGTCGTCGTCGAAACCAGTGCCGAAAATGCTTTTGCTACGTCCAATAGTTTGCTAAGGACAATTGGTTTAGGAACCCTGGGAACGGCCATCATCGTTACAATTCTTGCCGTTGGGGTCAGCCTCTTGATTACAGAACCCCTGATTCAACGCATTAGTGATGTGATCAGGACCGTCGTTAGCGCCTCCTCAGAAATGGCCGCAACCGTCGAACAACAAGAACGCAGTGTATCCCAGCAGGCGGCCTCGATTAGTGAATCCACCGCCATGATGGAAGAACTCAGCCGCTCCGCGCAACGGTCAGCCGAACAGGCAGAGACGGCCCAAGACCAAGCACAGCACGTGCTACAACTGGCGAAAGACGGGGAAGTCGTTGTTGACCGTACCCTTGAGCGCACCCATCAACTCCAAGACCGCTTCGGCAGTTTGGCCCAGCAAATGGACAATCTCAATGAGCAGATTCGTCGCATTGGGACCATCTCCTCCTTAGTGAGCGATTTAGCCAATCAAACCAATATGCTAGCCCTGAACGCCTCAGTGGAAGCCGTCCGCGCCGGGGATGCTGGACGAGGCTTTGCGGTGGTGGCGTCGGAAATTCGTAAGTTGGCCGACCAAAGCCGTCACTCGGCCGAGAAAATCGATGGCCTGGTGGAGATGGTTCAGTCGGCTATTAACAGCACCAGTAGCTTGGCGCAGGATAGCACCATGGCGGTGAGTGATACAACGGGCTTTGCCCATGAAACTGCTGAGAAATTTATGGGAGTTAAGGATGCGATTCAGAAAATTGCCGTTAGCTCGCAACAGATTGCTGCCAATGCTCAACAACAGGCCCGCGCCATTGAACAACTGACTGAAGCGATGACAGCTCTCGACCATGGGGCCAATGAAACCGCCAGTAGCATCAGCCAGACTCGGGCCGGGAGCCAACATCTCAATGATGCTGCGGTCTCCCTACAGAAAATGGTTTAGGCTGGAGAGAACCCTTCTACCCATGATGGTTTCCTAGGACGATGCCCTTATTTCTTGCCACCAGTCCGGGCTTTCAATTGAGTGATGCCTTCTTTGCCTTTGTCCTGGCAGCAATTTTGCTGTTGCTGGGGCGCTTGATTCGCCAGAAGTTACGGATTTTGCGTCAACTGTATATTCCCAGTTCCATTGTGGCCGGTGTTTTAGCGCTGCTGCTGGGGCCACAGGTGTTAGGACAGGTGATGGGACCCGAGTCTCCGTTGGCGGAGGGGGTCTTTAGTGCCAATATCCGCCAAGTTTGGCAGCAATCGCCGGGGGTGTTTATTAATGTGGTCTTTGCGACCCTGTTTTTAGGGGAAATTCTACCGGCCCCCCGGGATATTTGGCGCAAGGCTTCGCCTCAGGTGGCCTTTGGTCAGACCTTGGCCTGGGGACAGTATGTGGTGGGACTGTTGCTGGGATTGTTGGTGTTAACGCCAGTGTTTGGCTTGTCGCCGATTGCGGGAACTTTGATTGAGATTGGTTTTGAGGGGGGCCATGGAACGGCGGCGGGGATGGCGGACACCCTGACGGAGTTGGGATTCCCGGAAGGGGGTGATTTGGCTCTGGGGTTGGCGACGATTGGCATTGTCTCGGGGATTGTCTCGGGGATTCTCTTGGCCAACTGGGGACGACGCAAGGGCTTGATTCGCTCGGCGCGGCTGGAACCGGATACGGGAACGGAGGTATATGGGGTGACGCCGGAACATCCTGATCTGGTGGCGGCTCGGGAGCGGTTAACGTCGGATTTGTTGGTGGACCCGATTTCCTTGAATTTGGGCTTTGTGGGTTTGTCCGTGGCTGCCGGTTGGTTGATGTTGGAGGGGTTGAAAGCGTTTGAGCAGCTAACTTGGGGGGGAGAGGGTGGCTTGACGGTGTTGGGCTATATCCCTTTGTTTCCGATGGCGTTGCTGGGGGGAATTTTGGTGCAGTTGCTGTTGCGGCGTTTGCGTCTGGAGGCTCTGGTGATGCGATCGCTCATGGAGCGTATCGGTGGGGTGGCTTTGGATATTACGATTATTACGGCCCTGGCCTCGATTTCCTTGACGGCGTTGGGGGAGAACTTAATTCCCTTTGCCCTGTTGGCCCTGTTGGGGATTGCTTGGAATGTTCTGGCGTTTATGTATTTGGCCCCGAGGATGTTACCGGATTTTTGGTTTGAACGGGGAATTGGCGATGTGGGCCAGTCCATGGGGGTGACGGCGACGGGGATTCTCCTGTTGCGTATGGTGGACCCTGAGAATCGTTCGGGGGGGTTTGAGAGTTTTGCCTATAAGCAACTGTTTTTTGAGCCGATTGTGGGTGGGGGCTTGTTTACAGCGGCGGCCCCGGTGTTGGTGGTGCAGTTGGGGGCCGTGGGGACGTTGCTGCTGACGGGGGTCTTATTGCTGTTTTGGCTGGCCTTTGGACTGCTGGTGACGGGACGGCGTCGTCGGCGATCGCTCTCAGAGGGATAGAAGCCTCTCAGAAACTCGCCTCAGTTCTGGCTGGGTTGTTTGTCAGCACAAAAGCAGTACATTGTGCTGACTTTGTACTAAACCTAAAAACCTTCTGTCTTTTTCTTGATGGGGATTTTCAGGTTTTTTAAAATAAAATAAAATATTCATGCTAAATGGGGTGTTTGTCTTCAGAGAAACGTGTTTTAATCGAGACAGATGGGTTCTCAGGTTAAATTATGTATTGGACAACCGTACTCTTCGCGACAGCCTACGCCGCCTTGGTCTATATGGTGCTGCTTTCGGTTCAAAAACGAGTGTTCCGCAATCCTGGCGTAAAGTTAACTGCGAAAACCGTGGGCAGAACTCGCTAGCGTGGCTAGTCACGGGGCAGTCATTGCCTTCTATCGTTCAGCCAAACCGGTCAGAAGATGGTTCGCCATCGACTCTGGCCGGTTTATTATTGGGGGGATGGGGAGAATTTTGGCAATAACGGCTCGGGGAGAGGGAGCCTGAGGGGTTGTCAGGGTTCATGGTGATAGGATCAAGATAGTTCAGCTGATCACCCAGAGTTCGATGGTTGCCATTCCTGCCGGTTTTAGTCCAGAGGAGTATTTACGGCTTGAGGAGCAGGCGTTAACCCGCCATGAGTTTCGCTGTGGGTTAGTGTACGCGATGGCGGGCGGGAGTGCGAATCATAATCGAATTACCATTAATCTATTGACGGCGTTTAATCTCCATTTCACAGACGATCGCTGTCAGTTTTTTTCAGGGGATGTGAAGCTTAATTATGCAGAGCGGTTTTATTATTATCCCGATGCCTTTGTGACCTGCGATCCACGCGATCGGGAGGATTCGTATATCAAGCGTTATCCGACGTTAATTGCCGAGGTGATGTCACCATCTACGTCGGAGTTTGATCGAGGCAGTAAATTTGAGGATTATCGCTGTTTGGCATCGTTGGAAGAGTATGTGTTGATTTCCCAGGAGGTGCAGCGAGTGGAGGTATTTAGCCGGGGTGTTGAGGGGTGGAGTTCGCGGATGTCTGCCCTGGGGGAACAGGTGCGGTTTGACAGTCTTGGCTTAGAGGTGGCGATGGGGGATTTGTATCGGGGAACGGATGTTTTGGCATAGATGTAGACGTCCCGGAATCGGTGCGTTCCGGTAGGGGCGAAATCCCGGGGTTGAAGGAAGCTGGAATCCCCCCTACACTTCACGGTGATACCGCAGCCTCTAAACTAGAATAGCCCTGTCTCGTTTCCCTCTCTATGGCCCACCCCTCCCTAACCCCGGCCCTGCGCCAAAAACTCGCCCAACCCCTCCAGATTGGCCGCGTCCAAGTCCAAAGTCGTGTCCTCCAATCCCCCCTCTCGGGAGTCACCGATTTGGTGTTTCGCCGTCTGGTGCGCCGCTACGCTCCCCAATCGATGATGTATACGGAAATGGTGCAAGCATCGAGTTTGCAACATCTGCGGGAGGTTCCCCAAATTATGGATGTAGACCCCGAGGAACATCCCATTAGTATTCAACTGTTTGACTGTCGCCCGGACTTCCTCGGAGAAGCGGCCCAGATTGCTGTGGCTCAAGGCTCCGATACCATTGATATCAATATGGGCTGTCCCGTCAACAAAATTACCCGCAAAGGGGGCGGTTCCTCCCTATTACGTCAGCCGAAAGTGGCTGAGGCGATTGTCCGGGCCGTGGTGCAGGTGGCGGGGGTTCCGGTGAGCGTGAAAACTCGGCTGGGATGGTCCGATGAGGAGATTAATATTCTGGAGTTTGCTCAACGAATGCAGGACGCGGGGGCGGCGATGCTCACGCTACATGGACGAACTCGGCAACAGGGATACAATGGAACCGCTCAGTGGCATTGGATTCGCCGGGTGAAAGAACAGCTAGAGATTCCTGTGATTGCCAATGGGGATATTATGTCGGTGGAGTCGGCGATCCGCTGTTTGCAGGAGACTGGGGCTGATGGGGTGATGTGTTCTCGGGGAACCTTGGGCTATCCCTTCCTGGTGGGGGAAATTGACCATTTCCTGAAAACTGGGGACTATCTCCCCCCGGTGAGTGCGGTGCAGCGTCTGGTTTGCGCGAAGGAGCATTTACAAGCCTTGGGGGCCTATAAGGGCGATCGCGGTATCTATCAAGCTCGCAAACATCTATCTTGGTACTGTAAGGGCTTTCCTGGGGCGAATCAGCTGCGGGACCAACTCAGTCGCATTGAGTCGGTGGAGGCGGGCTGTGAGTTGCTCGATCGCACTCTGGCGGAACTGGAAATGCCGGTTCCCCAGTGACGTTAAGCATCAATACGAATGACAATTCCTGTTAAATTGTCGATTCCGCCATCATCCAGGGCCCGTTCTTTCAGCGTCTGTAACAGCTTACCCGGAGCATGACCCCACTCATCGAAATAGCCCTCAATTTCAGCATCAGAGAGATGGCCATGTAAGCCGTCACTGGTTAACAGGAGCAAATCCTCCACTTGTAACTCCCGTTGGGGACAAGGGTCACGGTTCCATTTGGGGTCAATACTGAAATCCCCATTTCCCTCCCGTCCCCCCAGACAAGAACTGACGAGCGATCGCATGGGATGGGTGGCCACATCGTCCTCGGTAATTCGCCCTAGTTCCAAGAGCATCCGCACAACGGAATGGTCTGCGGTTTTATAGAGGAATTCATGGCGACGGTAATGGTAGAGGCGACTGTCGCCGGCGTAAAGATGAACCATCTGGTTGGGGGTAATTAGGACTACCACCGCTGTCGCCCCCATCCCCATGAGTTTAAAATTCATTGACCCTTCGGCCCGGATATACTCATCCGCTTGATGCAGGGTGTTCCAAAGCTGTTGATAGCGATCGCTCACTGAACCTGGAACCGGCTTTTCTAGCAACGACTCAAAGGTATTCACCGTAATTTCGGCGGCCCGTTTGCCCCCACGACCGCCCCCCATTCCATCGGCCACCACGGCCAAAATTGCTGACTGGTCGGGCCAGGGTTTCACCAAGAAATTATCTTGATTTTCCCGCCGTACTTTACCGATATGAGAGATGGTGGCAATGGTGGCCCAAGTTAGGGTATTAACCTGAACCTCTGCGGTGTTCGGGACGGGAATCGGGGGGTCTGGGGAAGCATGGTCCATGATGGCGAAGCGGGTCAATTCAAGAGGTAAGGGGGTGGGGGAGCGTGGGGCCCAATGAGACGTTAAGCGGGCCGTCAGGGAATCATGGGTCGTTGGAGTGGTCACGGAAACGTTGTTTAGCCGCCTCAAAGGCTTCATTCATAGCCACTTGAATTTTCTCAGGGTCAGGGGTTTTCCCTCCCATAAGGTCGCCGAAATAGACACAGGCCCCCTCACCTAAGGCCCAGGTATAGGCGGCGGCCCAGGAGGCGGCTAAGGCACTCCCTAAGCCGGGGATAAACTTAATTAACTCTCGTCCCACCAGTTGGGCCAAAAAGCCCCCGGCGATCGCACTGACGACCCCTCCCGCCTGGGAGGGAGAGAGGGTTTGCCCATAGAGGCGGCCAATCATCCCCACCAGAGACACCTGTAAGGTGGTTAACACCGGCATGGTGGCAAAGGGAAGGGGAACCGCCGCCAGGGTGGCCGCCATCACAGAAAAGGCGATGATATAGCGTCGGGCCACATCGTGATAGAGGTCTCCTAACTGGCGAGTCGTGCCCTCATCGAGGAGTTCATGGATGGCCCGGGCCTCCGCTTCAGGTAACAGTTCGGCGATCGCATCCCGCAAGGCTTCCAAGCCATAAAACACCGGCGTAAAGCCATCCTCCTCCAAGGTGAAATCGAGCCAAACTACCCCATCATAGGAGCCAGCAAAGGACGCTTCCAAGGCCTGAGCCACCCGTTGCACCTCGTCGAATACGGGGGGATAGTCAGGATGATTCTCCACCGGGGATGGATAGAGGTCATGTAACGAGGTAATGGCGAGGAGACAGGGGATTTCGGGATGGTTCTGTCGCAGTTGCCGAGCAATCTCTTGTAGGGTATCCGTGGCAAAGTCCGTAATTTTAACCGTTAGAATTAAAATCCGGGCCCGGCGGGTTTCCACATTCAAATCCTCCAGAAGTTCCGCCACCAACTCCTGAGTATCCCGGCGGGTATCCCCTAAGCCGACGGTATCGGTAAACACCAGTAACGGCAAATCCTCCGAGGGATAGGCGTAGCGTTGGGTGTTCTGAGTGTGAGGACGAAAGCCCTGGCCAATAATCTCCGCTGATACCCCGGTGATGCCCCGAATAATGGAGCTTTTCCCCGCCTGGGGTTTTCCCAATAACAGGGCTTCCGTGGTGGGCAGTTCTTCCCGCACTCGCGCCAAAATTTCAGCCACTTGTTCATCACTGACTGAAAACAATTTGGCCACATCACCCATTTTGGAAAAACGACCTTTTAACTGGTCCAAGGTCTCCGTTAAACGGCGAGCGAACCGGGAGCGTTTCGCAGCCAGGTTGTCCTCTTCTGGGGAGGGCTGAGGTTGTTCAGGTTGGGGGCGATCGCGCATCATAAAGAACTCACCCATTCAGGGTTCTAGGACGACTGAGGTTGAGATACCGGAGAACGAGCTGGAGGAGCAAAACACAACAGTAATCCCTCAGAATCTCGCAGTTCCAAGGAGTTGAGATCGGCGAAATTATCATCCCGTTCTAATCCCGGCGAAGCAATTTCTACCGTCCATTGATTTAAATCAATTCCCAGCCATTTCCCCAGTTCCACTGTCATGGGTTCTCCTCCCATATGGGCCACCATCACGACCCCTTCTGACCCATCATTGGGATTACTGCGAACCCCATAGAAAATCGTGCGATCGCCCTCACTATGCTTATCAAAGCGATCGGTTCCAATCAAATTTTGTGACAGCCAAGGTCGCTCATGGCGGAAGGCTCGTAATTGACGGTTAAACTGAGCCTGCACCTCATCCACTTTATCAACATAATGACCCACATTACAGGCGACAAAACAATCCTCCATATAGGTCAGGGCAAACTTCTTCAACTGGGTTTCATCCAGGCGTTTTAAGAACTTGACCATCTTAGGATGATTGAGCAGCTTCATACTATCAATGCTACAGGCCGAGGCATCATCCCCCAAACAATCCTGACACACTTTGGCGACACGACTCAGGTCATAGTCCATCTCCATCATCGTCTCTTCTAGGGCCCGTCCAAAGCCGCGCACATCTTCGAGATACTCAAAGCCCAATTTTTTGAGATTTTGGAATAAATCGGGGCGATTATAAATTTCTTCGGTAATCTGCCAATCCAAGAAGCCGATTTCCTCAGACACGACTTTCACCCCATAGCGTTCATCGGTATTACGGAAAAACATCCAGGGAGCATGACAGAGGGCATTAATAAAGTCCATGGGGAGTCCCGGACTAAAGCCATAGACCCAAATCGACGTGGCTGGGTTATCATAGGCTTTGCTCAGAACCTCCGGCAGAGATTCCCCTAAATTCCAGTTAATTTCCTCGTCCAGAGCAATTTGATTGCCCCGGCGCACCGTATCATGATTGCCACAGCCAGTAATCCAGTTACTGCCGATGTGCATCACCTCTAACACCCGCCGCCATTTCCGCTCCCAAAAGCCTTTTAAGGCAGGGGTATTATGAGCAAATACCAGAGGTCCCCATTGGTACGACTCAGGCATTTTCTCAATCAAGTCCCGATAGGTGGAAATATCTTCCCAGCCTTCAGCGGGCCAGGGACGACCATCCTCAAAAATGGTAAACATGAGGCGTTTATAGTCCCCAATCTCTTGCACAACGTTACTCATCGCCAGGAGATAGGCATCATCTTGTTCCACAGCCCCAGATAGGGGGTTAAAGAAGCGAAAATCTTGACCGCCATCAACGCGAATCCCATCGGCTCCCGTGTTGAGTTTGCGCCGTTGCATCTCTAGGAAAATCGCCCGCACCGTTGGCAATTGGTGGTTTAAGTCCTGGCCGTACATATTGGGACCTTTGAGATATTCCCGGTTAATCAGTAGTTCAGACTGGTTATCGGCATGACCATAGACTAAATCGTAAATGACCTGAATTGGCCCGCTGGAGAAGTTATGCAGCGCCGCGACAAAGTCCACCATTTCATCAGGGCGTAAACTGCCTAATTGGGCGGGGTTGGTGGCACTGGAGCCTAAAATGGGGACATCATAACCCCAGTCTTGGGTGTTGGGTTTACGCAGTTCAATTTTCAGTTCGTCTTCTTCATCTTCACTCAGGAAGACAAAAAACTCACTTTCAGGGCTATATTCACTGCGGAACTCAATGGTGGGTTCGAGGGGAAGCAGTTGTACGGCATCATAGCCCACATAGTTCTGTTCTATGGGGGTGAGGGTATCCCCGTTGGCGAGTTTGGCGGAAATGCCTTGATAGAGCTTGGTGAGGCCCTCTAGGGTTCCTTCTGCGGTGGCGGTTCCCACATGGAGTTGCAGGATATTGCGGGGAGCATGGACCCGAGGAATGGCTTTGATATCCTGATGATGGCTATCTTGGGTGAAAAATTCGGGCAGTTGGGAGGCGCTGGTGCGGGCGAAGTAGTCTAAATCAGGACGATGGGCCTGGAGGCGGTCGATGTCGTAGACTTCAGCGGGACCGAAGACGCCATAGGGGAGGGAGTAGGGAACCACATCACGAATGGCCTCTAGGATGCCCTGTTGGTCAACAAATCGTAACCAATAAAAGGACCCAGCCTGGTCGCGGGTTCCTGCTTGCAGGCCCGAGACGACCCCCCAGAGAAATTCCCCTTGTTGTTTTAAGTTGAGGCGGGTGCGACGAAAGCGAACGATCTGGCGGGGATTACTGAAATCAATCTCATCCATGGGGTTGAGGATTTCCAGGTAAATCTCCTTACGCCGCATCACTTGGGCGGTGAGTTCGGGAGTCCAGAAGCCAAATTCGGTTAAGCCATCTTCGCGGTAGTGGGCGCCCAGTTTGACCACGAGGGCTTGACTTTTTTCAAAATATGTGGCGTCGGAATGCTCAATCTCCGTGGCCCAGTCGAGCAATTCCTGGGTGGCATCGTCTTTAAGTTGGATGGAGGGGATAGAAGGGGTCGCGACCTTGACCATGATTTAGACCGTACTTTGGGCAAATTCTGGGAAACTCTCCATTTGTTATATCTCATTTCGTAGCTCTTTTTAGGCGATCGCCCTGCCAGAGACTGTTAAAAATAGCGATCGCCCCCTAGAAACGAATTCCTTGGGGGCGATCGCCTTCAGTCCCTAACGTCGAGATTAGGGCTTAATAGGGCCAAGTCCAGCTGGTAATTTCGGGTTTATCGGTCCCATGTTCCCGGGCATAGTGCATATGCTCGATGATTTGATTCTTCATGCGTTCTTTCACGTAGGCCGCCGCCGATCCCAGTTTGGGAACGCGATCAATCACATCAATCACGAGATTAAAGCGATCGACTTGGTTGCGAATGGCCAATTCCAGAGGGGTGTTGATATTGCCCTTCTCCTTATAGCCACGCACATGGATGCGTTCTTGGTTACTGCGGCGATAGGTGAGTTTGTGAATCAACCAGGGATAGCCGTGGAAGTTGAACATCACCGGCTTATCCGGGGTGAAGAGACTGTCAAAGTCGCGATCGGATAAACCGTGGGGGTGATCCACTTCCGACTGAAGCCGGAACAAGTCCACCACATTGATAAAGCGGACTTTGAGATCGGGGAACTCTTCCCGCAGAATTGCCGTAGCCGCCAGGGCCTCCCGAGTCAGGATATCCCCACATGAGGCCATGACCACATCCGGTTCATCGGGCTCTTGACCACAATCATCATTACTGGCCCATTCCCAGATGCCGATGCCCTTCGTACAATGGGCGATCGCCTCATCCATGGTCAGATACTGCAAGTGGTCTTGCTTATCCGCCACAATGACATTGACATAGTTCTTGCTCTTGAGACAATGATCCATCACCGAGAGCAGACAATTAGCATCGGGGGGCAGATAAATCCGCGTCACCTCCGCACTCTTATTGGTCACCAAATCGATAAATCCGGGATCTTGGTGACTAAAGCCATTGTGATCTTGGCGCCAGACCACTGAGGAGAGCAAGATATTCAGAGAAGACACTGGGGCCCGCCAAGGCACCTCATTCTTACAGATATCCAACCATTTAGCGTGCTGGTTAAACATCGAGTCAATGACGTGAGCGAAGGCTTCATAGGTATGGAACAAGCCATGGCGTCCCGTCAGCAGATAGCCTTCGAGCCAACCTTCGAGGGTATGCTCACTCAGCATCTCCATCACCCGGCCATCGGGAGATAAGAAACCCCCATCCTCATCTTCCGGCAGAATTTCCGCCATCCAGGCCTTCTTCGTCACCTCATACAGAGCCTGAAGCCGGTTTGAGGCCGTCTCATCGGGACCAAAGACCCGGAAGTTGTGCATATTGTCGCGCATCACATCTCGCAGATAGAAGCTCATGATGCGGGTATTCTGCGCCTCCACATGGCCCGGTCGGGGGACCTCGACGGCATAGTCGCGGAAATCAGGCCGGCGCAAGTCTTTACGAACTAGACCCCCGTTGGTGATGGGGTTCGCACTCATGCGTCGAGCGCCTTTGGGGGATAGTTCCTGGAGTTCCGGAATGAGTTTCCCTGTTTCATCAAACAGTTCCTCCGGCTTATAGCTGTGCATCCAGTCTTCCAGGATGGTTAAGCTTTCCGGGTTTTGATGAACATCAGACATGGGAACTTGGTGTGCTCGCCAGAAGCCTTCAACCTTATGACCTTTGACCGCATCGGGTCCGGTCCAGCCTTTAGGAGAGCGGAAGACAATCATGGGCCAGCGGGGCCGTTTGGCCACTCCAGTGCGGCGGGCCTCCTCCTGAATACGGCGAATCTCCTGAACACAGGTTTCTAGGGTTTGCGCCATTTTCTGGTGCATGATCTCGGGATCGCTGCCCTCGACAAAATAGGGGCGGTAGCCATAGCCTTGGAAGAGGGTTTCGAGTTCTTCGTGAGGAATCCGTGACAGAAGCGTGGGGTTGGCGATTTTGTAGCCGTTCAGATGCAGAATTGGCAGGACTGCACCATCACGGATGGGGTTGAGATACTTGTTGGAATGCCAAGCGGTAGCCAACGGGCCCGTTTCCGCTTCTCCATCCCCAACAACCGCCGCCACTAGCAAATCTGGGTTGTCATAGGCGGCGCCATAGGCGTGGGAGAGACTATAGCCGAGTTCTCCCCCTTCATGGATGGAACCGGGGGTTTCTGGGGTGACGTGGCTGCCGATATGGCCCGGGAAGGAAAATTGCTTGAAGAATTTTTGCAGTCCTTCTTCGTCCTGTCCTTTGTCAGGATAGACCTCTGAGTAGGTTCCTTCCAGATACGCCGGCCCCAGGATTCCGGGAGCACCATGACCCGGCCCTGCCACATAGAGGGCGTTAAGGTCATACTTGTTGATGAGGCGGTTGAGATGGATATAGAGGAAGCTTAACCCAGGACTGGACCCCCAGTGACCGAGGAGCCGTTTTTTGACATGCTCAGGTTTGAGAGGTTCTTTGAGCAGTGGGTTATCTTTGAGGTAGATCATCCCCACCGCCAGGTAGTTGGCAGCCCGCCAGTAGGCATGAATTTTACGCAGTTCCTCCGCCGATAGGGGCATTTCGGTTTTGACAGAGGATGTCGCAGAGGATGTCGCAATGGTCATAGCAGTGAGTTCCTAGCGTGAGGACAAGGGGGAAACCTTCGGTTGGAATGATTTCGATGCTCGGTGAGTTTCCCTCTTCTTATCGATAGCAGCTTCTCCCCCTAAAATTCAATAAAGATTTTGTTAAATTGGCCAAAAACCCTGACAATTCTCCCCGGAAAAATTAACCCGATAAATGTAAGCTGGGTTACATCAAGAAGGTGGAAAAAGTGCTGATTGTAGTTACATGCCAAGGGTGGCGATCGCCCAGAATAGGGATTTAGAGACCGGTTGATCGCCATTCCTGGAGTCTGAGATTCTGGGGCCCCACCTGAGGGTGTAACACTCTATTGCCATTTTTTAACGATAACTTAATCTAGACTTCAGTTTTCCAAAGGAGATCCTGATCTTATACTATAAACAGTGACCCCCTATGAGCCGATGCTCCTCTGAGGAGAGGGTCGCCCTTCTTCAACCCTTTATCCTTAGGGTGAGCTGTTTTTGAGTGTTTTTTTTGTGATCACCCCTAATGTTTGAACAGTTGTTTACGACCCTACCTGATCCTCAATTTCGGGCCCTACAACCCCGTAAAGCTGTGATTGTCGGTGCGGGACAAGTGGGGATGGCTTGCGCCTATTCTCTTTTGATTCAAAACTGCTTTGATGAATTGGTCTTACAAGATCTCGCCCGGGAGAAAGTGGAGGGAGAAGTGATGGATTTGGCTCATGGTTTACCCTTCGTCGCACCCACAGCGATTTGTGCTGGGACAGTGGCTGAGGAAGGCCGCAATGCCGATATTGTTATTATCACCGCCGGGGCCGCTCAAAAGCCGGGGGAAACTCGTCTTGACTTAGTGCAAAAAAATGTAGCAATTTTCCGTCAGCTGATTCCTGAGATTGCGGAATCTTGCCCAGAGGCGATTTTACTCATTGTCACGAATCCCGTAGATATTATGACCTATGTTTCCCTCAAGCTATCGGGGTTTTCATCGTCACGAGTTCTCGGGTCAGGAACCGTCTTGGATACCGCTCGGTTTCGGTCATTACTGGCGCGGGAACTACGACTAGATGCCCGTAGTTTACACGCCTATATTATTGGGGAGCATGGTGATAGTGAAGTGCCCGTTTGGAGTAAAGTCAATATTGCGGGGATGCCTTTGTGTGACGGAGATTGGCAGGGAAGCCCCTCGGCAGATGATCCCCGCTTACAACGAATTTTTCAGGAAACACGGGATGCTGCTTATGAGATTATTAGACGCAAAGGCTACACCAGCTATGCGATCGGATTAGGGGTGACAGATATTGTCCAGTCTATCTTACGGGATCAGAATCGAGTCATGACCGTCAGTAGCTTAGTCCATGGGGTTGCTAATATTGATGATGTCTGTCTGAGTTTGCCCACCGTTGTCAATCGACAGGGGGCGGATCGAATGCTCCAGTTGTCGTTAACACCACAGGAGTCTCGACAACTCGAAGAGTCTGCCAATGTGATGACCAATATTATCAAGGAGGTCTCCTTATGAACCGCACTAAAATTGTCGCCACTCTGGGCCCCGCGAGTAACAGTCCAGATGTGATTCGAAAGATGGTGTCTGCCGGCATGAGTGTCGCTCGGTTGAACTTTTCTCATGGCGGCTATGAACAGCATAAAATCACCATCGACAACTTGCGTAAAATCTCCAGGGAGCTGGATACTCCGATCACGATTTTACAGGATTTACAGGGTCCTAAGATTCGCGTCTGCAATTTGCCTCAGGGAGAGATTCCCCTCAAGGAAGGTGAGGAGTTAATTTTAATTCCCAATGCTGAGTATCACGAGCAAACGAATACTGTTGGCTTGGATTATCCAGACTTGGCTGAGGAGGCTAAGGTCGGGTCGCAAATTCTTTTGGATGACGGCTTACTGGAGTTGGAAATCACGAAGGTTGAGGGTCATGCGGTTCATTGTGTGGTGGTGGAAGGGGGCTTTTTAAAGAGTCGCAAAGGGGTCAATATCCCCAGTTTGGACTTACATTTACCATCGATGACGGATAAGGATAAGGAAGATTTGGAGTTTGGCTTATCTCAAGGGATTGATTGGGTGTCTTTGAGTTTTGTGCGCACGGCAGATGATATTCGTCAATTGAAGACCTTTATTAAGGAGCATAGTGGAACGACAGTGCCGGTGATTGGCAAAATCGAGAAACCTCAGGCGATCGCCCATTTACAAGAAATTGTCGATGAATGTGATGGGATCATGGTTGCCCGGGGAGATCTGGGGGTAGAAATGAGTCCCGAGAAAGTCCCGATGTTGCAAAAAGAAATCATCCGGGCCTGCAATCAAAAAGGGATTCCCGCCATTACCGCCACTCAGATGCTCGATAGTATGATTCGGGAACCTCGCCCGACTCGGGCTGAAGCCAGTGATGTGGCGAATGCCATTCTTGATGGGACCGATGCTGTCATGTTATCTGGGGAATCGGCGGTGGGGAAATATCCGGTCAAAGCGGTGCAAATGATGGCCAAAATTGCTCATCAAATTGAACCGGAGGCGGATTTTGTTAACTATCCTCCCTCGGAAACCGACGAAACCCACGCCCTGACGGAAGCGTTAAATACCATTGATCGCTTATTGGACTTACGCTGTATTGCTGCCTTCACCAGTTCCGGCTACACGGCCCGCATTGCCTCGAAGGAACGGCCTCGGGCCCTGGTGGTAGCCTTTACAACGAATCGGGATGTGTATCACCGTCTGAATCTCATCTGGGGGGTGAAGCCGATTCTCATTGATGATGATGGGGAAACCTTTGAGGAACTGATTGAACACGCCAATTCGGGGCTACAAGAGCGCCATCTGGCGGAAATTGGCGATCAGATTTTGATTGTGGGGGGGATTCCCACCAAGCATTCCCGAGGCACGAATTTCCTCAAGTTACATCGTATTAGCCAGTCGCCGTTGTAGAGGTTGTGTATGAAAGTTTTAGTCTTGAATGCGGGATCGAGTTCCCAGAAAAGTTGTTTGTATGATTTGCCCGAGGGGGCTTTCCCGGAGACAGCGGCTGAGCCAATTTGGGAGGCGATGGTGGATTGGGGGATTCACCCGGATTATGGCCAGTTGACGGTGACGGCTCAGGGGACGGAGCACGAGATACGGCTCAGTCGTGATACCCCCAATCACGGTTTAGAGGAGATGTTGGCGACTCTGGTGCAGGGGGAGACGCCGGTGTTAGGGGCCTTGACGGAGATTTCCATCGTGGGCCATCGGGTGGTGCATGGGGGCGATCGCTATTGTCAGGCAACGTTGATTGATGAGGCGGTGAAACAGACGATTGAGGAGTTAATTCCCCTGGCCCCGAATCATAATCCAGCTCATCTGGAGGAAATTTTAGGGGTGGAGGCGGTATTGGGGGATGTGCCTCAGGTGGCGGTGTTCGATACGGCCTTTCACACCTCCATTCCGGCGGCGGCGGCGACGTATCCGATTCCCTATGATTGGTTTGAGAAGGGGATTCGCCGCTATGGCTTTCATGGCATTAGCCACCGCTATTGTGCCCAACAGGCGGCAACCTTGGTGGGAAAACCTCTGGAGTCGTTGCGGATGATTACGGCTCATTTGGGCAATGGCTGTTCCCTGACGGCGGTTCGTGGGGGGGAGAGTGTGAACACGACGATGGGGTTTACGCCTTTGGAGGGGTTGATGATGGGAACCCGCAGTGGTTCGATTGATCCGGCGATTCCTCTCTATTTGATGACGCAGATGGGGGTTGAGGCTTCGGAGGTGGATCGACTGTTGAATAAGCAGTCGGGGTTGAAGGGGATTTTTGGCCCCTCGGGGGATTTACGGGAGATTTTGCAGGCCCGGGAGGGGGGAGATGAGCGGGCCCGGCTGGCGTTTGAGATGTATGTGTTGCGGCTTCAGGGGGCGATCGCGGCCTTGATTCCTCAGTTGGGTGGCTTGGATGTGTTGGCCTTTACGGCGGGGGTAGGGGAGAATTCGGCGGCGGTGCGATCGGCCACCTGTGCTGGGTTTGAGTTTTTGGGCTTGGAGTTAGATGAATCTAAAAATCAGGGTTCGGCGAAAAATAGCCGGATTTCGACGGCTAACTCTGGGGTGGCGGTGGTGGTGGTTCACGCTCAGGAGGATTGGGCGATCGCCCGCGAATGTTGGCAATTGGCCCGGTGTCCTTAGAAACGGTATCCTAACGGGACGGAGAGATTGTCTTGATTGTTGGGAACCGGGATTATGAAGAAGACTGAAGGTGTCCGTCAGCTTGTAGAACAAGTGCTCAATTGTTTCACGTCTCCCCCCGATGAAGATTTGATTGAGCATGTCTGCATGGCCATCGAAGCCAACCCGCAATGGCTGGCCCAGTACCATGGCTTGGCAGAAGAATTGGGGGCGCAGACGACGGTGAATAACTGGATTGGGCAGTATGTCAAAGAGTTATCGGGCTTCGACAGTGGGCGATCGCACCGCTCCAAAAGCCAACTCATGAAATCCTACCGCAAACTGATTATTCCCGAACCGAACTGACTCCACCCCCATTATTCCACCGCGCCACTCATATAACTGCGCCAGAGTTCCGCCGCATGACTGCTACTCCCATAGGTGCGGCTATTGTCATCATTCCCTAACCAGACTCCCGTGACGAGAGCGCGTTGGGGAACATAGCCAATAAACCACAAATCGACGGCGAAGTCGGTGGTTCCCGTTTTGCCCACCTCTCCAGCCCCAAAAGCCGCTGCTGTACCGGTTCCCGACTGCACCACCCCTCGCAACAAGTCCGTCATAATCCCGGCTACCTGCGGGGAGACGACCGCTTGATCCGTGGGTTCTTGCTCAGCATAATCATAAATCACCCGACAAGTTTGGAAATCATCAGGATTACTACAATCGCTGCTGTCCAAAATGCGGCGAATCGCATGGCCACGGTTCCAGCGGCCCTGATTGGCAAAAATGCTATAGGCGCCGGTAATTTCTAATAAACTCACCTCACTTTGACCCAAGGCTAACCCAGGAACTGGATTTAACTCGGAGCGAATGCCAAATTCTCGTGCTAAACGGACCACATTATTGAGTCCCGCCTCGCGAGCAATCCGTAGGGCCACCACATTCTCTGACTGGGCCATCCCCTGATACATATTGATATCACCGCCACTGCGTTCACAGGGACGGAAGGATTGCCCTTGCCAGGTAAGGGGTTGACAGGAGAACACCGTCCCTGGACTGATGCCTTGATTGAGGGCCTCAGCGAAGGGAAAGACTTTAAACGTAGAGCCGGGTTGTCGCCGAGCTTGGGTGGCCCGGTTATACTGACTGCTCCGATAATCTACCCCCCCGGCTAGGGCGACAATTTCCCCAGTGCGATAATCCAGGGACACGAGTGCCCCTTGAGATACCCCTAACTGATTGCCGACGGTACGAACATAGTCCTGTAAACTCTGCTCGGCTTGCTCTTGCAAGTCAGGATTCAGGCCCGTTTCCACAATAAAGTTGCCTTCCCGGGCCAGTTCGTAACC
This sequence comes from Phormidium yuhuli AB48, assembly GCF_023983615.1. Taxonomy (GTDB): domain Bacteria; phylum Cyanobacteriota; class Cyanobacteriia; order Cyanobacteriales; family Geitlerinemataceae; genus Sodalinema; species Sodalinema yuhuli. The sequence goes on along the minus strand of NZ_CP098611.1, from coordinate 3,281,098 downwards.
GAGGAGTTGCTCAAGTTCGACAAAAACATGATCGTAGAAATAGGGAGCAACGGTACTTTCGAGAATTTCCCGGGCTTCAGGATTGATTTCAATGCGCGATCGCCGGGCCCGATCGGCTTCCTCCTGAGAAATTTTACCCAAGGCCCGCATCCGTTCAATAACACGATTGCGGTATTGTAGAGCTAACTCATAGTTCTGAATGGGGTTAAAGCGGTTGGGCGCGGGCAAAATCCCAGCTAGGGTGGCAGCTTCTGAGAGAGTTAACTCCTGGGTGGACTTGCCAAAATAAAAGCGCGCCGCATCCTCAAAACCATATAAATCAATGCCCAAAAAGACCTGATTGAGATAGGTCAGTAACAAATCATCCTTACTGTAAAAGGTTTCGAGCTTTAGGGCCACGATCATCTCCCGCAATTTCCGGCCCGCTGAGTCTTCAGTTCCGACATAGTCCCGATAGAGACTGCGAGCCAGTTGTTGGGTTAGGGTACTGGCTCCTTCCCGAATGCCCCCTCCGCGCAGGTTGGCGATCATGGCCCGCAGCACCCCAATCGGATCAACCCCTAAGTGCCAGAAGAAGCGACTATCTTCCGAGGCAATCACGGCGTTGGGGAGATAATTACCAAATTGCGTCAAGCTGGGATGTTCCACATGGGTGGTGCTGTAGGGTTCCCGTAGGGGCCGCTCTGCATCTCGGGAATAGACGATGGTGGGCCCGGTAATGGAGCGAGGCAGGGGACGCACGGTAAATTTTTGCCATTCCGCCAACACGAATAGGGTGGCTAAGACACAGACTCCTGAAACACCATAGAGGCTCCAGCGAAAACCCCGCACGTACCAGGGGGGGGGATCGTAAAACTGAACTCGCACGGCATCCGCTAAATCTGGCGGGCCCAGGGTTAGGACATCCCCATGTTGCAGTTGCAGTTTCCGTAGGCGACGTTTACCAATATAGATGCCGTTGGTGGAGCCTTCATCTCGCAGGACGAAGTGGCGTTTGCCTTCCCGGCTATCACGACTGAGGGAAAAGTGGGTTTTGCTGACGAGAGGCGTGGGAACAACCATGTCACATTGAGATGATCGCCCCAAGAGATAGCGATCGCCCACCAGGGGATAAATCTGTGCATCGTCCTCCCCAGCGGTTTGCACCCAAAGTTCTGGCACTCGTGCTTTTGGGTTGAGAGCCAGTTGCCCAAAGTTAACTTTGGCATGAAGCTGTTTCGCCACTTGAGTGACGTTCCCCAATAGGGTTTGGGGTTGGGTTTGACTCGGCGGCATCTCCGTTGGAGGAGTCGACCGTTGCTGATGGTGGGGAGGCTTGGGTAAAGTCACAGGCGAATCAGGACCGTATCAGATCAAGAACAAATATCTGGCTCTATTGTGACATCCAGCTTTCTCCATTGCAGCAGTATTCAGGTTGCCCATGTCACCAGCGCTGACTCTTTTAACTATAATGACGCAACTTTGTCAACCCCTATTTATGCAAAGTTTTGTATGGAAATCTCCCGGAAGCTGAGAGAGAATCGAGGCTTTGCGTGAGGACAATTTCGACAGCGTTCATCCAGAAAAACCTCTGAATAAAGATTTCAGCCATTTTTCCTTTGCTGAGAACTTGACCCCTTTACGTCACAAATGATAACATTTTGAAAACATTTGTTATAAAAATTAGCACAGGTCAGGGTTAAAGCCACAGTGTACCTGTCATCCCGAACTCAGTTTCGGGTTGGGTTTCCTGTGGCGGTTTCATCCTGGCTATTACGACTCACCCCGTTAGTTAAGACAGGGGCGAGCCTGGGAAGGGAGAGGGGATCAGGTTTTGAAAAAGTCAAAAGCGAAAATCCTAGTTGTTGATGATGACGCCGCCATTCGGCAAATGTTGGATATGCGCTTATCTATGGCCGGCTATGATGTGGCAACGGTGGGCGATGGTCGTGATGCCTTGGCCTTCTGCGAGAAGCACCCGGTGGATTTAGTGGTTTTAGACGTGATGCTACCGCAAATCAATGGCTGTCAGGTATGCCGACAACTGCGGCAAGACTCTGATATTCCAGTGGTGATGTTATCGGCGCTCGGGGACATTAAAGACCGCATTGCCGGCCTCGAAGCCGGTGCAGATGACTATTTAGTCAAACCCTTTAGCCCCCGAGAACTCGAAGCCCGGATTGAAAGCATCCTCCGGCGCTTCCGAGATCCGGCGTCGGGGCGCCTTGTCGCCCCGGGAACCCTAGAGGTTGGGGAAATTCGCATCGACAGCAACCGCCAACAGGTCTATCGGGGAAATCGTCGCATTGCCCTGACCTATACTGAGTTTAAACTTCTAGAACTACTCTTTGAACAAGCTGGAGAACCGGTGTCTCGGGCGGAGATTTTGGAGAAACTCTGGGGCTATGCCCCAACCCGTCAAGGGGATTTGCGGGTGATTGATGTCTATGTGGCTCGTGTGCGCTCTAAGATTGAAGACGATCCGAGAAACCCCGAATTGATTTTGACGATTCGGGGCTTTGGCTATGTGGCCCAGCGCCGAGTCTCTCAAGTCAGCCTGGATTGTGAACCATCCTGAGGGAATTAGGGGCTATGGTCGGCTTCTTGCCAGGCGACAATCAATAAACAGATGATGCCCAGGTTGATGTTCACATCGGCAATGTTGAAAATGGGGAAGTTGATAAAGGGGATGATGGGTAGATGTAGGAAATCGACGACTTCTCCGAGGAAGAAGCGATCAATGCCGTTTCCGATCGCGCCACTGAGGATAAAGCCTAGGCCAACTTGCTCGCCACGGCTGAGGCGGGGGCCCCACAGCAGCAGGGCGATGAGCCCTAAACTCGCAGCTAGGGACAACCATTTGAGCCAGGGACCCTCAAACAAGCCAAAGGCGGCACCTGGGTTGCGGACATAGGTGAAATAGAAGACATCGGTGATGATGGGGCGACTTTCATGGAGATAGAAGTTGTCCGTGATCCAAGCTTTACTTAAACTATCCGCCACCCATCCGAAGATGGCTGGGGGCCAACCGTAAGCATTGTGCAGGAGTAACCGTTTCATGCTAAATCCCCATTATCGATGGGTTTGAGCAGTTCGACCGCATCCCGTCCATCCCAATCTTCGAGCCAAAATTTCACTTGTTCATCTTTGGAGGTGGGCAGGGTTTTTCCCGTAAAATCAGGGTGGATGGGCAGTTGGCGATGACCGCGATCGACTAAAACCGCTAGCCAAATGGCTTCGGGACGACCATAGTCTTGAATCGCATTGAGCGCAGCGCGAATGGTTCGCCCAGTATAGATAACATCATCAACCAGCAGGGCAATCTTGTCATTGAGATCAAAGGGGATCTCGGTGCGCTCCGGGGTGCGAACCCCAATCCGATCGAGGTCATCTCGATAAAAGGTGATGTCTAGGGAGCCGACAGGAACTGACACATTTTCTAAGACCTCAATTTGTTCAGCCAGCAAGTGGGCCAGGGGGACTCCTCGGGAATGAATCCCCAATAAGACGAGGCGATCAGGATGACCGGACTTTTCTAAAATTTGTGAGGCTAGACGAGTCAGGGTTCGGCGAATTTCTTCGGCCGAGAGAATTTCTACAACTTTCATCATGAGAAGATGCCAATGGGGGGCAAGGGAGTGTGGAGCGATCCGATAGGATTAACAACCTCCGGCGGCCCACCCTTGGGTGGGGTGGGGGGAGATGAGCGGAGAACCCCAGGGATCCTCGAATCAAGCCGATGGGAGTTGGGTTAGAATACTGTCTTTGGCTAAACCACAAAACTGGTTTGTTCTCCCTGAGCCGCTTGCCAACTTCGGGCATCATGGTATAAATCTTCCAAAGAAATGCGATCAAGGGCTTGTTTGAGTTTTTGGTGGAGTTGGTTCCAGAGAACGAAGGTGACCCAATCTTCCGCTAGTGTAGCATCTGGATCATGACGGGGTAAGGGTTTTAGGGTTTCACCCACAGCCGATAAAATTTCCCCAAGATAAATCTTATCGGGCGATCGCCCCAGTTGATACCCTCCCTGGGCCCCCCGTACAGATGCCACGATCCCCGCTTGTCGCAAGCGAATCAATAACTTTTCTAAATAGGGGGCCGGGAGCTGTTGCCGTTGGGCAATCTCACGCACAGAAACAGGGCGATCGCCAGCGTTAGAACGGAGATCCAACAGTGCTTTGACGCTGTAGTGGCCTTGGGTGGTTAGTTTCATGTTCGTCCCTAAGATTCAGTGGCTTGACCGACGGTGGAAGTCTCAAGGATTCCAGCTAGTCCGTTGGACTGAAACGGTGATGATTGTTCAATAAATTGATATCAATGCTAAACTCTTACTCGAAATAAACTTCCGTTAAGATACAATAGTGAATAACGGTTGTCTATCGTTTTTGAGAGAAGATTAATGAGTACCACCAATCCGAATGCCTTGACCGGAAATGAACTGCTTGAGAAAGTGCGGGCCTTGGGAAGTCTCCCCAAAGAGGAAAAAGCCCGAGAATGTGGCTATTACACCGTCACCAAAAACGGTGTAGAACGAGTCAACATGATGAAATTCCTCAATGCACTGATTGATGCCGAGGGGATTGAACTCGATAGCAAGCAACCGTCCAACGGACGGGGCGGGCGCAGCGCCAGCTATCGCATTAGCGTTCAATCCAATGGTAACTTGCTGATTGGGGCAGCCTATACCAAACAAATGGGACTGACCCCAGGTGATGAGTTTGAAATTTCCTTGGGCCGTAAACATATTCACCTGAAACAGGTGGGGGCGGCTGAAGAAGAGCTTTAAGTCTCTAAACCGCAGGCCCCCAGCCGTCCTCGTCCTGACTCGACTTGCGTTCCGATCTCCAGGGGTCTCAGGGTCAGGTCCTCCTGATGTTGGGCAGACAGTTTTAAAGGTCTCCTGCTAAGCTAGACAAAGCTAAAATCGTCTGGATACGGTTCCGTCTCGGCTCTAAAAAGCAGCGCTCAGACGGACCTGGGGACTAGCACGCCAGCACGGCCGAACTCATGACCTGGGCAATCCCTTTGCCACAACGGGAACAATTGAGGGTAGGCTAGTGAAAAGGCAGTCTGTTAGAGACCCGACGTGCCCTTACGTTGGATTTAGCTGGCCAGATCGTCTCAACCTAGGCATCCACCCGGGAAGCGAAGCCTCATCGGTCAATAAGCCCGGTGATTCGTGATTGTGATCTAACTCACAGTAGCTTGCCCATGTTAACCCTTACTTTGACTTAACCCGTTGACGCGCTCTCGCCGAATCACAGCGAAAATAACCCATGTCTAGTATGAACGATAAATTCACGGTTCATTTCTGGGGCGTTAGAGGTAGCATTGCCTGTCCCGGGCCCGAAACAGTCCGATATGGCGGCAATACGCCTTGTGTCGAGATGCGCGTTGGCCGTGAACGCCTTATTTTCGATGGCGGGACAGGATTGCGGGTTCTCGGACAGAATCTCCTGTCACAAATGCCTGTCGAAGCCAGTTTATTTTTTACCCATACCCATTGGGACCATATTCAAGGGTTTCCCTTTTTTATCCCCGCCTTTATTCGGGGCAATAAGTTTCATATTTATGGCGCTGTCGCTCCCAATGGAGCCACGATTGAACAACGGCTCAATGACCAGATGCTCCACCCTAACTTCCCGGTGCCGTTGCAGATTATGGGAGCGCAACTGGATTTCAATGATATTGAGGTGGGGGAAACCCTAAAAATTGGCGAGGTGCGGGTGGAAACGGCCCATCTGAATCATCCAGGAGAAGCCGTTGGCTATCGGGTGAACTGGCAGGACTACGCGGCAGCCTATATTACGGATACGGAACATTATGGCGATCGCCTTGACCCCAATATCCTTAAGTTAGCTCAGGATGCGGATGTGGTGATCTATGATGCCACTTACACAGATGACGAGTATCATCATCCGAAAACGGGCAAGAAGGGTTGGGGCCATTCAACCTGGCAGGAGGCCGTCAAGATGGCTAAGGCCGCCAAGGTGAAACGCCTGGTGATTTTCCATCATGATCCCCTTCATAATGATGAGTTTCTCGATCGCATGGGGGAAGACGTCAAAGCCGCCTTTAGTAACAGTCTTCTGGCCCGAGAGGGGATGAGTGTGGAGATTGCCCCCTCTCCCAGAGCGATTATGCCAGCTCATGCTAAAGTTTGACTCAACCGGGACAAGGACTCTCTTGGGTGCTGATGTCCCGTTGTTCTTTTTTACCGTGCAAAGCCTGTGTGGGTGACTTCCTCTTTGACAACAGCCCTGAGTCCTGCCAGGGTGGCCTTAGGGAACTTTGATGGTGTGCATCTCGGGCATCAGGGGGTGATTGCTGAAATCCTCCATGATGCACCTCAACGGGATTTGTCTCTATCCCAGGTGCGTGCAGAGGGTCTTGAATGTGAACCGAGTCCCCGCTTGAGTGGCGATCGCACATATGCCACGGTGGTTTCCTTCAACCCTCATCCCCAAGAATTTTTTACCGGACGGGCGCGATCGCTCCTCACCCCAGTTCCCGAAAAGGTCGAGCAGTTGCGATCGCTCGGCGTTGAACAGCTGGTTCTCCTCCCCTTCACCGCAGAACTGGCACGTCTGACCCCGGAAGCCTTCGTAGCTGAAGTTCTGCAACGGCATCTGCAAACCCAACGAGTCAGTGTGGGGGAAAACTTTCACTTCGGTCGCAACCGCTCCGGCAATAGCGCCAGCCTGCGGCAGATTGGCCAGGCCTACCACATGGAAGCCTGTATCGCCGGTCTACAATACCTAGAGGGTCATCGCATCAGTAGTTCCACCATCCGCCAGGCCCTAGCCTCAGGGGACGTTACGCAGGCCAACTGTCTCCTCGGTCGTCCCTATCAACTGCAAGGAACCGTAGAACTCGGGCAACAACTCGGCCGCACCCTAGGCTTCCCGACCGCCAACTTGGCCCTACCCGCCGACAAGTTTCTTCCTCGCTGGGGGGTTTACAGTGTTTGGGCCCAATTAGAGGATGGATGTAAATGGCCGGCCGTGATGAACTTGGGCTGCCGTCCCACCGTCGCCGGCGATCGCCCCACGGTGGAAGTCCATCTTTTAGATTGGCAGGGAGACCTCTATCATCACTCCCTCACCGTCCATCTGATGACCTATCTGCGTCCTGAACGCCAGTTTTCTAGTCTGGATGCCCTCAAAGCCCAAATTCACCAGGATTGTCAGACAGCGCGATCGCACCTGCAATCCCGGCCCTAACCCCTTCTAACCCTTGCTAACGCCACCATGGATCATCTAGCTCCCCTCCAGCGACTGCGTGAGAATCTCAGTAAAACCCTTGTGGGAAAAGACTCGGCCGTCCGCCTGGTTCTGGTTGCCCTCCTCGCTGGAGGCCATGCCTTACTCGAAGATGTCCCCGGTGTCGGTAAAACCCTACTGGCCAAATCCCTCGCCAAATCCATTGGCGGCAAATTCCAGCGTATTCAATGTACCCCCGACCTGCTCCCCACCGACATTACGGGAACCAACATCTGGAACCCTCAAAGCGCCAGCTTCGAGTTTCTGCCGGGGCCGGTCTTCGCCAATGTCCTACTGGCTGATGAAATCAATCGCGCCACCCCCCGCACCCAATCGGCCCTGTTGGAAGTGATGGAAGAAAAACAAGTCACCGTGGATGGCAACTCCCGATTTGTCCCCCAGCCGTTTTTCACCATCGCCACCCAAAACCCCATTGAATATCAAGGAACCTTCCCCCTTCCTGAAGCCCAAATGGACCGCTTCATGCTCTCCCTCTCCCTGGGCTACCCCACACCAGAGGAAGAACTACAAATGCTACAAGGACTCTCTAGCCGCATTTCCGTTGAGGAGTTAGACCCGTGCCTGAGCCTTGAGGAATTGCATCAACTCAGTCAACAGGTATCCCAAATTACGGTGGAACCCGCTCTACAACAGTACATGGTCGATTTAGTCCGCAGCACCCGGGCCGATAACGATGTGACCCTTGGGGTCAGCCCCCGAGGTGCGGTAGCCCTCCAACGGGCCTGCCAAGCCTATAGTTTCCTAGAAGGACGCGCCTATAGCAGTCCTGATGATGTCAAGTTCATCGCCCCCTATGTCCTCACCCACCGGATGATTCCCGCCGGAGGTCGTAAAGGGGAGGCCGTTATTGCCCGTTTATTGGAGACAGTCCCCATCCCCTAAATAAACCGGCGCATCTCGTTTCACCGCGAGGCGAACCGCCTCAGCGACCGTGAGACTATATAGACTAGAGCGTGGGTCCAGATACAGGGGCCGTCCCTGACAAAGATAATCAACAACCCGCTGCGTATCTTGCGCAAATAGACCTCGACGGGGGCCGATGCTAATGCTCTCCTGATGATTGCCTTGCTTAAGGTGTCCCTCCTCCGGGGTTAAACGCAGCACACCCCCCACCCCCCGCGCTTCCAGGAGATGTTCTTGGGTTAGGAAGCGATCGCCCTTGCCGTACAGGACATCGGCAAAGACCCCAGAACAAAACCGCAACTGAGCTTTACATAAGCAGGCCCGGTAATATGGCGTGGGGGTTTGCGGCCAAAAACGAGCCTGAGCCGTTACTGACTCCACTTGACCCAACACGGAAATGAGGCGGTGGAGTCTGGATAAGGCCCCGATTAAAGGGAAGCCAAACTGCTCTGGGGAGTAAGTCCAACGGCGAGGGGCCGGATCTTTGGGGTTAATGGTGCAATAGCGCACATCACTAATCCCTCCGAGATGGGGTAAATAGTCCACAAAAGCCTGGTGTAAGCCTCCAAGGAGTTCAATATGGGCGATGTGTAATAATCTCTGTTGCTGCTGGGCGAGGGTTAGTAGAGCTTGAGCCTGGGCGGGAATGAGGGCCAGGGGATATTCAGCGACCACATGTTTACCTCGCTCTAGGGCCCCTTGCGCGATCGCTCCTCGGTGATGATTGAGACTGGAGATAAAAATCAGATCCAGGTCTGGCCGCTCCAGCAGCTCTTGCCAATCCGCACAGGGCGCACCTCCCCAGTCCTGGGTAAACTCATAACTGCGTTGACGATCTCGGCCCGCCACCGCTACTAACTCAGCCCGGTCGTCGTCGAGCAGGGCCTGCGATCGCCAACGGGCCACAAACCCCGTTCCCACCAAACCGACCCGAATCGGCTGTTGAAGCACCATTTCTCTGACTCTAACCCCAGTAAGCTCCATCAATTTAACTCTAACCCAGTTCTGTGCCAGCCTTCAGTTCCTCAGGCTGGGATGCTGGCCACTCCAGGTTTTCCTGTCTCCCAATGGCGATCCATAAGCAAATCCACATTGAATTAGGAATTATTATAATAAATTTCGTTACAAAGATTCCCGATTTAGGGGTTGCATCCGTTAGCTTTTCCCGTAATATCAGAGATAGGAGATACCTAAACAACCTCAGTCGGGGCCCAAAGCCTCGATTTGTTGAATTAGGAAAACTTATAGATATAGAGAGGATCATTTCATGGCTACTTACAAGGTCACGCTCGTTAACGAAGAGCAAGGTCTCAACACGACGATCGAAGTTCCCGATGACGAGTACATCCTCGATGTCGCCGAAGAGCAAGGGTTGGATCTGCCGTACTCCTGCCGTGCGGGTGCTTGCTCCACCTGCGCCGGCAAAATCACCGAAGGAAGCATCGATCAGTCTGATCAGTCCTTCCTCGATGATGACCAAATCGAAGCGGGTTATGTGCTGACTTGCGTGGCTTATCCCACCTCTGACTGCACCATCGAAACCCACCAGGAAGAAGCACTGTACTAAATAAGTTTTTTAGGTGTGACGCTGGCTGAATTAGTCGGTCAGCGTCTGACATCTTAGCGACCTTAACGCTACTGTGACCCGCAACGAAGCCATTTGCTTTGAAGCGGGTTTCTCGTGGCCCAGGAAACTACCAGAGTCTGAGCCTCTAGAGAGGAAGACTATACTAGAGACGATCGCCCTGTTGTGGCGAAATCCTGACTCTTACCCCCGTCCATGCCTAAAGTTAGCGTTTGTATCCCCACCTATAACCGTCAAAACCTGCTTCCCTTCGCCGTTGACAGTGTGGTCAACCAGTCCTTGCAAGATTGGCAACTGATTGTCTGTGATGACGGCTCCCAGGATGAGACTCCAGAGCGAATGAGGGACTATGAAGCCCAGGATACCCGGATTCGCTATCTGCGTCATCCTCAAAACATCGGTAAAAGCAACAATATGCGATCGGGATTTGACGCCGCCGAGGGGGACTACTTCATCAAATTTGATGACGACGATCGCCTCACCCCAGACTTCCTCACCCAGATGGTGGCCGTCTTAGACGCGTATCCCCAGGTGGACTTTGTCAGTTGTGACCATTGGCTCATCAATCAGACCAATCAGCGGGATCTCGACGCCAGCGAGCAAAACTCCCGCTATTGGGGACGAGAATCTCTAGAAACGGGTGTGATTGACAATCTCTTAGAGGTCGTCTTTATCCGCCAGAGTTTACAAGTTGGCTGCACCCTCTTCCGCAAAGCCGCCTTAGAGACGGTCGGCTTTATGCGCCCAGACTTACAAAACTGTGAGGATAACGACTTATTGGTGCGTTTAGCCTTAGCCGGAAAGGTCGGCTATTACCTCGATCAACGGCTGATGGAGTATCGAGTTCACGCCGAACAGCAAAGTATCCAACGAGATATCCGCTACCTCGAAGACAAACTCAAATACCTAGAGTACTTCAACTTTCAGGACTCCCCAACCCTCGAAGCCAACCGCCAGCAACGCCTCCAAGATACGCGGCTTCTGTTGGGCCTGCGCTATATCGAGGGCCATCAGCCTCAGCCAGGACGGAAACTCTTGCAAACCTACCGACAGCAGAATCCCAGTAATCGTAAAGCCATCTTTGGTCTGGTCATGTCCTATCTTCCCTCGGGTCTACAAGAGCCCGTTTGGAGCTTAGCTCGGGAGATGACTCCCCGCTCCTATATGGAACAGATGCGCCAGGGCAACTAATCTGCTCCCCTGGGCGTTATGATGGTAGCTATGGCAACCATTAATATCCTCGGGGTTGAACACGTTTACGAGTTAAGTGACCCCGTCCCGAACGGTTCTGTTTTAGTCTTTATCCACGGTTGGCTGCTCAGTCGTCACTATTGGCAGCCTGCCATCGATCGCCTATCGCGATCGCACCAATGCTTAAGTTATGACTTGCGCGGCTTTGGAGACTCCCAACTCCCTCCAGACTCCCCCAGTAACCTCGGCTACAGTCCGGCTGACTATGCCAAAGACCTCAATCACCTCCTCGAACAGCTCAACCTCAAGGATGTCTGGCTCGTGGGCCATTCCCTCGGCGGAACCTTAGCCCTATGGACGGCCCATTTATTCCCCCAACGCATAAAAGGGGTCATTTGTGTCAACGCCGGAGGAGGAATTTATCTCAAAGAGGAGTTTGAACGTTTCCGAGCAGTGGGCCGGCGGATTGTTCAATGGCGCTTGCGTTGGTTTAGCCAAGTGTCTCTCATGTGTTGGCTCTTTACCCGGGCCGCCGTCGCGAAACCCCTTCCCTTTCTGTGGGGACAGCAACGAGTCATTGACTGGGTCGTCGCCAATCCCGAAGCCGCCTTAGGGGCCCTCCTGGACTCCACCACAGAGGAAGAAGTCCATCGCCTGCCCCATATTGTCTCCCAACTCCAGCAGCCGGTCTATTTCATCGCCGGGGCCAAAGACAAGATTATGGAACCCAAATATGTCCATCATCTAGCGAGTTTCCATAGTCTCTTCAAACGCTGTTGTGGAGGTAATGTCATCGAACTCGACGGCTGCGGCCATATGTCCATGCTCGAACAAACTGAAGACCTCCTACAGCACCTGGAAACCATTATCGACAGCCCCCAAGACAGCCCCCTCTGAGCACCCCGAAATCGTCCCCCTCCTCCCCCTCCGTGTCCTCTGTGACTCTGTGGTTACCCGATTAGCTATTTCTGCCCAACCTCCTCAAGTTCCGCTTTCGAGCCTTCGTGACTGAGGAACTCAAAGGCCTGGGCAATAAACTGGGCACAAATGGAGGGGGAGGCTTCATAGAAGTTACTCCAGGCGGCGGCGCGGTCTTCGTCGTACCGGTCGATGCGTTCGGGATACCGCTGTTGCCAGGATAGGCGCACCGCATGGCCAATCAGTACATCCAAGACAATATAGTCGTCGATTTCTAATTCCGGGTTGCGGGCGAACAGGGCCTGTAACTCCATCAGGGCCTCGATGGTGAGATGGCGATATTGGGGGGCAGGAATTTTATTCAATAACCGTTCCACCCGCAGGGCAAAGTTTTTCTCGCCGGGGGTCATCTCCGCCAGAATATACTCACTCTCAATGCGGTTGCGGCTTTCGAGTTTGTCCCCAATTACCAGACCCTTGCAATGGTTGAGGATTTGCCAAACTCGGGGATAAAACTGTTTAGGAACCCGGCCGGCGGCCCCATCCCGCTGACGTTGTCGTAACCAGTCGTCTGGGGGAGTTTCCTCGGTCATATCCTCCGGTAAGACCCGCCAATCAATTGTGGGGCTGCTGGATTTGATATGTAGGGATTCCTGCTCTTGTAGACGGCGGTTAAAACCCGTGTAGCCGGCGATCGCCCCCCGCAGACGGGTTTGAATCTCAAAGGGACTCAACTGCATCAGTTTGTTATAGGCTTCATCCTGGGTCATGCCAAATTCACTGACAATCTCAGTGGTTAACAGCAAAATTAGATACCCGACGCGCAGGGTGAGTAGGCCATCAAAGAGACTCGGTTCAGCTTGAATCATCAAGCCGAGATAGATGGCAATTTCTTGGGTGAGGACGCGATCGCGCACATCTTCATGACAGAAGCGATCAATCTTCTCCATCAACTCGTTGTGAGGCAGAGGACTGGTAATAATCGACTCTTCACTATAGGATTTGCCGATAGCCAACTGTTTCTGACGCACCACAACATCGGTGACTGCTTCTGTCAAGCCGAGGCTGGCTTTGCCCAATAACCCCGCCGCATAGCGTACTACAGACCAATGAACGGTACCGGTGTTACGAGCATCATAATGACTGGCTTTGTTGTAGAGTTCTTCGAGTAAATCCGCCACGGTTACTGGGCGCTCACCCCCGAAGCCAGTATCGAACTCTAAACCTTCCAAACCGACTAGGGTATGCAGAATTTCCACCTGTTCGTAGATATTCTGAGACTCTCGCAACCGTTCGAGCAATACGTCACTCTCCCGTTCACATTCGAGGCTAAACTCTTGGGTGGGGGTTAGGGGCTGACTCTGGGTTGGGTTATAGAGGAGATAAGCACTGGAGACTTCCGCTTCCGTTTGCGAGGGTTGGGAGACTTCAAACTCCTCTAAATCATCAATGCGTTCACTCCCAGCGGTTAAGAGTAACTGATTGAGAGACCCCAAGCGAACGGGAGTGCCTTTACAGTCCCCGTCCCGCAATTGCAACATCAGTTCTAGGAGAGGTTCTTGACCGGTTTCCACCAGTTTACGGGTCAACATCAGGATGAGGGTGGGCCGACCTAAGTTATACCAATGGCGAGAAATATAGGAAATTTCACTTTCAATTTGGGCAATGAGAAAGTGGTAATCCAGGGTGATATAAAACTGTTGGGGATTCACAAATGAGGGCAGAAACATGACTCGCTCACCCCGAATCCGAAATACTTGTGCCGTGGTCAAACTGCGGACGAGCCGTTTGGGTCGGCCGGTTAGATTTAACTTTTCATTGCGCCCAACCTGGTAGTAAATACCGGCGAGTTCTTGAGCATCACTGAGCTTAATCGGTTCAATCTCTGCTAGGGTTTCTGTGGCGATGCCATAACCCGCGAGTTCATCTTGTAAGGCGCTATCTTCTGCTAGGAGCGCCACTTGAACGACCGACGGATGGGGTTTACGCCGATGTAAATGCCGTCCCAGGGGGTCGATATCCCCTAAGTCAATCAGTCCTGCTTCTATGATTTCTCCTAGCCAATAGAGACTTTGAGCCCAAACTAGGGGGATGTTCTCATTCGGCAAGCGGGCTTGAGTATGGGGGGTTTCTCGTTCCGCTTCGATTAAGTGTTCGGGAACATAGTAGAGTTCGGGAAGGAGTTCCCAGCCATTTTTTTCGACTAAAATCTTTTCAATTTTCTTGCCATACTCACGGGCTTTATCTAGATTGCCCATGAAAAGATGATTGAGATATAAATAGCAAAAGAAGAGGGGCCATTCACATTCAATGTTCTCGAACTGCTGAAGTTCTTGGGGTTCATAGTGGAGTCGGTTACTATCCTCAATCGCCGTCTGGTGACCGTCCCGCAAGAAGCGTTTGCAGCCATAGTTCCCTTGCAGCTTATCGACAATTTTACGGTGAGTGCGATCGCGCAACTGACTATCCTCCACCCCAAAGGCGGGGAAGCCAATCACACTCAACAAAGCCGCATCCACTTCCTTGGAGTTGGATTCCCGAGGGAGTAGGGCCTCTAAGGTAATGCGGGCCCGGGCAATATCATCAGGGACCACATGAATCACGGAGGCTTGGTCGCCACGAGTGCCAAATAGGTTAACTCCCTGCATGGCCTCTAGGGCCGCCTTAGCCATCCCCACGGAACTGGCGTTGAGTTCCGGCTTACCATGATTAATTTTATTGCCCCGTTCCCAAATGCCATAATCCGGGGTGCGGTAGGTGCGGCCAATGTAATAGACGAGGTTTTGGACAAAGTTAACCTCATCGAGATTAAAGACAATTTGCAACCCCGATGCGGTCATCTGAGACAGCATCAACAGAAACACCGAGGTCGCATCAATCTGTAAATGGCCCCATTCATGGTCGGCCACAACCGGATCGCCGCTGGCCGTATCATACTTGGCATGAAGGGCATCGAGGGGGTCTTGGGTATGTTTGAACCGTTCGACTTTGTGGGCCTGGTTCATCATTGAGCGCAGCAAACCGCGCATCAACTTGACCACACTCTGTTCAAGTTCGTAGGCTCGTCCCTGTTCTGTATCAATTTTGCGGTAGGCCAGAGCCAATCCCCAGACGGCGAGGATGCTGTAGACATTATCCCGCACCCAGGCATCGGTATAGTCCCCATGTTCGGTAATGGCCGTACTGGCAGGAAGTAGGCCACTGACGGGATGTTGTTTGGCGAGGATAACCCCTTTGATTTCGTGATAGAGGCGATCGAGTTTGGGGTTGAGCATGGTGGGGAATAGGGGCAAGAGGCAAGAGGCAAGAGGCAAGAGGCAAGAGGCAAGGGGTGGGTTATGCCTTTTGCCTTCTTCCCCCTACTGCCTAGTAGATTACTATTTTTTGACGATGTCCTGCCATTCCAGGATGACAGGGAGAGGAATTTGTAAGCTGGCTGGCCGTTCTTTGAGGGGGAGGGTTAATTCTAGGGAACCGCGAGAGGGCAAACGATTGGCGATCGCCCCCATATCATATTCGCCGATATTGGGGGCCGGGGCCTCCTCGGCAAAGTCATCGGCGGCTTCTAACTTGTCCCCTCGTGAGGGGGTGAGGATTAGGGGTTGGGGATGTTGAAACTCCACTGCGCCGGGGAATCCAGCTAGACGTAGATTAAGATTACGGGTTTCGTCAGACTCTGCAACTCGTTTGTAGAAAATGACCTGCCAGGAGTTCCCTAAACTGTCCTTGAGGCGATGACGGGTTTGGTAAATCACCTGTCCGGGGGCTTCTGTTTGTTCTTGGATGGGAGCGGCCTGAGCCGGGGACTGGCTTGGTACGGCATAGAGGGGGCCGGCCAGCAGAATCAGTAAACTGGCGAGGATGAACAGGGTTTGGCATAGGGTTTGAGGCAAGATGCGGGTCTGGGAATCGCCGGTTTGACGGAAATCTGGGTCTTTATCGTTCACAGTCAACCTCAACAATGCAACGCTGTTTTGAGATTTTAACGTGCTTTTCCTGGCTCTGGGTTCCTATCTGATGACGGGAGGGGCAACTGGGGCAACTGGGAGTGGGGATGGGGCCCTTGCTGTATGATAGGTTTGCCCAGAATGGATGAGGATTAACGGTGTTGGCGGCATATTGGCAGGGACTAGGGCGCTGGCTTGGGCTGAGTCTGGTGGCGATCGCATTGGCGGCCTGTTCGGCTGTGCCGATTTTCTTTGATACAGACTTAGTGGCCGATGCGATTTCTTTACAACTGGAACAGACTCAGAGCCAGCTCACCTCCCAGTTACGTCTGAGTGAAGCCCCCACCTGGAGTGTGGATCGGGTTAAGGTGAGGGAAAATGCCCCGGTGATGATTCAGGATTTACCGGGATATCATCTGCGGGGAACCTATCGCCTCACGATTGAGTTACCCCGAGGAACGGTGACTCGCCCGAAACAACCGTTCGACCTCTATCTACAAGGACAAAAGGAGGGGAAAAGCTGGCGTTTAGCGAAGTATGGCCCCGGGGATGCTGGGGAGGCGGCGGACTGGAGAACCTATCTGATTCCCCCGAAAGGCTATTACGTGGATTAGGAGGAGGTTTGTAAGTCTTTGAGGCGAGTCAGCACGTCCTGACTGTGAATCGAGGGGTTCACCTTGACAAAGCGATCGCGCAGGATGCCCTCGGGGTCAATGATAAAGCTATGGCGGACGGAGCGGGAGTAAATCCAGGACCCATAGGCTTTACTGACGGCTCCCCCAACATCGGATAATAGGGGAAAGCGCAGGCCTTCGGAGTCACAAAAGTCTTGATGGGAATCTACGTCATCGGCACTAATGCCTAAAATTTGGGTGTTGAGATCTAGGTATTTGGGCAAATCCTCTTGAAAGCGGCGGGCTTCTAAGGTACAACCAGGGGTAAAATCGGCGGGGTAGAAGTAGACGACTAGCCATTGTCCCCGATAGTCGGAGAGAGAAATCTCCCCATCACCGCTATTACTGGGGAGGGTGAAGTCTGGAGCGACTTGATTCAGCGGGGGTAAGGTTCCCCCCATGGCCCAAGCGGTTGAGGGGGAAGCCAGAAGGCCAGTCATCGCAGTGAATCCCAGCAAAACGAGGGTCAACAGACGAGATATTAGAAAGGAGCGACGGGTCATCATGCCAAATCTATGCTAGCGACGAAAAATTCTGCCCTCCAGTGTAACTGAGTTGCCCCACCCATCACCCAATCCCTTTTTATCGTTCCATTGCCTTCCCCCCCTATTGCCTATTGCCTTCCCCTCCTGGGAGGGGTTAGGGGTGGGTTATGCCTATTGCCTTCTTCCCCCTCCCCCCTCTTGCCTATTGCCTTCCCCTCCTGGGAGGGGTTAGGGGTGGGTTATGCCTATTGCCTTCTTCCCATGACCTCAACAAGCCTGTTTCTCGCCAATGCTGACGCTACCCACCGCTTGGGTGAAAAACTCGGCCAGGGATTACCCGCCGGGACCACGTTACTGCTGCAAGGGGAGTTAGGGGCGGGTAAAACGACTCTCGTTCAAGGAATCGGTGCGGGGTTAGGGATTGGCGATCGCATTGTCAGCCCCACCTTTACGCTCATTAATGAGTATGATGATGGTCGCATTCCCCTCTATCATCTGGACCTCTATCGTTTAGAGTCCTCGGAGGTGTGGGGGTTACAGCCTCAGTTGTACTGGGAGGGATTGGAAGTCGAGCCTGGGTTGATGGTGATTGAATGGGCGGAACGGTTACCGGAGTTGCCCCCATCTTATTTGACCTTGGAGGTGTGCTATGAGGGGGACGGACGGCAGGTGACGGTTACGGGGACTCCAGCCCTGATGCAGCTGTGGGAGGAGAGGTGCGCGTAGGGAGTTGTGGGGTTAGTTGGGTTGGTAAAGCTGCTTAAAATAGGCTTTGAGTTCTAGGGGGACGGCGGTGAGGCGGATGGCGAAGCCGTTGGGAGGGACGCTCTCGTCTTTGATGACTTTGCCGTAAAACTCTTCCGAGCGTTTTCCAAAGGATTCGGGTAAATCGATGATTAATCTCAGGTTCGTTAACACATCTGCTCCATGGGGTGAACTGAGATGAGCGCCCTGGGGTGAGAGTTTAATCAGTTGGGCGGGATAGTTGCGATCGCTCAGTTGTTTGCCCTGTAAGGGGGTAAAGGAGACGGGAAGGGCGGGGTTCAGTTCATGGAGGGGCAGGTGATCTCGGGATAGGCTGAGGGTATGTTTGCCACTGATGCCGACGACGGAATAAATGGAGATGGGTTGGCTGACGCCTTTGGGGGAGACTTTGTCTTCACCGTCAATTTCCAGGGCACTGTCGACCTCGTTTAGGGTCGATTCGGTAATGAGAATCTGACCGCCGACGGTATAGGATTCGATGCGATAGGTTAGATTGACTTGGGAGCCGACAATGCCATATTTGGTGCGTTTGAGGGAGCCGATGTTGCCGACGACGACTTCCCCGGTATTGATGCCAATTCCCATTTCCAGGTTGGGCAGGCCTAACTGGGTCATGTTTTGATTGACTTGGGCCATGGCTTGCTGCATGGCGATGGCACAGGCGACGGCGCGTTCGGCATCGTCGGGGCGTTGGGTGGGGGCGCCAAACAGCACCAGAATTCCATCCCCCATAAACTCGTCGATGGTTCCCTGATAGTGGGTGATGGCATCGGCCATGGCTTCGAGATAGATGTTGAGGATGGAGACGACATCTTCTGGGGGGAGTCGTTCTGAGATGCTGGTGAAGCCTCGTAAGTCGGAGGTGAGAATGGTGATTCGACGCCGTTCTCCTCCTAATTGCAAGCCTTTTGGGGTTTCTAGGAGGGTGGCGACCACTTCATCGGTGAGGTAGCGGCTAAAGGTTTGGCGAATATCGACGGCTGAGCGGGCCACGTAGGCGATGACACTGAGGGCAGCTAGACTCTGGGCAAGCAGGGGGGGGAGTAAGGGAATCCACCAGCCTTCTAAAAAGGCCCAGTAGGCGATGCCGATGATGACGGTTCCGGAGAGGATTTGCCCCAATAGGCGCATGGCCCGATCGCTATAGCGCCAAATCCAGGCTAAACTGGCGCCGGAGATGGCGGCTAGGAAAATCCAGGCCCATTCTAGGGGGTTGGGAAGGGTGAGAATTTGCGATCGCCCGTCGAGGGTGGCACTGAGGATATGGCTGACGACGTTGGCGTGGACTTCTACTCCTGAGGTTTTCTGAATCCCCTCGGCTTGCACACTGAAGGGGGTATCAAAAAAGTCCTTGAGGCTTTCGGCAGTGTGGCCAATCAGGACGGTGCGATCGCGAAAGATATCTGAGGAAACCCGTTGCTCTAAAATATCTTGTAGGCTAATGGTTTCAAAGGCTTTACCGTTTTTGCGGTAGTTGATAAAAATTTGGTAACCGCGATCGTCAAAGGCGCCATAGCCCCCATCGCCACTATAGAGCGGGACAAAGACGGTATCTCCTAGTTGCACCCATTGACGGTCATCGTCGGTGACTTCAGGGAAAATGCCATAGGGTTCGAGGTGGAGTAGGGCGAGATGTAAGCCGATACTGAGGACAATTTCTTGGGATTGGGGGTCGGTGAGATAGAGGAAGGCCCGTCGCAAGCGGCCATCTTGGTCTCGGGGTAAGTCGTTGGCCCCAACACGGCCGAGTTCTGCTAGGACCGGAGGTGGGGCAACGCGATCGACACCACCGGTGATTTTGGCGATGCCGATGAGGTTATCTATCTCTCGGTAGAGCTGATTGAGTTGGGCATGACCCGGTTCTAGGGGCGGGTTTTGCAAGAGTAACTCGGGTTGGTCTTGAAACTGCTGGACAATTTCTCGGTAAGACGGTGGTACGGGTAAGTCTCGATAGATATCGAGGCCGATGGCCCGGGGTTGGCCGGCGGCGATGTACGCCAGGGCCTGGGCAAGAAGTTGATCGTTGATGGGATGACCGTACTGTTGCAAATCGCTTTCGGAGATTCCCACCACTAACACCCGTTTGTCGGGGCCGTCCCAGGGACGGAGGCGAAAAAATACATCCAAGGCTGCCAGTTCTGAGCCTTGGAGAAGTCCCGTCGCGCGTATTAGAAAAACGATGACGGTGGCGGTGGGGGCGATCGCCCAAATCCCTCGCCACCGCCACACCTGTTGTCGAAGTTTATCCCACATAAGGTTTGCCGTTGGGGAACAACATTCGATGCACCTAGGATGGAGGGTTGCTTAGGAGTCCCGCTTAGGGAGTCATTCTCCGGCTTCGATGTCAGATGACTGATGCCAGATGGGCAACACTTGAATGGTAGCCTGGTCGGGACAGTCTTGTTGCATGGGCCTGACGACCTCAACGTCGGTGTCGGGGGGAATGACCCCAAATCCGGCGAGAATGTAAGACCAAGCATTGAGATGGCGGGTCATTTGGTGAAGATAGTCAAACCAAATCCCCTGAGTTCCATAGAGATAGGCGGATTCTTCGACATTCTGACCCTGGGTTAACTGTTGGGCCACCTCGGCTTCGGGTTCCACTCGCTCAATCCAACCTTGGTAAATCATCAGGCTAGTGGGATCTTCCATGGCCCGGGGATTGCACTGGATTTCTAGGAACCAACGATAGGACTGGCCGGTGACTAATCCGGGTTCGTTGCTGGGGGCGGAAAAGCTTAAAATATGGTCTCGTTGGCTGAGATTGGGGGGAAGGCTGACGCTGGCTCGATGCACGTCTTCTATGTCGCCGTTGGGGGTCTCTCCTTCGATGATGATTTCGGCGCTTTCTAATCCCTCTTGGGCACTACCCAGGTACCAATAGAGGGTGGGATGTTCTTGATAGGTCAGGCCAAAGTGAACGTTACGAGGGTCAACGGGCATGAGGGGCACCACCTCTAGACAGTCGGAGCGTCGAGTGGCTCCCCCATCAGCGGATTCGGGTGCGCCGCGATCGGGTGGGGAGAACTGAAGTCTGCGTCCCCCGGAACTGATGGGAGTGCCGGTGTTGGGGGTAGAAAATTGGGCGCTCAGGGGACGCTGATGGCTACTGAGAAGTCCCAGCAGCAGCCCCAGACTTAGGAGGGTTAGGGATGAAACACGATTGCAAACCATGGTGCTAAAGAGACAAAAATGGGTGGAACCTTAGCTCGCCCTCCAGGACAATTGAGCGTGGAAGAACCGGAGAAACTAGGGGTGAGCCTAGGTAGAGTCTAGCGTGCTGGAGGCATAGGCATATAAGATAAGACATAAATCTTGCGAAAATCCTCAACTTATCTCAGGGATGGCTTCATGATAGGGTTGGGGGCCGAGGGTCTAGGGCTATAGATATTGATGGCGACAGGGCGGATTAGGTTCAGATTAGCGATCGCCTTCCCCGCCGACGCGCAACAGCCGAATCTGCTGTGCGAAGCCACCTCGTTCTTGCTGACGCTGCTGTTGTCGCTGCTTGAGGCTCTCGGGAGAGATTTCATAGCTGCTTAGAAGTGCGTCGATGACTTCTTGGAGATCCGCTAGTTCGCTGAGGAGATGGTCGTCCTGGGCCTGGGCGGCTTCTTGGGCTTCTTCGATGAGTTTGTCTCGCAGGGCCTGGCGATAGTCTTCTGGATTGAGATATTCGATTTGGCACGGCTTCCCGGAGTTTTTGATGATTTCGGGGATGCGATCGCGCACCAGTTTCTGGGGGAATACTTCAAGGTTATCCATAAATAATAAAGTATGACAAACTGCCCAGTCCTAATCCTAAAAGTGCGGTCATTAAAATCAAGAAGAGGGCTTGCATATCGGTTAACCCCATAATGGTGGCATCGAGGCGATAGAGTAAGCCGGCGGAGAGTAATAGTACGATATGGGAGAACAGGGAAACTTCGGTTAGCAGGATGACGGCCACAAAGGCCGCTATCATGGCGCTGACGAAGCCCCGTAAACTGGAGCTAAACCAGCGGGTACAAATGTTACGAATCACAGACCAGGGTGAGGCTAGGGCTTCGGCGAGGCCCAGGGTCATCAGTAGCATCAGCAGCCAGAGATGCCCGGAGGCCGGCTGAGCTTGGAGTAACCAGCCGAGGTTAATGTACACCAGGAGGAAGAGGGTGAATGAGAGCCAGGAGCGGGTTTTGACGGTTGAGAGCAGATGTAAGGGGCCCATCCTTGGTTGGGGATTAGGAGTGGTTAAAGATTCGTGGAAATGGCTTGTACGGGACAGGTTGCGATGCACTGTTCACAGACGATACAGCGCGATCGCGTGAAATACAGTTCAAAGCTTTCTGGATGCAGGGATAGGGCTTGGGTGGGACAAACGCCGGTACAGAGACCGCAGTCGACGCAGATGGTTTCGTCAATTTCGATTTCTCCACTGGCGACAGCGACGGAAATATTCTGGCCCCGCATCCAGTCGATGGCTTCTTGGATTTCATCGATGTCTCCTAATAGTTCTAGCACCAGTTTGCCGATTTGGTTGGGGGCGACTTGGGCGCGAATGATGTTGGAGGCGATGTTGAAGTCTTTGGCTAAGCGGTAGGTGACGGGCATTTGCACCGATTGGCGGGGGAAGGTGAGGGTGACACGCTTTTTCATGGAAACTCGGCTTTCAAGGGCGATCGCCCACGGGGGGCTTTACACTATAAGTAACGTGTTGTTGTCAGGTTTTACGAAAGAACTCATGGCTGAGAAACCATTGGATACATCTGTCTCGTCGTCAGAGGCGACGGTTGTGACGCGAGTCCGTAATTTGATTGTGGTTACGGTGGCAGCGGTTCTGAGTGTTTTAATTGTCCTGGCTTTTCAGACTCAGGGGACAACGGCCTCTCTATCTAGCTTAGCGAAGACTTCGCTGCCTTTGGAGGAGGCCCTGGAGAATGGTCAACCCAGTTTTGTGGAGTTTTATGCGGATTGGTGTACCAGTTGCCAGGCTATGGCGGGGGATATGGCGGCGTTACGGGAGGAGTATGGCGATCGCGTGAATTTTGTGATGCTGAATGTGGATAACAGCAAGTGGCTGCCGGAAATGGGCCGCTATGAGGTGGATGGGATTCCCCATTTTGTTTTTTTGAATCCCCAAGGGGAGGCGGTGGCCCAAACGATTGGTGAACAACCCCGGACGGTGGTGGCGGCGAATCTGGAGGCCCTGGTGGCGGGCCGCTCACTTCCCTATCGCCGTCAGGCGGGACGCAGGTCGGAGGTGACCTCTGGGCCGGTTACGGGGTCTCAGGGAGATGATCCTCGTCGTCATGGGGCCCAGGTTCAGGATTAGTCTGGGGTCTGGGATTTGGGCCGGAATTGCTCGCCGATGACTTGGGCGATGGTGTCTCGGGGTAAGAGACGGGGAATGCTGGTAATGAGATGGTTGGCCCAGCCCCCGACAACGGCACTGCCACTCTGACGTTTCATGGCTTTGAGGGCTTCGCTGACGACAGACTCGACGGAGGCTAGTTCGGGGGCGCTGTTGGCCAACTCGGTTTTAGGAAATCCAGCGACGTCGTTGAAGGCGGTGGCGGTGGGGCCGGGGCAGATGGCCATGACTTTTAGGCCCAGGTCTTTATTTTCTGCCCAGAGGGCTTCGCTGAAGCTGAGGACAAAGGCTTTAGTGGCGGCGTATAGGGCCAGGTAGGGGATGGGTTGGAAGCCGCCAATGGACCCGATGTTGAGGATGGTTCCTGATTGGCGCGATCGCATGGGTTGGAGAAATTGATAGGTGAGGTCGGTGAGGGCGCTGATGTTCAGTTGCACCATCCCTAGGAGTTTCTGGCGATCGCCCTCGGCAAAGTCGCCATAGTCTCCATAGCCGGCATTGTTGATGAGTAGGTCAATCTGAAGCTGGCGATCGCAGGTCTGTTGATATAACTGGCTGGGGGCTTCGGGGTCTGTTAAATCCAGGGGAATGACTTCGACGTCGATGCTATGACGTTGGCGCAGGTCAGCGGCTAGGGTCTCTAAGGGGGCTTGCGATCGCGCCGTCAGGACGAGGTCATAGCCTTGGGGGGCGAGTTGGCGGGCAAATTCTGCTCCAATTCCTGAGGAGGCACCGGTAATTAAGGCTCTGGGCATGGTTGGCTCGATTAAATCGCTGGTATTAGGAGCTTTGGGCCAGTTTACGGGCTTTTAGGGCCTCTAACTGTTCTTGGATTTGGGCTAACCCCTCGGGGCGATCGGCTTCGGCGTACTCCTGACTGGCTTTGAGAAGATTCTCGACGGCTTTGTCGTCTTGCCGCAGGTTGGCAAAGGCCAGTCCTCGGTTGTGATAGGCTTCCGCAGACTTGGGGTGCGATCGCAACTCCCGCTCAAAGGCGGCGATGGCGGCGGCATAGTGACCCTGTTCAAAGGCCTCACAGCCTGCTTGGAAGGCTTCTGCCCCGGGGGGCTGCGAGGGGACAGGATTGGGAAATAAGACCGCCTGACTGCCGCTGCCCACATAGGCCCAGACCATCACCCCCATTCCCCCAAGGGCGATCGCCAACAGCAGGAAAAAACCGAAAAATTGCTGAATTTCCACGTGAGTTTTCTGAATCCCTCAACATATCTTAACAAAAAATGGGCCAGAAAAAACGGGCTAACCCGTTAGACTCAGGTTAACCCGCAAGATTGGGAACGCGCAGCGATTTTACTTTTGAACCATCAGCTTAACGTTCGCGTTTTGCAGACCCGGACGGCGGACTTCAGCCAAGGTCTTGTTAACCGCGTACTTCTGATTGATGGAGTTGATCAGTTCAGTCTGATTATGTTTCTTAGCAACACCCCAGAGGTCAGCGATGAGGTCAAAGGAGCCGTCGCCATTGCGAGACCAGCCCAAATCGTACTCGCCTTCAAGAACCGCCACTAGGTCGGCGCGAACACGTTGACCGTTGTAACCGCGCACATCCGCTTCGGTTTTGACATTGATGCCGAGATCACGCAGGGAAGATTTTAAAACTTCTGCATCGGTGATTTTGGTGCGCAGGGTGCTAAAGTGAGACATGAGAGTTTCCTCCGTGTGGAACTTGGTTTAGAACAACGTGGTTGGTTTAGGTAAATGACACTTGCGTGTCGTCTGAACAGCTAACCGGTTGGGCTAGCCTCTCCCCCCCGAAGGATGAGTTCGGGGGGAAAGCTTTGTGACTACGACTCCATGCGCTGATAGTCAGCCATAGCAGCCGCAGCTGGACGCGCCCGCTGTCTTGCCCAATCTCGTAGCGCGGTGACCTGTTCGGTCATGGTCTTGGACAGCGGTAGCGTGGATTTCACGGCGGCGATAATGTCGAGCTGGGTGAACTCACGATCTTGGGCGAAGGCCTCATACATCGCGGCGATGGTGGCTTGCTCGATTTCTGCCCCCGAAAATCCGTCCGAAACTTTAGCGAGTTGCTCCAAGTCAAAGCGGCTGATGTCTTGGCGTCGCTTCAACAGATGGATGCGGTAAATTTCTTGGCGCTCCTGGGTGGTGGGGAGGTCCACGAAGAAGATTTCATCGAAACGCCCTTTGCGGAGGAACTCTCCAGGGAGGCGTTCGACCCGGTTGGCGGTGGCCATGACGAAGACGGGAGAGGTTTTCTCCTGCATCCAGGTCAGGAAGGAGCCAAAGATACGGCTAGAGGTGCCTCCGTCTGAGTCCCCGGAACCGGCACCCCCGGCGAAGGCTTTATCTAGCTCGTCGATAAAGAGGATGGCTGGGGAGATGGACTCGGCGGTTTTTAGGGCGTTACGCAGGTTAGCTTCGGAACGCCCCACCATGGAGCCGTCATAGACGCGACCGAGGTCTAAACGGAGCAGGGGAAGTCCCCAGAGGCGGGCCGTGGTCTTGGCAATCATGGATTTGCCGCAACCGGGAACCCCCAGAATTAACATGCCTTTGGGTTGGGGTAAGCCATATTCCCGAGCCTTCTCGGTGAAGGCGTTGGAGCGTTGATAGAGCCAGCGTTTCAGCTCTTCGAGTCCGCCAACGGAGTCGATGGTCTCATCCTCGTCAATGTATTCTAAGATGCCATTGCGGCGGATGAGTTGTTTTTTCTCCGACAGAACAATGTCGACTTCGGCTTCCGTTAGCCGGTCTGCGGTGACCTGGGCTTTGCGGTAAACCTTTTCCGCTTCATCTTTGGTGAGTCCCAAGGCGGCTTTGAGCAGTTTCTCACGGGCTTCGGTGCTGATGCGCTTACTGCGCGAGTCGGCTAGCTGTCGTGAGAGGACTCGGTTGAGTTCCTTGAGGTCGGGAAGCGGGAAGTCCAGAACGACCACCTCTTTCTCCAATTCGATGGGCACGTTTTGTACCGGAGACATGAGGATAATGGTCTTGTCTGTGCCTCGGAAGTAGGCGATCGCATCCCGAATGGCCCGGGTCACGTTGGGATTGTCGAGGAACGGATGTAAATCTTTGAAGATATAAATTCCGGGTTCCTTGTGACGAACGACCCAATCTAATGCCGCTTCTGGAGACAAGGTATTGTGAGGATTGGCTCCGCCCGTTTGGCTGTAGTCCATTAAGCCCTTGGTTGACGTCCAGGTAAAGACCCGACGCTGGGGTTTAACAGACTGGGCAATCACCTCGACCGCCTGTTCAGATCGCTCCTCCTCAAAGGTCACGAGGTATATTAAAGGGTATTGAGCTTGGATAAGAATGTTTAGCTCTTCTTTCATAACCATCGACCGGAGTGAACGGAGCAAATAAAGATCAGGGACGTCAAGGTAAATTCCTGACAGTGAAACGTGGGGATGTCTTTAGCAGGTGACTAAGTCTTCTTCTGACTCAGAGGATTGCTCAAGACCGGCGTTGACTTGTCCAACCAAATCGCCTTCGGTTGCTTCAGAACTTGGTCCGACAGCAACTAACTCTCCCTCTCGGATCACTGTCTGCGTTTCGCAACTGGGACAGCTATACACCTGATGGGTATGGCCGGAAACAGCGTCGAAGCTGTCCACCACTTCAGGATGTTCGAGAAAAAATACGAGTGCCTTTTGAGCTAGGGCTGACATGGGTTCCCCGTCAACCGCCGCTCGAATTTTGAGTTTGCGGTGCAGTTCTGACGATAGATATAAGGTTACTTTCTGTTTGTCTTGCATGTGATTTCGGGTTGTTCGACCCAGGTATGTTCAACACTCTAAAGACTTTCTCCGGGACTGTCAAGACAGATTGCTGGTTTAACGTCAAAACTGTAATATTCCGTTACAAAAGCTAGGGGGTGATGGGATGGGTTTTGGGGTTAGAGTCCTTACGGTGAGGGGGGATTGAGGGCGATCGCCCTGACGGGCATTGCCGGTCGTTTTACCGTAATCTGGGTAATGTATCGCCGTTAACGGTCTGTTGTTAACGGGTTCACCTTTAGCGGATATCTATGATGTATTGCCAACTCTCGTTAGCCTTTTTAACCCCTGCGGACTTTCTCCAGGCTACTCTGTGGTCTTTGGGGACAACGGCCGCCTTTGGTCTGCTGGCTCTGCTGGCGTTTCTCTTGCAATGGGGCGTTCGCTTCCGATTTGTGGGAATCACGGGCTTTATGGCAGTTTTGACGGTGGGGTTGTTCTCCCTCAGTCTCTTTCCTATTACGACGACCTTGGTTCCGGGGTCTGTTCCTTATAGTGTTGTCTATGATAATGGGGGCGGACAGGTGGTGATTAAACTGCCCAATGATATTAATGAGAGCCAACTGGAAGCGACCCTACGCCAAGCCGCCATTAACCAGTTTTCTCCTGGACGGTTGGGGCAAAATCTCCTGATTCGTGGACGAGTGCTCTTGCACCCTGAGGAGGATGTCACGGAACCCCTCTTTATTGGACAAGTGACGCGATCGCAGTCTGATGCTGATGAAAATGACTTTAACATCGAGATTAACCGTGAGGCTCTGGCTCGCCTTTAAAATAAGACTCAGAACCTGACTACAGGAGACCCCCCCAGGAGATGATTCTCCTGAGGGGGTCGGTTTGTGATATGAGGAAGTTCAGCCTTAGCGGACGATTTCGCGGCTGGCTTCCATGTCGATGGGTTTCATCAGATAGAGGTTGAGGAACTGAACGCCATTGTTGGCCAGGAGGGGCAGTTTCTTGAAGAACTTAACCACACCTGGGGCGTTGGAGTCGTCAATCTCCCGCAGTTTCTCGTTGTTGGCGACACAGCGATCGAGGCGACCATAGAACTGAGGATTGTTGACATCTAGTTTAATGGGGAAGACTCGGGCTGCGGTTTCGTTGGTCTTCTCAATCACTTCGATGTCATACTCCCGTGCATCGAGACCAATGGTTTTGTAGAACCCAGACCGTTGTAGGTCGTTGAGGTACATGGTGGCGAAGACGGACAGGAGGAAGAAGCGACTCCAGAGGCGCGCTTTCCAGTCGTTGAGGTATTGGGGTTGGGCCCGCATGATGGCATCGAAGAAGTCGCCATGACGGTTTTCATCCTGACACCAGTTCTCGAAGAAGCGGAAAATTGGATAAATCCGGTCTTCGGGATGCTGTTCTAGATGGCGATAAATGGTGATATAACGCCAGTAGCCAATTTTCTCGGAGAGATAGGTGGCGTAGAAGATGAATTTGGGTTTGAAAAAGGTGTATTTTTTGCTTTTGGTCAGGAAGCCGAGGTCTAACTGGAGGTTGAAGTCAGACATGGCTTTGTTGAGGAAGCCGGCGTGACGGGCTTCGTCACGGGACATGAGGTTGAAGCACTCCGCTAAGACTGGGCTGCGGTCTTTGAGACGCCGCCCTAGTTCTTTGTAGAGTAGGAATCCTGAAAATTCGGCGGTGCAGGAGCGTTCTAGGAATTCGATGAACAGCCGGCGCTCTTCTCCGCTAATTTTGTCCCAAGACTGGTTGAATTCCTCGTCCCGAACAAAATGATGACGATTGTAGTCAACTCGGAACTCTTCTAGGATGGCTTGGAGTTCGTCTTCGTTGACGGAGATGTCCATGTTGGCCATCTCTTCAAAGTCGGTGGTATAGAACCGAGGGGTGAGAATGGTGTCTTTGGCGGGGGATTTGACCCCAGGACGGATCTCATCGGCGACGGGTCGTTGAACGGAATCTACCATAGGATTTTTTTACTCGTTTCCTATCACTGCGATCGGGGGCTGGCTTGGATTCAGTCCCTCGCTCCAGTGAGTTGTCTGGGCGAAGGGGGTATGAATGACGAATCGGCTAGCGAACTTACGCCGACGTTACGATTGGTTCTCAGTTTACCAATCTATGAGGGAGAGGATGCTGGAATTTCGTTAAAAGTTATAACAATCTGCAACATTACGTTACAAAACAGGGTGCAAAACAGGGTGCAAAACAGGGAGGCGGGAAATTTGTCACAATGGGTCAAGGGCAGTCTGCCCCGAACGCGCATCCTAGAAATGGTCTCTCGGCTTACCACTCCTCTTTGACGTTTTCTGTGCCAGCAATGACGTTTTGCCTTAACCCGGATTGTCCTCAACCTCAAAATAGCCGCAATGCCTCAATTTGCGCCACTTGCGGGTCTCCGCTCTTGGTGGGCGATCGCTATCGTCCTCTGCGGGCGATTGGGACTGGGGGGTTTGGTCGTACGTTTTTGGGGGTGGATGAGTATAAACCCTCGAAACCTCCTTGTGTGATTAAACAGTTTAATCCTCGGGAACAGGGAACCCAAAACCGCGATCGCGCGGCGGACTTGTTCCTGCAGGAAGCCAACCGCCTGGATGAGTTGGGAAGCCATCCCCAAATTCCCCATCTGTTGGCCCATTTTCAATGGAATCAGCACCAGTATCTGATTCAGGAGTTTATTAATGGCTCGAATCTGGAGGAAGAGCTGGAGATGAGTGGCTGTTTGAGTGATGATGAGATTCGGCAATTGCTACGGGATTTGCTGCCAGTCCTCCAGTTTGTCCATGATCATAAGGTGATTCACCGGGATGTTAAACCGGCGAACCTGATTCGCAGCCAGAATGGACAGCTATATTTGGTGGATTTCGGAGCTTCTAAGTTGGCGACGGCGGCAAATTTGGCTCTAACGGGAACTCGGATTGGTTCGGCGGGCTATGCGGCGCCGGAACAGGCGATGGGGAAGGGGACGTTTGCCAGTGATATTTATAGTCTGGGGGTCACCTGTATTCATCTGTTAACGGGAATTTCTCCCTTTGATTTGTATGACAGTAATGATGGTAAGTTGCGTTGGCAAGATTATTTGGATCAGGGACGACGTGTTGATCCTCATTTGATTAAGGTGTTGGACAAGATGGTGGAAACTGCTACGGGCCGACGCTATCGCTCTCCGGCGGCGATCCTTTCTGATCTCAATCATCCTCGCCCGAGATATCGACCGGAAGGAGCGGTTCCGTCTGTGGCGTCGGTGACGACTGATTCTCCTGGGCCGAGTCGTCCGCTGTTTCAGGAGGGGGACTCGGGGAGTGCTCTGTCTAAGGTGGAGTCTACCCCGGCCTATGAGGCACGAGTTCGGACGAGCTATTTTTTATGGTTGGTTGCTTTTTTGCTGGGGTCTGGGTTTCGTCCTCTGAAGGGGTTACACCGGTTTTATAATGGCAAAATCTTTACGGGGTTTTTATGGATGATTCCGGTGATTGGCGATATTGGGGGGTTTGTGGATTTGTTCCTGATTCCTGAGATGGCTCAGGAGCGGGAGGAGGAGATTCGCGCTCGTATGGGGGTGTCGAGTTCTGGGGTTCCGATGATGCCTCATACGTCGGTGACTCAGGTGTGGACGCCTGCGAGCCAGGATGAGCAGGTGATGACGTTGCTTAAGGAGGCTGAACGCAAGGGGGGTCAGTTGACGGTGACTCAGGCGGTGATGGCGACGGGGTTATCGTTTGATAAGGCGGAACGGTTGTTGATGGAGTTGGCGAAGACGGGATATGTGGAGGTGGATAATGATGTGTCGACGGGGGCGGTGGTCTATCGCTTTCGGGAGTTGTCGTCGTAGGGGGTTAGGGGGCAAGCCAGGGGGCGATCGCAGCGGCCCAGCCTCGGGCGCCAGCGTGGGGGGCAATTTGGGCGTCGAGATGTTGGAGGCCGGGGTGAATGAGTCCTTTGTTGTTGGGGATGATGATGGGGACTTCGACGGCTTCTAGCAGGTCGAGGTCGTTGGGACTGTTGCCGAGACCGAGGATGGGTTGGGGAGGGGGGCTGTGGTGGAACTGTTGGAGGAGCCAGCGGACGGCGGTGCCTTTGCTGGCTTGGGGGCCGATGAGATGGGAGAAGCGATCGCCGACGACGATGCGAAATCCGAGGTCGCTGACGGCCTGTTGGATGGTTTGATGGGGGCGATCGCGAGGGGTGATGAAGGGTTCGCTGAAGTCCCGGGTTTGGGCCTGTTGGGCGGCGTGGGGGGCGAGGCCGGTGAGGGCGGTGAGTTGGGGGACGGTCAGGTCGCCGAAGCCTTGTAGGGTCAGGTCTAGGTGTTGGCTGAGCTGGCTGAGGGCGGAGCGGGCTTGGGGGTAGGAACAGCCAAATTGTTTGAGGCGATAGCCTTGCTGGGGCTGGGTGTCGCTGAGGTCGAAGCGTTCATCGTCGGGATGGATGAAGACGCCACTGCCGTTTTCGACGATGAAGGGGCCTTGTAGGTGTAGGTCTTTGAGGAGGGGTTCGACTTCGGCTCGTGTTTTGCTGGTGACGGGAATGATGGGGATGTTCTGGTGTTGGAGGAGGGTGAGGGTGGGGATGGCTTCGTCACAGCGATAGTCATGGCTATTGAGAAGGGTTCCGTCGAGATCGGTGAAAACAACTGGGGTCATGGTATTGGGGGAGGTGGGGATTAGCCCCCGCTGACGGGGGGGATGAGGACGACTTCGTCGCCGTCTTGGAGGGGGGTGTCGGGGTCGACGAAGTCTAGGTTACGGCCAAAGCGGGTGCGATCGCCCCAGGGGGCAAGGTGGGGGTGCTCTTGGAGACAGCGGTCTAGGACGGTGGAAATGGGGCTGTTGGGGGGAAGCTGCCAGATGAGTTCGTCGGTTTGATAGGCTTCTTGGTAGGCGGCAAAGAGTTTGAGGGTGATGGTGATGGAGTGGGTCATGGGGATGGGATGGGATGCCAAGGGGAACAGAGGCCCCCTATAATTTGGATGAATGTACTGACAGGGTAAGTCCTGAAGGAATAGGTTATGGGTCGTGGAGGTCGGCGGGTGGGGGCAGGTCGTCCCCCGGGAACGGGAAAATATGGGGAGCCGACGAAGGCGGTGCGCCTACCGGTTCGCTTGGCGGAACACCTCTCGGAGGTGTTGGCGACTTGGGGGCGATCGCCGTTGGAGGATATTGTGCCACACTTGCAGCGGTTGCGCCGGGAGTCTGAGGGGGCGGCGGGTTTACCGCTGTATTCTCGGGCTTTGGCGGCTGGGGAGTTGGCCGATGAGGAGATGGGGCCGGAGCTGGATTTGAATGGGTATCTGGCGCCTCACCGGGACTCGAGTTTTTGTGTGCAGGCTCGGGGGGAGTCGATGAGGGTGGCGGGGATTCAGGAGCAGGATTTGTTGGTGGTGGATACCCTGCCGGACCCCCAGGATGGGGATTTGGTGATGGCGGTGGTGGAGGGGGAGTTGCTGGTGAGACGTCTCCAGAGTCAGGGCGATCGCCTCTGTTTGCTCTCGGATAATTCTCAGGAGGCGCCCTTGGTTCTGAGTTCGGAGCGGGAGTTTTATCTGTTGGGGGTGGTGACCCATGCCATTCATGCCTTTTGAGGGACGGCGTTGGGGCGATGGGCTAAAAAAACTGCGGCGATCCTGCTTCTGGTACGACAATTCCTTTAGAATGTTCTATAGAAGTTTGAAAATTCCTAAAGAATTGTAAGGAGTAGGCATGGTTAGCCTCGATCGCGTCGCGGACATTATCCGAACTGAACTCGGGGATGCTGAAGTTCAGGTTCGGGATCTCACCGGGGGCGGAGATCATCTCGAAGCCTTGGTGGTGTCGCCGAAGTTTGACGGTCTCTCGTTGGTGCAACAGCATCAGTTGGTCTATGGGGCCTTACGCAGCGAATTGGCATCCGAAGCCATCCATGCTCTGGCCCTTAAAACCTATACCCCAGAGAAATGGGCAGCGGCGAGCCAGGTCAGTTAGGGATTTTTCCCCCGAGTTTGACGATTTTTTTAAGACCATCATTCAGTTATACGATTATGACTCCAGAAGTTCAACAACGAATCGACAACCTGGTAAAACAGCATAAGGTGCTGGTTTTCATGAAGGGCAATAAATTAATGCCTCAGTGCGGGTTCTCCAATAATGTGGTCCAGATGCTCAATAGTCTGGGGGTTCCCTATGAAACCGTGGATGTGTTAGAGGATTTTGAGATTCGCCAAGGGATTAAGGAGTATTCCAACTGGCCGACGATTCCTCAACTCTATGTGGATGGTCAGTTTGTGGGTGGCTCGGATATTGCCATTGAACTCTATCAAAATGGCGAACTTCAGCAGATGGTGGAGGTGGCTTTAGCCACCTAGGCTGGGCGACGATGACGGTTTTGCTAAGGCCCTCCCGGTTTTGGGGAGGGCTTTCGCATTTTTGTCAAGGGTTAAAGCTCGTATTTGTGTTAAGATTTGTGTTATAATGGGTCAGAACTTGATAATTTTCTAATCCCTATGATGTTTTCCAGCCTAGCGGCCCTACCGAGTTACACGGTTGTTATCATTAGCTGTATTTTTGCTGTGCTCTGCGGCATTGTTTTTAAAGATATTTTGGAATATCAATTTTCCCAATGGAAGGCGAAGGGAAATCCCTCGGAGATTCATTATAAGACGGCAAATTTGAAGGTGGCGTATCTGTTAACTTCGTTATTTGCCACCCTTTGCGTCTGTACCAGTTTATCGACGTTTGATGTTCCGCCCCTATTTGCCTATCCTCTGGGAGCGATTGTGGTCATTCCCACGGCGATTTTAGTGTGGGTGCAGTTGGATTCGATGCTGTCCCTGGCAGCTCGGGATGGGATTGATTCGATTCGGATTGATGTGGAGATGAGCGAGCGTGAGGCTTTCCAGGCGAATAAAAACAACTCCTAAGAGGGAGGGGCAAAATTTCCGCATTAAACGCACCTTCCAGAAACCCGGTGTCTCCAAAGACACCGAGTTTCTCAGCCCCCGCAGACTCGCCCCACACAGCACTTAGGAACCCCGGCGTTCTCTTAAAATGCTATAAAATGCGTTTTTCAGGATATTCAGGTGTTAAATTCACCCCGAATTATTCGGTATCAATCTCCTCCCACATCTGCTCCAAGGGGATTCGTTTTCCTGACCTTGCCTCCTGCAATGCTCGTCTTAAACTCCCTTTAATCTCCTCCACTGGAGTATCTTCAAACACTTTCATTCCATTACCTCAAGTATCACGCCAATCTTAGCAAATTGTTCAGCTCCAAAATCCAGAAACCGGGTGTCTCCGAAGACACTCGGTTTCTCAACCCCCACAGACTAACCCTTCACCAAAAAGACTCGCTCGTAATCGCCAATTAACCAACTGGGCAGTAATCCATGGGCGCTACTTAGGCGTAATTGGTCCGAGGGACAGAGCAACATCGCTGCCAAGAAACATTGCAGCGATTTGGGACGATTCATCCCTTGGGATAACTCTCCACGTAACTGCTCAAATAACGATTGTTCCGCTGCGGTTCGTGCTAATCCTCGTAAGCCACAGGTCATGAGACGGCGTTGCACGTCACCCATGGGCCCGGCATAGGCTGCCGACAACTGCTCTGCTGGTAAACTGAGCCAGTATTGACATAACTGCTGCCGCGCCTGGCGTAATAATAGCAACGCTGCTCCATCCTGGGGATTGGCCTGCAACCGCTCTATCAAGGTCGCCACTTGTTGCCCAAATTCAGGACTGGGAGGCTGGACTGAGGGCTGCTGCTGCACTTTGCCCTCAAAGACGGCTTCGTAATCGGGCAATAACCAGGCGGGAAGCCGCGTTGCTGCGTCCTGGACTCGTAATTGGTCCGTGGGATAGTACAACATCGCCCCCATGAGGGCATTCAAGGACTGGGGTTCCGTTAACCCCGCCCCCTTCTGGGTTAATTCCTGACGATAGGCCTGTTCCTCTGGGGTTAGGGACTGCTTCTGGAAGCCACTGGTGAGCAGAATCCGATAGCCTCGTCCTAGGTCTTCATAGTAAATTCGCTCTAACTCCCCTTGGGGTAGGGTGAGCCAGTGGTCGACAAACTGACGGCGAATCTGCTGCAATTCGCTGATGACGGTGGCATCGTTGGGGTCGATTTGATAGAGATTTACCGTTCCCAAGAGGCGATTGAGGAAATTGGCACTGGCGACGGGATAGTCCGGGAGGGGAACGGTGGGGGTGGCGGTGGCTTGGGGGGGCGGGAATTGCTCGCTGGAGACGGGTTTGGGAACACCGTCGGCGGGGAGGGCCGCTTCAAAGACCGCTTGATAGTCGCCATAGAGCCAGTCGGGGAGGCGGCTGGGGTCCTGGATTTTCATGGTTCCTGGGGGGAAGTAGAGGAATAGCCCCATCATGGCGTTGACTTCCTGATGGTGGCGGTTTTTCCAGGCTTCTGAGAGTTTGTCGCGGGTTTGCACTTCGATGTCGGCGAGGGGCTGTTTCTGGAAACCACTGCGTAGGAGTTGTTTGTAGACTCGACCCAATTCACCCTGGTACTCGACGGCGATTCTCTCTAAGGGCTGACTGGCTAGGGTGAGAATCAGTTGGTGGCGCAGGTTCCGCAGTTTGAGGATGATGTCGGGGTTGCTGGGGTCTGCCTGGTACTGGTTGAGGACTTCTTGTAGATTCTGGAGTAATGCTGAGGAGATGGATTCTGGAGGGGCAGTGGTTCCCATGATGGGGGGTTGGGGGGTTGGAGGGGCGGGGATGGGGTCGGGGTCGGAGGTTGGCTCAGTCTCGAAGACGGCGGCGTAGTCGGGGTAGAGCCAGTCTGGGAGACGGGTTTGGGCATCCCGCACTTTCATTTCGTCGGCGGGGTAGTAGAGCATGGCCCCCATGAGGGCATTGAGGGCCTGGGGTTGCTTTAGTCCGGCGCCTTGTTCCGTTAATTGTTGGCGATACTGCTGTTCCTCGGGGGTCAGGGGTTCCCGTTGCAGGTTACTTTTTAAGATTGCTTTAAATGCCTTGCCAATTTCGCTGTTGTATGCTAGTGGGAGTTGGTCGCTGGGGAGGCTGAGCCAGTGGTCGACCAGTTGCCGCCGCAGTTGCCGCAATTCTTCGATGATGGGCTGTTCTGTGGGGTCGATGTAGTAGATGTTGCAACAGCCGATGGTGCGGTTGATGAAGGCTTGGCTGCTGGGATGGTCGTCGTTGCTGGGGGGGCGGTCTCCTTGGACGAGGTCTTGCAGCAGTTGGCCGATTTTCTGGCTGAAGGCGCGACTGTCTAGGAAGGGGGGGGTTTGGGCCATGGCGGTTTGGAGTTGTTGCTGTTTGGCTTGTCGCCATTGGGGATTTTGGGCGAGTTGGACGGCCAGGTCGAGATAGTGGTCGTCGCTTTGGGCGATGAGGTCGGGCAGGCCCAGTTCCCGCAGCAGGGCGGCGGATTGGCGGAAGCGCAGTTCTGACCCTTCTCGGGCGACGATGGGCAGTCCCACTCGCAGGGGGTCGAGGACGGAGGCGGCGCCGGAGTAGGGGAAGGAGTCGAGATAGATGTCCGCTTGTTGTAGGGCCAGGCGCACGTCGGCGCGGTTGGGGAGGGTTTTGATGAGCAGCAGTCGCTGAGGGTCGACGTTGTGGCGTTGGAGGGCCTGCTGCATCTGTTGGAAGAAGGGGGTCTCCAGTTGGGGATGGCGCCCCCAGTTGGGGCCGAAGGGGTAGAGGACGAGGATGGAGTTGGGGAGGCGGGCTAGGAGTTTGGCCCAGGTGTCCCGCAGTTCGGGGTTGATTTTGCGGAAGTTGGCGCCGGAGATGAAGACGGTGGTGTCGGGGGGGAGTCCCCAGTCGGCGCGGTTGAGGTTGATGCTGGGTTGGTCGTGGTCGGGGGGGAATTGGAAGCAGAGTCCGGACCCCTCGATGGTGACGAGGCGTTCGCTGTACTGGCTGGGGTCGGTGGCGGTGAGGGAGCCGCCAATGTAGAGGTCGAGGTTCCGCATCCCGGTGGTGGTGGGGGCGGAGAGGCCGGTGCTTTGGATGCGGGCGAGGCGATGGAGGCTGAGGAGGGTGAGGGGGTAGGAGCGGGCGGTGATGTTGGTGCCGATGAGGAGGACGTCCAGGTCGTCTTGGCGCACTCGTTGGGCCATGGCGCTGAGGTTGTCGGCGGGGAGGACGGTGAAGTGGTCGGCCCGTTGGCGACAGTAGTCTTCGTGGGGATGGCCGGTTTGTTGCAGGGCGTAGAGGTGGATTTGGAATTGGCGGCGGTCGAGGTGTTCGAAGGCGGGGATGGTGGTGAAGGTTTCGGCGGAGGGGAGGTAGTTGAGGCAGAGGATGCCGAAGCGGATGGGGCGATTCTCGGGACGGGGGGGGAAGTGATGGTCGAGTTGGCAGCCTTGTTGGTCCAGGTACTGTTCTAGGATGGCGGCTCGGGTTTGTTGGAGGGCCCGTTGGTCTTGGTCGCTGAAGCAGAGGGGGGTGAGGTTGGCGAGGTTGGCGAAGGCTTTGGCCAGGAGTTGGCTGGCGGGACTGTTGGGCTGTTGTTGCAGTTTTTGCTGGAGGTACTGGGTCCAGTTGTGGAAGTAGTGGTGGTATTGGTTGACTTCTCCCAGGTCTTGGAAGAGGCGGGGAGACTCGAAGAGGTAGGTGAGGTAGAGTTCGGTCATCCAGTTGGGGATGGGGGCGTTTTGGTACTGGATGTTGAATTGGTGGGGGTAGCCGTAGAGGGTGGCGCAGAGCAGGGCTTGCTGGGCGCCGGGGGTTTGTAGGCCTTGGCTGAGGGTTTGGCTGAGTTGGGCGATGGTCTGGCGGTCTTCGGGGCTGCGGGGTTCGTTTTTGAGGCCGCTTTGCCAGAGGGCTTTGTGGAGTTGCCCGAGTTGACCGTTGAAGTGGGTTTCGAGTTGGTCGTTGGGCAGGTTGAGCCACTGTTGGGTCAGCTGGCGGCGGAGTTGGCGCAGTTGGTTGCGGCTGTTGGGGTCGTTGGGGATCTGTTGGTAGGTTTGGAAGAGTTGGGTGAGGTCTTGGGGGCTGAGGGGTTGGGGCTGTTGGGGACTGGGCATGGGTTGAGAGGCCGGTTGGGTTCGGTAAACGACGGGGTCTTGGGAGTCTTGGCTGAAGGAGTGGGCTTGCAGGATGGGTTGCAGTTGTGCTTGCTCGTCGGGGGAGAGACGTTCACATCCGTTTTTGACGAGGATGAAGGCGTTGAGTTGGAAGCGCCGAGATAGCTCCTGAATTTCGGGGAGAGGTGTGGTCTCGATGTTGAAGACGGCAAAGCGAAAGGTTCCTGGCTCTAACTGGTTCAGTTCATGAGTCAGGCGCTTGGCATCAATAGGCTGAATATACTGGAGTACATCACGGTTTTCAAGGATTTGACGGGACTGTAGGAGGGATTCGTTGGGGCTGTGACCGATGTCTTGAAGCCAGTACAGGGTTAGCCGGGATAAATCAGCCGCGTCACCCATGAGTTCGGGGGGAGTGTTTGGGTCAAAAATTCCAACGGTTTTGGGAATGACCCGATGTTTCTCTTGGATATACTCGTGAATGGATAGGCGATGCCGGTATGCTGGCTGGGATGGCTGTTTGGGGTGTTGATAGGAGGAACGGCGGTCGATGGGATACTGGTAAATGGGATGGGGTGTTTGCTGATTGATGAAGTTTAAGAGTTCTTTGACTTTGAGTTCTGGACGGTGTTTGTCTAGGAATAACTGATGTCCGGCTTTGGCGATATCAAAGGCTGCTGCGGGGTTGTGGAGGAAGTATTTTATTTTATCTTCTAAGTCGTCTTTATTTTGATAGGTGACCAGATGCTTACCGTCTTCGAATAAGTGGTGGAATCCGGATTGATGTCGGAGGTTATCAGTTAAGAGGAATCCTCCACTGGCCAGGACTTCTAGGTTTCTCAGGTTGATATCATCATTCAAGCTAACATTGAGGTTGATTTGAGAGTTGGCGTAGATTTCTGCGGCTTTAGGTTGCGAGGTTTGAAAGATTTGCAGGGGTAAGCCAGCGGCTATGACTTGTTGGAGCATATAGCGGCGGTAGGGATGATATTTCCCGACTTGACCGACGAAGGATAGGGGATGAGTATGCTCTGGCTTGGGGGCTTTAATGTGAGGATAAATACTAAAATTGGGTAACCAAAAGAGATTTTTTAAGCCTGATTCTTTGAAAAAGTGAAAATGGCGATATACATGTTCGAGTATAATAATGTCGAATGGTTCATGATGGGCATAGTCGATTAGCGTCCGTAACGGTTTGTACATGTGGTGTGTGTCACCAATGAGCAAGATTTTGGGGCAGTTTGCGACTTTTAAGTTGACGGGAAAATTGAGTCCCGCCGCATCAGTCCGAACTAGGAGTAGTTCTGGGGATTGATGACTCGGGATTTGGGAGAGGATGGGAGCAATATCATAAATTTTATTGGGGGTGCTTAGGGTCTTGATGCGACCATTTGCCGAGGTGTTTTTAAAAAAGCTGCCGCAGAGAATTTCCTGTTTGGAAAGAATCGTGGGTCGATGGAAGTAGCCGATGGGCTGGTAGAAGACGGCGGCATTAAAAGATGGGTAATCATAGGTTGGCAGTGGTGGCTCGGAGATGGCCATGGCTGA
Source organism: Phormidium yuhuli AB48 (assembly GCF_023983615.1). Taxonomy (GTDB): domain Bacteria; phylum Cyanobacteriota; class Cyanobacteriia; order Cyanobacteriales; family Geitlerinemataceae; genus Sodalinema; species Sodalinema yuhuli. The sequence continues at coordinate 3,241,749 of NZ_CP098611.1, read as the reverse complement.
GGGGAACTGAGGGTTAGGCATTGCCGAGAAGGATAGACAGTGTTATGTGAGTATAATGTGACTTAAATGGGGAAAGTCCATTATTTAGGTCACGCAAAAACACCCACAGATGGGTGTAGGGGAATCCAGTTGCAGATCCTACCACGGGGCCGGACGACTCAGGTTAAGTCCAGGTTCCCATGGGTGGCTCTTACTCCCAGTGTGTTTAAGCAGGTTTTAGGATAGTTTTTCCACATAATAGAATGGTAGGCATGACGAGAACCACTCACTCTACCCCAATTTATACCATTTTTCGATATGCCTGCCAGACATCTGACACCGAGAGGGCGACCACAAGGGTTCGCCCCTACAGCTATCTATGGCACGACTTTTAAAAAATGGTATTAAAAACTTGGATGTAATATCATGATAATAAATTACAGGATACTAATTACGTTCACTGTGATAATTGATCACAAGACTACAACTGATTTTTGCTTGTCGAAATCCTGTTCTACCCTCTGTAAGTAAGGATAATAAGGGCCAGCCAGAGGATGCACGCAATTTTTAACCCAGGGCTTACAATGTGGCATTGTATAATGAAGTATTTTAGGTGCATATTGTGCTAATCTTGTGTCCAACTGCTCTTGTGCCATACGAGCGTTAGGCATAAACACCGAAGATTGAGCATTCCATTCTAATCCAATCTCTTTTACTTGACCTTTCCAGACTAAATTCAAAGGATCTTGGTCGTAACATTCTAATGTAGAAGGATCCTCTTGGACTGCTGTAACAGCTTCCTTGAATGCTTTTTGCGCAATATTGTGCTGTTTCCATTGTCCAATATCAATTACCATCACACCCGCATTGAAATATGGAGTTTCGGGATGATGTTGTTGGAAAGCCCTTGGAAATTTGTGGACTTTCCATTGACGATATTTAAAACGTGGAAACCCTAAATCTCGTGCAGCTAGTGTATGATGATTTTCCAAAGAGATTTTCCAAAGGTCTAAAATGTTGCCAAGTACGAGAGTGTCTGAATCCAAAAAAATAATTTTTCCTACTTCTTCATCAACTAAGTTACACACATCAATACGAATATAGGTTGCTAGTTTGTTGAGTTGTTTAGGGAGTGAGCCAAACCGTTCTTCTAAATATAAACCGGGAGGAGAAATCCAATTAATTTCCAAATTTGTGGGGGACATAGATTGCAAGCAAGACTCAATACAGAATTTGCTTTTTTCTGTAATTCCACAATCAAGAGTAGAGAATTTTATGGTTACTTCGCTAGACAATTCCAGGTTGTATAGAATAGACAAAAAGGTAACACATAAGTACTTAGAGTAGGCTTCATCAGCAAGAGATACAATATGAACAACATCAGAATCTTGGGGTCTCATCATCTAAGTCCTTTTTAATAGCCGGATTAATTTTTAGGAGCTGACAAAAGCTGCAACTCATTCTCTAATGCGTAGTATATGCTTAGATTTTTCTGGTTGTATGACTCTCCCACTTTTAAACGACCTAAGCGTATCATGCACATTTCCAAAAAAGTGATAAATCGATTCTTGATGCCGGGACGGTTTAGATCCAGTGTCGGAATGATGGTAGAACTATATTTTCCGTAAAAGTTCTGAATTCCTCGAAAAATTATGTAATCCAGAGGTAAGAACTCTAAATAAGACCATTCAACGTCAACAAGGATGATTTCACCATCTTTCAGTATGAAATTTTGAGGAATTGCGTCAACGTAAGAACCCGGAAGCATGAATGTCGATCTTTCATGTTTTAATGCTTGTTCAGTTAGAAAATCAACCCATTTTTGTAATAACTTCCAAAATCGTGAACTAGGACCAGAACTCTGGCAAAATTCACGATACAAAATTTCTAATAAGGTATCTCCTCGGTAATATTCTTCCTCACTATTCCCATAATGCGTCAGATTTTTGTAAGTTAGATTTGAGCCTGAGGATTGCGACTGAAGTAATGTTCGGGAGATGGCTTCAGGATATCCGGCTTCAGAGACACGCAGTTTTACAGTGGTAGCGAAGTTCAAGCGTCTTTCAGAATTGAACTTCCAGGCACAGTAACGAGAATCGATAAAGAAATCAATGGCAGAAGCGTTAGGAGAAGCTAAAACCAGAAATGAATTGCTCAAGTCTTCTAAAATACGATTTTTTTCAAGTTCTTTGGCAGCAAAATTATGTTTGAAGAAATTTGGATTTTTGGTAGAATAATCTCGAAAGGCTTCGTCACTAATCCAAGAGTATAGGAAAGGAAAAGCGTTAGGATTTATGTTATCAAATCTCAAGACGGAAGAAGGAATTTTATAATCGGGATAAGGACATAAAAATAAGGATGATTTAAAGCCAGATTGCTTGAGAAGGGATTGAAGTTCCACTTTTCCAAAAGTTTGGACTGGAACGCCAGAGAGATATCCTTGAATCCCGTCAAAACGAACTCCGGTATGATCCTCTGAACATCCCATAAAATATTTCAATCCCAGTTTATTTTCAATAGCGATCACAAGAATTCCATCATCAGTTAAATAATCTCGGGCTTTGTCTAATACAGCCTGATATGGTGACGGATGATTAATGTATTTTCCAGAATATTCAAGGACTCCTATAAGAGTGATGATTTTGAATTTCTGTTGGAGCTGTAAGTCAAAAAAATTGGCTGTAACAACCTTAACGTTATCTAGGTCTCGACATCGCTTGGCACAAATTCTTGCCCGACGAAAACTTCCCTCAATTGCTATAACATGACAGCCCGATTCTCCAAGATATCGGGTGATTGCTCCACAGCCAGCTCCAATTTCTAAGACGGTTTTACCATTAAGGTCATCAAGACACCGAAGTAAGTTGGCCCGGCGACGACTAAAGTGATATTCTGAAGACCAATCTCGAATACATCCATTTAGTTCAGGAGACAAGCTAGATATATTTCGACATTTATCAATAGATTGTTCAATGTAGTTTTCAGATATGTCACCATCCGAATAGTTGATAGAACTTGATTCGGAAACATATAAATTTAATGCTTTGTCCTTTTTGAAAAAGTTGGTTAAATTGCTATCCATGGGTGGTAATCTTTCGCAATAAATTTATGCCGAATAATAGAAAGCGGTGCGGTAAAGAATGAAAAAACAGAAAAACCTTTTACAGCTATGACCAGCCGTTCTTGAATTCCTGAAAGTAAATATCTTTGGAAATTGATTGATCACCGCCTTTTGATTTCGCTGATTCTACAAATATTTGCCATCGTAGCATAAAACACAAACAAAAAGCAACATACAATCTCAAACTAGGCGTATCCTAAAGTCTAAGTTAATAAAGTTTTTGGATTCTTGTAAATTGATGGTCATAATTATATACATGGACATATCTTGATTGTACTTGAGCTTTTCTTTAAACTTGTGAAACTGTATGACGTTATTTGTTTGCCAATCCAAGCTCAGAAGCCAGACTCAGAAGGACTGACTTTTTTGAGTATTATTCTTAAATAGATTTTAAAGTTGCTCCTAACGAATAGGCTTTATAAGCTTCTCTGGGTTTACCTTCTCTATAAAGTAAACATGCTAGGTCTTTATAGGAATCTTGAAGATATGGATTACTTTTGATACTTTGGTAAATACTTGTAACTGATTTTTTGTCAACCATCTTCATGCTATTAGTAGAGATGATACTGAGAATGAAATCCTCCTTTAAGGCGTTAGTCCAGTCTTTTAACCAAAGTTGATGTGTACGAGCATACTGAAAAGTGAATTCATCTCTTACCTTTTGCACTTCCCAATTATCCCACCACAAAGATGGTTCCTTGCAGATATTGTTGAAATGTCTTGCTGCCAAGATTGGATCATTCCACAAAATACCGGCATTTTGAAGCATTTTAAAGTCAAACTCTGCATTACTCTCTAGCTCATAGTGGGTAGACCTTGTAAAAATCAGGGTTGGTATATTAAGTGCTAGAGCCTCAAATGCAACTGTACTAAAACCAACTACTACGACCAGACGACTTTTTAAAATTCTTTTGTGTAAGGGGCAGCTTGCATGATTTTCTATCTGAATTTTTGGAAATTTTTGGGCTACCAATTTTTGAGGATATAGAGAGAAGTTACCTGTTTTAGGTCGCCATAATATTTCTTCTTTATCTTTGACTGTTGATAAAAACAAATCCATATCTTCCCAAGACTCTAAAATTTGACATCCTACAGGGGCAGAAGCAAAGCGAAGCAAGTATCGTGGCATTTCACTTGAAACCAGTAACACTTTGCCATCTAAACTATTTTTTAATCCATTCTTTTGAGAAAGTTCATTAATTAGTGTGGTAACTTTGAAGTTGGTTAGTGGGCGACATTTGCCACTTTTTTTATCAGTCCAGCCCCAACTATAATAAGAATCAGCTATTTCTAACTCATGCGATATTGCCGGGGAACTTTTTCGATGACAAAGGCCTCCATGTTGATGAATGACTAACCTTCCACCCAACTCAGTAGCCTCCGCAGCTAAAAACTTAAAAGGCTCAGTTGTATGCCAAGAAGTTATCGTAACTAAAGTAGACGGTATTTTAGGGAACCTTTTCAAGACCTCTTGTTTAGCCAACTGATACCCCTCTAAGTATATTTTAGGGAAATACATTGGTAGCATATTTAGGAGAATTGAGCCCAAGTCACCTGAGTAATCAAGATTAAATAAGCCAGACCGGTATTTTGTATCAATCTCAACTTTTTTAGTAAGGAAAGAAAACTGGAGATTGCTAAAATTTAAAATTGAGCTATATGGGTGAGTCGATTCTAAAAGTTGTGAAAGCATAAGTGAATCAGACCAGAAATCGCAAAAAGCGATATGAGGAAAAATTTCACTAGATTGAGAATTCTTACTGAATTCTTCGGATGAAGAAAATTCATATTTCAAGTCTGACAGCCCGTTATTTTGGTCAGATGAGAACAGAGTACTTACAGTTTGTAGTTTCTTCGATGGGAATTTGTAACCAATAATTCTTAGAATGTCGGAGTAAATTTTGAGATTGTAAGCATCACCATAGGATGCTTCTATAAAGTCATTGATATCCCAAGGGGGAGAGAAGCCTTCACCATCTACTAAGATCGTCTGTAAATCTGGATACTTCGAAAAAGCATGTCTTAAACAAATGTAGCGATCCAAGGTTATATGGGTAAAATGATATAACCATCCACCTACCAACGTTCTCCAATATTTTTGACTGTAGTTTACTCCATGAATCTCATTTAAATAATCTACTACCCGTATGAGCAAGAGTTCATAACAACTATCAGCCTTTGTGGCAAACTCATAAAATCTATGCCTATCAAGCCATGGACTTGGCATCATTATACCATTAATATCTTCAAGATCTAGTCCTGCACGAAAATAATCATGCAAGCACCAAGGACCCAAAAACAAAAGGTTATCCTCTTTTGACCAAAATTCTTTCGATGCTGTTGTTGCTAAAAACATATTAATAAGCTGTTGAAACTTTGTAAGTTCTTACACCAGAACAGAATTAAACATTTTAGATTGATAATCAATCGAAACTCCAAAAGCTTGCTTACAAGGTAGAAATATTAAAGCAGTTAGTCAAATTTAGCACCCCCAATACACCTTATGCTTTTATGTTAACCAAGAACATTCCAGGCAAACGGGACACCAACACAAGCATTTCTCTTAACTGCAATGCCTAACACTATATCCAAATACTTCGGCGGCAACCCCAAACCCGGACGAATCGCCCGAACACTGTCCCGTCTCAACACCTCCCTATCCTTAAATCCTGTACCACATACAGACTGCGCCGAAACATCCGCGATCCCTCCTCAGCATCAGTAGAACCGTATTGGACTTGACCCAATACTTTCCAATGCCGTTCATATCATATCATAAGTTGCGCCATTTCCTGCGGTTCCATCAAAAACGTTGAATCCACTCCCCCATCAGCACGGGCCAGGGTGAAGTGCTTCTCAATCACCGTTGCCCCCAACGCCACACTGGCGACAGCGGCCCCCACTCCCATGGTATGGTCCGATAGACCCACCTGAACATCGAACAGTTCCCGCAGATGGGGAATCGTCAGCAGATTACTGTTTTCTGGGGTGGCGGGATAGGTACTGGTACATTTGAGCAACACTAAATCCTCACATGCAGCTTCACGAGCGGCGCGGACGGTTTCATCCAGTTCGGCAACCGTAGCCATCCCGATTTTTCGATTTTCAACGAGTAGGTTCGTGGATCTTGATAAGTTCAGCAAGATATTCTATCTCTGTTTGAGGAAGACTACACGGTTTTCCCTCAGGTGGGATGCAACTAATAACTCTTTTTTGTGCCAATAGCCCAATAACCATTGCCATAGTTTCACAGCCAACAACAACATGACTTTGGCTGATTTCCTCCAATAAAGTTCGTCTTACCCCTAAATCGATTGTTAAATCACAAAATTTTTCCCGAACATAGCTGTATTTACCTAGAGGTTCAGATGGATGAGGTCGAATAATTACTTTTTTGACTTCCTCATTTAAAACTGAAATATTTTCCAAAAAATACTCTAGTGCATCGTGTTCCGTGTATCCCCAATAGCGTTCGTCCCCATAGGTTTTTAGCGCATGATCGGCAATAGGCTCGCAGACACAAAGCACAGTAACTTCAGTAGCTTTAGCTGATTTTTTATGAGGATGTTTTTTTAGCTGTTCCTGAATATCCTTAAAATAAGTGTTTTTGACTAATTTAATGGGGATATCTAAAAATATCTGAGATGCCATATTTTGTGCATAGACATCACCAACCCAAATCTCATCAGGAAGATGCTCAATTCCTTGGCGAATGAAACGTTCGCGATAGTTAACCCAATGATCCAGAAACACAACAACATGCTTATGGGCATCCCTGGCTTGACGAATTGCCTTCCATTCTAAGTCAGATTGCCAACTGGTACTGCAAAGACACCAATCACAAGACATTAGGGCTTCTTCAAGATTAGTAATCTTAATCTTTCCCATTCGACGTTCAAACACCTTAATTGCAGGACCTGCCAAAACAAATAGGCTATCTAACTCATTTCTGGCAACATAACTTGCCAGAATTTCTGCACCACCTGCGTCGTGACTAACAACACACACCTTGGATTTTTTAGTTACTTTTAGGGTGTTTTGTAGTAAAGTAAAATGATTCATGAAATCAAAACACAAGTCTAAAATTGTATTTCAGTTTTCAGGTGTCAAGTACAAAGATTTAAGATATTGAGCTAAATCAAATACTTTATTCTTCTTAGAGCGACTTTTCATCAGTGAGTAAATATCATCCCCCAGTATTTTTCCATCTCTTACAGATCGTAATTCATTAAAATTATCGACTTCAACTCCGGTTAAAACCACTCCATATGGCTTACAGTTTCTTCTTCCAAACTTTTCTCTATATCCTTCAATTTTGTATCCGATTAACTCAAGGGTATTTACCCACTTCCAAAGTTTTTCGTGTTGTCCAGCATAAATTTTATCTAAATTGAGCCGATCAAAGGCATGTTGGGTAAGAAGTGCCATAGCCTCAAGTGCCGCACCTAATTTTTTTCGCTTCCCCATAACTATAGCAATTTCAGCACGTCTGTTAACAGGATCAATGTCTGATAGAGATATCAACCCTAGAGGTTTATCGTTATCTATGTCTACAATAGTAAGCAGCAACATATCAGAGCGCTTCATATTGCTCTTAACAATTTCTAGTTCTTCATCTCTAGTTATAGGAAAGAAGCCATGACTAAGATACCGAGTTGTCTCATAATCATTAAACCAGTGATGCCACTCCCCTTCTATTACATCAATCTGAAGGTTGGGTCTTCTCAAGTAGACAACTGTTCCATTTAAAAAACTATCAGGATTAGACATTAGCAATTTTCTTTCTTCAACACTAAGTGTTCTGCATTACGGCTATACTATAACACTCCGGACTAGCTTTTTAAAAGACAATCGTAGAATGTAGGTTTCAGCCCTCTTTTATGGTTTATATAGCAATCCTAAATCAGTTGTGGAAGAACCTCACCCCCAACCCCTCTCCCGTTCTGGGAGAGGGGAGAAGGAAATGTTACAAATCATTTAGGACTGCTATAGTGATCTAGCCAATGATAAACTAAGGGTTTCAACGCTTACCCAGAAAAATAGCCGTTCTATTAATACTAGCATAAAAACTCTAAATTTCTCCAAACTTTTTGGAAGGCAGCTAGCACTAGATCCACATCATCATCGCTCAAGTCACTTAAACACATTTCATATCCCAGATATCGATTCGCCTGTAAGTCTTCAGCTACAGGACAAATTCCTTGACTATAATTCACGTCACGGTGGCAGATATCAGATGTCCAAGGAAAACCCTTAGAACCATAAGCTATCTTCTGTTGGTACATGGGCAATAGGTGTAGGTTAGTGTAACCTGGCGCAAGGCCTTCAATTCCTTCAGCCACCAAAGCTTCATAAAGCTTATCACGACTGACCCCTAAGCGTCCTACATCCAGCACCATTGGATAGACGTAATAGGCGTGGGTACAGTCAGGCTTAATGATGGGAGTCCGCAATCCCTCTAATCCCTGTAAACCTGCACTCAATCGCTCCGCAGCTCGCTGTCGCGTAGCCACTAGAACCTTCAATTTTTTGAGTTGTTCGATGCCGATCGCACACTCAATCTCCCCTAATCGGAAATTATACCCGATCATATTAGCAAGATTGTTGGTTCCCTTGTCACCCACTACTGCCTCCGCATGATTGCGGATCAGCTGGAGACGCTCAGCAATATCATCGTCATCCGTAACAAGAATCCCTCCTTCACCTGTATGTATATGCTTATGGTAGTTAAGACTATAGCCTCCAACATGAGCTATCGTACCAGCATACCTCCCTTTATAGTAAGCGCCAGGGGCTTGGGCGGTATCCGAGATTACCTTTAAATTATATCGCGATGCAATCTCTATTAAAGAATCCATGTCTGCGGAATGGCCGAAGATATCGATCGCCAAGATCGCTTTTGTATAAGGACTAATATTGGCTTCAACCGACTTAGGATCTAGATTAAATGTCTCAGGTTCAATATCAGCAAAGACGGGGATTGCGTTCCAATGTAGGATTGCAGTTGCGCTTGCACACATTGTCCAAGGACTTACAATGATTTCATCCCCGGGTTCAATACCAATTGCACCTACAGCAGCAATTAAACCGGAAGTCCAAGAATTAACAGTAATTGCGTGCTTAACTCCAAAATAGGCTTCGCAGGAACGCTCGAATTCCTGAACTTTCGGCCCTCCGTAAAAATCTGCATCCCAACAACCTAAAAAATTCGATAGAACACCACTTTCTACTACTTCTTTGGCTGCAGCAACTTCTTCAGAACCAATGGAGTTATAGCGTTTGAAAGAATGATTGATAGTCTTACGACCACCTAGAATTGCTAGCTTATCTGTAAAATTGTTGTTTTTCATGAGTTTACTAGGATTTTAGTGATAATTTCTTGGGTTTCTAGGGCATCTTTTCCAGAACAGATATGAGCATCCTTCCCCATCAAACTGGCTGATAGTTGCTCGGTAGCATACCACTGAATTTGGTTGAAATTCGAGTTAATCATCTCAGGAACTGGGTTTAAAATTCGATAGCCCTCATGGGTTGAATCATCAATAACTTCTTGCCAAAAGATCTGGGAACCACCTTGTTCATAACGCAAACGCCCGTTACCAGCAATTAACTCAATGTTGCAGTGCGAGTAATTCTCTTCTCGTGCTGACAAAAAAATAACATTTCCTAGCTCAAAAGTCACTTGTATATCAGGCTCTGGGTCAATACCGTCCCATAATCTTCCTGAACTAATAACCTTGAAATTGACTACTTTTCCTAGCCAATACTGCAACAAATTCATAAAATGCGAACCATTATTTAGTAGACCTTTTGAATACCAGGCCACTCCTTTGATGGGTTGAGCAATACAACCACGATTAATACGTCTTTTGATATCAAATACAGCTCGATCTGAACGACGCATATAATTGACATAAAGCTTCACGCCTTGGGCTTCACAATCGGCTATGATCGCTTTGGCTTCGCCTAAATCATAAGCCAGAGGTTTCTCACAAAGTATAGCTTTAGGTTTAATTGTTTGGAGAACTGTGCTAACAGTTTGATGATGCTGGGCTGTTGGGGTTGAAATTGCAACAATATCTGGTTCTATGTCAATCAAGGCTGCCTCTAAACTCATATAGCCAGGACACGAGTATTTTTCTTGAAACAAGTTGATGCGTTCTGGGTTTGGATCGACACCACCAGCAAGTTCAAAACTAGGATGAACCTGGAAAGAGCGAGTATGGGTCAAAACGAATTGCTTGGGATCGTGATTTAGATCATAACCCATGCCAATTTGCCCTAGCCCCACAACTAATGCACAAAAACTCATGTGTTACCTTTCCGAATTACGTGACGATTAATCTCTAACCAATCAGGGTTTTGTTTGAGTAACTGGATCGTATCCAGACAACTAAATAGAGGATTTTTTGGGTTTAACGTCTCGATAATTTTTTTCAAAAAAAGGTAATCAGCCTGTTCATCTAAGGTTAAGCCTAAACTAGGCCAATATAAAGATGGAGGTGCAATAAGGTGTATATGGGAAAAAATTTCTGGATGATTTCTCATGTGTAGAGATACATGTTCGTGATCCAATGGATCATCAGTCATTGCAGCAGAACGCTTGAGGGACTTTAGTGAAAAAACCTGAGTATCCATGCCGTCTGGGTAACTGGATATGTGAGTATTACTAACGTAGGCTGCGTCATGATGCAAATACATTTGAATGGTCTGCTCAACCAGGTCTGGGTCAATTATCGGGCAATCACCTGTAATTTCTACAATTACATCGGCATTAGTAGTTTCTGCTGCTCCAATGACCCGAGACATCACGTCCTCTTCGCTACCTCTATAGAAAAAAATGCCTTCTTGTCTGGCAAAGTCAATCAAAACATCATCCGTTGCATTAGTGGTAGTTGCCAAAACAATTTCACTTATCAAATTAACAGACTTTAATCGGTTTACCAAGTAATAAAGCATCGGTTGCCCGAGGACTGGCAAAAGAACCTTTCCTGGCAAGCGTGAGGAAGTCATTCGAGCTTCAATTGTTGCAACAACTTTCATACAAATATCAAGTGCGTTGTGTTCTAGACTTTTAGGCATCTCAATAACTCATATGATACAGGCGTACCCGCTTTAATTGATCGCTGAACCCGTTGACCTAACAGGATACTATAGTGCTTGGGAGGTAAACCCAACCCCGGCCTGACTGCTTTAAGATTCTCTTGTGTAAATACTTCTCCGGCTTTCATATCCTTAACAACATAAAGGGATCTCCGAAACACTAAAGATGCTTCCTCAGCCTTAGTGGAACCGTACTGGACTCGACCCAGTGCTTGCCAAGCCCGTTCAGATTCTATCACCAGTTGCGCCATTTCCTGCGGTTCCATCGAAAATGTTGAATCCACTCCCCCATCAGCACGAGCCAGGGTGAAGTGCTTCTCAATCACCGTTGCCCCCAACGCCACACTGGCAACGGCGGCTCCCACTCCCATGGTATGGTCCGATAGACCCACCTGAACATCGAACAGTTCCCGCAGATGGGGAATTGTCAGCAGATTACTGTTTTCTGGGGTAGCGGGATAGGTACTCGTGCATTTGAGCAACACTAAATCCTGACATCCGGCCTCACGAGCAGCGCGGACGGTTTCATCCAGTTCAGCAACCGTAGCCATTCCGGTGGAGATGATGAGGGGTTTCCCTGTGCTGACTACTTTGCGAATCAAAGGGATATCCGTATTCTCAAAAGAGGCAATTTTGTAGCAGGGAACCTCTAGCGATTCCAGAAAATCAACAGCCGTTTCATCGAACGGGGTGCTGAAGCCGATAATGCCCAGTTCCTGGCAGCGTTTCAAGATTGGCTCATGCCACTCCCAGGGAGTATAGGCTTGTTGATAGAGTTGATAGAGAGATTGACCGTGCCAGAGTGAGTTAGGGTCATCAATAAAAAACTCCCCTTCATCTAAATCCAGGGTCATCGTATCCGCTGTGTAGGTCTGGAGTTTAAGGGCGTGAACCCCAGCTTTGGCGGCGGCTTCAACAATGGCTAAGGCCCGGTCAAGGGACTGGTTATGATTACCAGACATCTCCGCAATGATAAAGGGGGAATGCTGTTGAGAAACTGTGCGATGGGAGATTTGAATAGCTGTTGGCATGACGGTTTAAATATTTAGACTTCAAAATTAGGACATATCATGAAATGTGACCCATCTGGCAAGGTAAAAACCTGCTTGAATCCTAGCTTTTCAAAAAAGATAGGAACTCTAGTCGTAATCTGAATAACACCTAGATGTTTTTTTAAAATCTCCTCGACTATCTTCGACCCGACCCTCAATCCTTGAAAATCAGGGTGTACTGCCAAAGTTTCTAACGTTCCCCCTTTACTATTTGGACATAAATAAGCAAATCCAATAATCTCTTCCTCTTTTCTAACCGCAGCATAGACAGGGAAACCTGTTTTATATTGCTCTAAAACACGATAAAATACATCTTTGGGAGGCTTGGGATAACAAAGTTCCAACAGGCTTTGTAGGTTTGGCAAAATCCCCGACAAGCTATCTCGCCGAATGATTTTAACTTGACCAACCTGTTCAACCGTGTCCATTACCAAGTTCCTCCCCCTCCTAGTCAACCCCTAACACAAAATACGAAAATCTACCCCCATCGTCGCAGGGGCGAACCCTTGTGGTCGCCCTAACTCATGGAGCTTTCAGACTCATTTCACCATAAAATCCCCGGATTGCCCACAAATCTAACCCAATGCCGTCACCTTTAAGACATACCGCCGACCATTATAGTCAATAAACGCCGGATACCGCTCATTATCCACCACCCGTAGCAGAGAAAACTGTTCAGCTAGAGACCCCTGAACATCCAGTTGGCTATCTCGCGGTCTGCGACGGGGATAAAACGACTCTTCGCTCCGCTGGGGTTGCGCCTGCCGCAAAATCTTTGGATAATCGGCGACAAAGCGACGACAGAGCCTCAACGTTGCTTCTCCCTGAGCCTGACGTAACTCATCAATCAGTTCACCTCCTTGGAACTCTAGCCACTCTTGCAGATAAATATCGCCACTGTCAACCCGTTCAACCGCCTCCAACATCGTCACCGGGATGGAATTGCGCCCCTCCAGGATTTGCCAAGTCAAAGGCGACCACCCTTTCCCCTGGGGCAAATCGCTCTCGTGAACCACAAGATTATGCTGGAACCTTTGACGAACCGATGCGGGGACAAGTTGCCCACAACTGAGATAGAAACATAAATCCCCTCCCCGCAAATCCTTGACCTCATGAGTCCAGAGAACTCGATGCCCCTCCTCCAACCAGCCTAGGACGAGTTTGGGGAGACTATCATTGAGCCAGCCATCCGCATCTGAGAGAATGGTAAGCGAAAGACGCGGCGGTTCTGAAATCCTGTCCGTTGTAGTAGGGGGGGGGAAGATTCTTCCTGAAACCCTAGCCGCAAAAATACAGCTGCAGACGGCCGATTCTCCGGCTTTACCTCGGCATATAGATAAGTGGGTTTGACATTGTTCAGCAACTTTAGTCCCAGACGCACTAGAGGCGTTGCCCAACCGCGACCTCGAACCAGCCTATCCAGAGAATAATCGATGACCGCGTCCTCTCCCTGAATATCAAAACGAATCTGTCCCACGGGTAGGCCGTCCGCCTCCAAAACCCCCAAATAGCAATTCGGGTCAGCCATCTTCCCTTGAAACCAGGTTTGATGACTGTTCCAACCAATTGGCTCTTGATTCCAGGACTGACGGCGAACGTCTGGCTCATTCACCCAATCATAGTAGAGTGCCATGTCCTCTACTCTGGCCAATCGCAATGTCAATTGTTCTAACGCCGTGGGTTTCAGACACTCCGCTACTCGCTGAGTTCCCAGTCCATCGACATGCAGTTGCCCCTGCACCGACATGTCCTGCAACTGCGATGGCTGCCCCAACCACTCACAGAGAACTGTTCTCAACTGAGTGACGTTGATATGACTCGCCGCACCTAAATACTGAATCACCCCCTCAGCCTGCAACGCCTCACAAGCCGCCACCTGGTTCTCAGCAATGCTAACCACCACCGTGGGCAGTCCTAAACAACAGCGTTCCCAAGTGGTTGTCCCCCCCGCCCCCAACGCCAAATCCGCCTGAGCCATCAAGTCCGCCAAATGGGGCCGAGTCGAGTAGAGCCTCGTTTCCCCAATCCCCGCCGAGTGACGGGCCTCCACCAACTGTTCCAGTTCTCCCCGGTGGGGATTGTTCGCCCCCACTACCACATCCACGGATATTCCCTCAAACTCCGACGACGACAACGCCTCCAGCGCCTTCCCCGTCATATTCTGAGAATCCGTCCCGCCAAAAAACACCAATACCCGCCGCACCTGTCCCCGATGGGGAGAGCGGGTTTGACGATAGAGCTGATATTCCGGGCGTAATAGCCCATAACGGGGACCAAGAAGCAGACGACAGGAGTGGGGAACCAATCCCTGATACCGCCGTTCCCCCAACTGACTATAATTCTGGTCTAGCAGCACATCACAATCATGGGGACGATTGGCCAAATCATCAATCACCAAAATCTGTTTCACCTGGGGACGTAACTGCCGCTCCCAAACGGCATCGAGTCCATAATGGTCTACCACCAACCAATCAGCAGACTCGCCTCCCAAGGCCAATAGAGTCTCCTGTGCATCGGTTTCCCCAGAGACACCCAACCAAGCCTGATAGTCCTCCCTCATCTCTCCTGAACTCTCGGGAGGGGGAGGCAGAACCGTCACCGGAAAGGCAGCTTGACTGAGTAGATGAATCAAATTCCCCCGATGTTCGCGACAGATAAAGCGCACCTCAGCCCCCCGCCGCCGTAACTCCTCCGCCAAAGTCCGACAGCGAATCAAATGTCCGCTGCCAATTTGTGCAGATGAATCAACCCGAAAAATAACTTTCACGACGCTCCTAATCTAAGAATCAATGAACGATGACCTGATTCGTGAATCAACAGGGGAAGCAAGAAAACTCACCCAATCCGCCTGCCCAAGACAAACGCCTCAGCTGCCCTAACCCCCACCGTTGCACCCCGCCAGCGAGCCAACGCTTTAACTGCCTCAACAGAACGAGGATGGGGAAAGTCTCGCAGTTCTTCGCCATAGGCGGCGAGGGCTTCCAGTTTACCCTCTAGGGTATCAGAAATATCAATAAACCAGTTCGGCAAAAATGCAGCAGCGGAACCGGGGGGTTGCCATTCCGTACTCGATGGAACTTCAAACAGAAGCAAGGTTTTCACGGGATGTCCCGGCTGAGGACGACAAGCCGTGATAACAGCCTGATGAACTCGCTGATGGTCGATATTCACATCTCCAGCATGGTGAGTCAAAATCGTATCCGGTTGGTACTGGGTAATCCTGTCCTCAATCCGTTGGACAATCCTGAGTAGGGGAACCGTATCCAGTTGATTATCGGGGAAGTCAGCGAAACTGACCGATTCAATCCCTAATAACTCAGCAGCGGTGTGAGCGGCATGATGACGGCGTTGAAGTTCGGCAGATGCTTCACCCCCACGGGAGGACACCCCATCGGCTAGAAACATCACCTGTACAGAGGTTCCCTGACTGGTTTGGGCGGCGATCGTCCCACCGCATCCGAGGACTTCATCATCAGGGTGAGCGGCGATAATTAGAGTTTTTTGGCTCATGCCGGTCTAAAAAAATTTAGTGAAAATAAGATGTCAAACAGAGTACAGAAACAATGGAGGGTCTCAGAAGCCATCACCAATTCAATTCAACCGCTTAAATCCACCATGACAAACGTTCGTTTCTAGAAGTGCTTCAATATCTTGACCCTCTTCACACTGAGCAATCGTTGCAAAAATTGGTTCGAGAGCTTCAAAATAACCATCAATAATCTCCGGCTTATGTTCCGTACAAACATAAACACTGGTAGCCGCTAAATAACCTTTTTTCAGCATCTCTTGAGTAATCAGCGTTTTATACTCCAGCATTTTGGGACTGGGGAAGCTAAAAACACTTAAAGCTGGCAAGCCTGAAATTTGAATATCTAAGTTTTGCCTGTTAGCCAGTTCAGTCCACCGCCGACGAATTTCATGTCCTGTCTCAGTAATGAGATTCCAAGACTGCATTTTTTCCATAACCTCTAAAGTTTTTAGTCCAGCCGTTGGACCAATTCGCTCAGTCCAGAATGTGCTACTAATAAATGTACGTTGAGCCGCCTCCATAACCTCTCGCCGTCCAATTGTGGCAGTAATCGCATAACCATTGCCCAAAGCTTTACCAAACATAGCCATGTCAGGTTCAACGCCATATAGCTTGTGTAAGCCTCCAAGGGTTTGACGAAATCCAGAAGTACATTCATCAAAAATCAAGACAATTCCTTTATCCGTAGCCAGTTTTCTAACCTTATTCAAAAAATTATGTTTAGGAGGTTCACTGCGGGATACCTCCATTTTAATAGTCCCGATATCATGAGCTTGAACCAAAGCCTCAAGTTGGTTAAAGTCGTTATACCGAAAAGGATAAATTGTATCTTTCAGAGTAGATGGAACCCCATTCGGCTCTAATCCGGGTAGCAAATGTCCAGCCAGATTACCATCATCACCCAAATTCGCGGCTAAATACCAGTCATGCCAGCCATGATAGCCGCAAATTGCCACCTTATCTTTCCCGGATGCTGCACGAGCAATACGGATAGCAATCGCATTAGCCTCTCCACCCGTTCGAGCAAACCTAACCATATCTGCCCAGGGATGTAATTCCACCAAACGCTCAGCCAGATAAACCTCTTCTGGGCAGTTCAAAGTGGACATGTTACCCTGATGTACTGCTTGATGTACTGCCTCATCTACTTCGGGATGTCCATAACCAAGTATATTGGTCCCAATTCCCATAATCGACATATCAATATATTGATGCCCATCCATATCCCACACATAGCAGCCCTTAGCTTTACTGAAATAAGCGGGCCATTTTTCCGGAAGAAACATTTCCGCTCGTTTAGATAAAAGCATATTTCCGCCAGGAATCACCCGCTTGGCTCGTTTCCAGAGTTTTTGTCCTTTGCCAAGGGTTGCTCCTTCATTACGAACGAGATGTTGATTAGCGCTAAACAGTTCAGGATGCTGCTGTTCTAGTCTCAGCACTTCCAACCAGCTAAAGTCACGGCGGGGAGCAAAATATTGAAAAATATTTTTTACGACTTCAAAGTCTTCTGGTTCATCCACAGTCCAGCGCCGATTTGCACAATTCTCAGGATGTGTGATGTTCAGTAATTTAAACTTAGCTGACTCTCGAATGTAGGGAGTAACATGCTCTCGTTCTTGAGCTTTGCGAGCTTCTTGCCAAGCTTGAGCTAAGGCAGTAAAGGAAAAGACTTCAACATCTAAACCATCGGGATAGGTTGGGGGACTTACATTACTGAGGTAGTCGATGTTGGAGGACTGAAACGTTGAGATTGCGTCATCAACTACTTCAGGTTCAATTAGGGGACAATCTCCTGTAATGCGAACAACTATTTCTGGCTGGTAAATACTAGCAACTTGATAATATCGATCAAGTACATCATCTTCACTTCCTTGATAGACTTCATAACCTAAATCAGCAACATAGTCAACCAAAGATTGATTAATTTTATTGACAGAGGTTGCCAAGATGATTTTATCAATCTTCTTGGCTTGGGCTAGGCGCTCAAGTAAAAGTCCAATCATGGGAGTTTCCAAAATAGGACGCATCACTTTATTCGGAAAACGAGTTGATCCCATGCGAGCCTGGACGATGGCTAAAGTCTTCATGATAACTTCCATTCACTAGGGTTTATCAAGCGAGTATCCTCACAGTATAAATCATCAGGAGGTAGTAACAATTCGTCTGTAATTGTAGCTACAATTTCTTGCAAGTGTGCTAGAGAATCGACACCAACAATAATCTTATCAATATTTTGGTTTAACCATGCAGTTCCTAAGCAAGCTTCAAGTAAGGTTAGATTCTCAGTTTTGCACCATTCTTCTAATCGTTTAAATAGAAATTCCCAGCGTTCAAAGTATTGAGGACGACTAGCTGAATCCATCAAAAGCAGACCCTGTAGAAAAACAGAGCGACTGTGAACCTCTACCCCTTTCTTTTTTAACTTGTCCAGCCATCCTTGCCTTTCTAAACGACGGTCAAATATATTAAATGGAGCTTGAATTAAATCAAACTCAAAAGAACGACATAAAGCTTCTAGCTCCGTTGGACTATAGATAGAAATACCAATTTTTTTGACCAAACCCTTATTCTTTAAGTCTTGCAAAGCTTGATATAAGGTTACTCCTTGATTACTCAGCAACTGCCCTGGACGATGCAGTAATAAACCATAGAGTTGCGTTATTCTGAGTCGTTCTAAAGAGCTTTCGACCGAGTCGATGACCTGTTTTTGTAAATCTAGGGATTCGTCGGAGAGTGCTTGCAGTTTAGAGATGATTTTGAATGAACTCACACCTACTTGACCCAGCACTTGCTCACTTTCACCGTAAGCGATTGCCGTATCTAGGGTATCGACTCCAACAGCACTAGCAACCCTAAGAATCTCCGCAACCTGGTCTATACTAACCTGACCCTGCTGATTAGCTACCCCATAGGACAAGCCAAACTGAGCAGTCCCTAATGCTAGACGTTTCATCTCTACTAACTACTCCCCATAGAATTTTTTCTCATAACGGACAGTGCTACCCATTCTTGACTATCGTCCGTATAGGTTTGGTCAACATGATGGCGCACCTGATGAGTCAAGCAGGTATAGCTAGGATGCCAAGAAAACAGTGTTCGGTAGTCCATCTTGTAGGTAAAGATACCAGACCGATGATGGTAGGGTCGCTTAGATGGTGTAGTAGCATAAAAATCTTTGATAACTAGCCAACCTGGATCTTTCAAAACTCGATCAGCTTCAGAAGCAATTTTAAACAAGTCACTGCGATCACATAGGTATAAACAAAAGCCAAAAATAACAACATCAAATTCTGCTGTTTTAAATGGTAAATCATCAGCCGTTCCCTGGATTGCTTGAATAGAGCTTTTTTCAGCTATCTTTATTGCTTCAGCAGAGGGATCTATACCACTACAGCAAAATTCCAAATTCTCTTGCATCCAAGCTAAACGTTTTCCTGCGCCACAACCAAGTTCTAGAACCTTTGAACTCGCTGGAAGAGATAAATCTATGATTTGCAACAAAATAGGATCATCTTGGGGCAGAGAACGTTGCGTACAGCGTTCTTTATTTCGCGATAACCAACGATCACCCTCTGATTCAAGAAAAACTTCTTTTTGCATCTTTACCACATGTCAGTTTCTAAAACTTAAATCTGAAGTAATATTCCTTTAGGATGAATTCACATCTTTTCGCCTATAAGCTCTCATTCTAACCGCGATAATTTACAACTAAAATTATTTCCCCCATCATACCGGTCATGACACCAAATAGACTTCATCAACAGACCCCATTGACCCATCATCCCAAAACCTCCCCCAGCACAGCCACCACCCTATCCTGAGCCGACTCCGTCAACCCAAAATACAGCGGCAAACTAATCGCCTCCCCATAATACCGCTCCGCCTCCGGGAAATCCCCCCAAGCAAAGCCCCGTTCCTGATAAAACGGCTGAGTATGAACCGGGATATAGTGCAAATTCACCCCAATCCCAGCACTCCGCAACCCTTCAAACACCTGTCGATGGGTCTTCCCCAGCTTCTCTAGCTGCAAGCGAATCACATACAAATGCCAACTCGACTCCATCTCAGCCCCCTGCACCGGCAATGTTATCGGCAACCCTTGCAATACCCTATCATAGCGACGCGCCAAACCCCGACGACGGGCCACAAACTCATCCAACCGCCCCATCTGACTCGCCCCCAACGCCGCCTGAATATCCGTCATCCGATAATTAAACCCCAACTCCAACTGCTGATAGTACCAGGGGCCATGACTCGCCTCCGTCAGCCAATCCTCACGCCGAGTAATCCCATGAGTCCGCAACCGAATCAGCCGTTCATACAAATCCTGCCGATTCGTCACCACCATCCCCCCTTCCCCCGTGGTAATAATCTTCACCGGATGGAAGCTAAACACCGCCATATCCGAATACTCACAGCATCCCACCGGCTTTCCCTGATAACGAGCGCCAATCCCATGAGACGCATCCTCCAGCACCGTCACCCCATAGCGACGAGCCAGGACCCCAATCTGCTCCATCTCACAAGACTGTCCCGCCAAATGCACCGGAACCAGCAGCTTCGGCAACCGTCCCCGCCGCTGAGCCTCCAGCAACTTCTCCTCCAGCGCCGCCACACTCAAGTTATAGCTCTGGGGGTCAATATCCACAAAATCCACATCAGCCCCACAATACAAGCCACAATTCGCCGAAGCCACAAACGTATTCGGCGAAGTCCAGAGCCTATCCCCGGGTCCCAACCCCGCCGCCAAACAGGACAAATGCAAGGCCGCCGTCGCACTGGTCACCGCCACGGCATAGCGCACCCCACAATACTCAGCCACCGCCTCCTCAAAGCGAGCAATTGCCGGTCCCTGAGTAATCCAGTCCGAGCGCAACACCTGCACCACCGCCTCAACATCCTCAGGGGAAATGTCCTGACGACCATAGGGAATATACTCTGCCATCAGCCCAACCGTTCCAATAACGCCTCAGCCGTCAACCAATCGGTATTAGTATCCGAACTATACACAAACCCATCAGCCACCGGACTACCGGTTTCACTCAAAGCATTGCGCCGATAATCGGCCTTATAGGAATACTCAATCGTCGGCATAATCACATAATGGTCTGGAAACTCAACAGTTAAATGAGACGACTCCCCGGGACACATCACCTCATGCAATTTTTCCCCCGGTCGAATCCCCACAATTTTATGAGGCAACTGAGGCGCTAGAGCCTTAGCCATCTCCGTCATCTTCATCGAAGGAATCTTAGGAACAAAAGTTTCTCCCCC
Source organism: Phormidium yuhuli AB48 (assembly GCF_023983615.1). Taxonomy (GTDB): domain Bacteria; phylum Cyanobacteriota; class Cyanobacteriia; order Cyanobacteriales; family Geitlerinemataceae; genus Sodalinema; species Sodalinema yuhuli. The sequence goes on along the minus strand of NZ_CP098611.1, from coordinate 3,220,688 downwards.
CTGCATTCGTTCAAAGCTTTTCAGCACCAAATCAATTCCCTCCTGGAGGGTAATCCAAAAGCGAGTCATCCGGGGGTCAGTAATCGGCAACTCCGTCGCTCCCTCGGCAATCAACTGTTTAAAAAAGGGAACCACCGACCCTCGCGACCCCAAAACATTGCCATAGCGAACTACAGAAAAACGAGTCTTTAACGTCCCTGTGATATTATTTGCCGCCACAAATAACTTATCGGACGCCAACTTTGTTGCTCCATAAAGATTCACCGGATTAACGGCTTTATCCGTCGATAGAGCCACCACCTTTTTTACCCCCTGAGACAGCGCCGCATCAATAACATTATTAGCCCCGTAAATATTGGTCTTAATACATTCCATAGGATTATACTCCGCCGCCGGAATTTGCTTCAGCGCCGCCGCATGAATCACATAATCCACATCTCGCATCGCCAATTTAAGGCGTTCCACATCTCGAACATCCCCTAAAAAGTAACGCATCGCCGGGGCATCAAACACCTGCCCCATTTCAAACTGTTTCAACTCATCCCGAGAATAGACAATCACCTTACTGGGAGAATAGCGTTCCAGCAAGGTTTTCACACAATGCTTCCCAAAAGACCCAGTCCCACCTGTAATTAAAATCGCCTTACCATCAAACATCATTCAAACTCAGACCCAGCAAGGGAAACAATATAAAACAATATAGCAACAGAGCCGGGAGTCTAAAAGCCCAACAAGCCCCCCCCTACTCTATCAGCATCAGTTTTCCCGACGCCATCCCCCGACAAAAGTTTCCCACGCCATCCCCCTGTCTGGAGTGACTGAGCGACTCAACCCAACGCCTGCGAGTCGAACGGTCTCTTCCTCTCCACGAATGAGTCTGTGCCGCACTGGAAGGAGAGATTCGGGTCTTCCCCATGGAGCGATCGCCTTAAACTCAGCCACCGGAGCATCATCGCGACCCTGCGGCTCGAATTATCATTGCTCCTTCTCAGATCAGGCAGCAGAGCCGCCCCACATCGGTGTCATGGCTCAGCCATAACACCAGGATGACCAGGAGGTTCGGTGGGAGGTTCGGTCAAAAAGGGCGAACGGCATCACCTCGGCGATCGCTCACCGACCATCTTTCGCCCGTACTGTTTTCATGAGGGCGATCGCACTCAGGTCAAGACACCGAGTGTCTCCAAAGACACCCGGTGTCTGGAGTGACTAAACCACACCCGTCAACCAAGCCTGAAAATCCTCCATCCCCCCAAACTCCAACAACGCCTCCGCCAGGGCCTGTCGCTGAGGGGCCGACAAGTCCTTAACCCGTTGCTGCTGCTCCTCAGACAGCTCCCCACAGCGCCGAGTCAACTGACGCAGCACTAGGTCAGACTCCACCTGCCCCTGGGTCTTCTGCAACACATCCTTATAAAACTGCGTATCCTGAACACGCACCTGAGTAATATCTAACATCTCCCGTATCGCCTCCAAACTCAAATTAGGGAATTTACCGACCATGGGCGACCACAAGGGTTCGCCCCTACATACCAAAATCCAGCCGCCGCTCAAACTCCCGCTCCGTCGCTTCTTGCGCCAATAGCTGACGAGCCTTCTCCGGGGCCTCCTCCTCCGACAGCACCAACAATCGCAACAGAGCCAAATTCGGCGTCAACTCCTCTAACGGAATCAAATCCTCCAGATAAAACCGCTCCACCTGCGTCGCCAACACCCCTCGATAGGGGTCTTCTTCCCCAAAATTCAAGGTGCGGCGAGGGAACAACAACAGACCCCGCCAAGGTCGCGTCACTTCATACTGTTCCAGATAGAGAAACACCTGGGCAAAAAAACGGCGATAAAACCCAGGGTCTCTTTGCATCTGGGCCTCTAGAAACACCAATGGCAAACTCGGGTCATCCCCCAGGGGCATCAACAGACCATCCAAGCGGCGTTCTCGTTCCTTCAGGACTGGGGCAAAATAGTCAAAGCGGCAGTCCTGGGGTAGGCCCGGGATTAACTCCGCCACCAAGTTCGGTTCCAACAGAAAGATGCGGTAGGGGCGAAAAATTTTTCGCCCCTACCGTTTTCATGAGGGCGATCGCAACAGACTCCCCTCACTCTATCAGGTCACTGTCCAAGTCAAGACACCGAGTGTCTGAAGTAACTGAGCGACGAATGACTCTCCTAAGTACGACTACTGACCCGACCCCAACCTCTCCACAAACTGCTCATGTTCCGGCGAACCCATCCCCTCCTGTAACCTCATCAACACCGGCCCCATCTCCCCCGCCAACAGCGCCTTCACATCCAACAGCAACCCCGGAAAAAACGGACTCCTCAGACAACCCGCCCCATCCGGCTCCAGCCTGCGATAGTCCCCCTCCTCCAGCACATACCAACGAAACTCCTCCTCCAGAACCACCCACACCAGATACTCCCGAACTCCGTTGCGACGATAGGCCCGCAACTTATCATGGAGGTCGTAGGATGCCGTACTCGCCGCAATCTCCACAATCAACTCCGGCGCCCCCTCAATATAGTAGGGGCGAAAAATTTTTCGCCCCTACAAATCCGCGACTGTCCCCCCACCTCCTCATCAAGGCGCAAGAGCGCATCGGGTTGAGGTTCATTGTCTAGGTCCAGACGAACTGTTGTGTTATCTAACACCATACTATTCGGGGTGGCCGCTGCATACACCATTAACCAGCCCATAATGAAGCCGTGAGGTCGGCCATGTTGTCTCGCTCTGACTGGCGATGCCATATAAACTACTCCTTCGACTAATTCCGCCTTCTTCACCTCTGGCAACACCTGATAGCGTCGCTCGAACTCCGTCCGAGTGAGGCGATCGCCACTTTCCAAAATTGGCATGAGTTTCAATGTCATTGATGTTTCTCGACTCACAACTGAACCTCCCGGCATTCTCGAACGACACTCAACTTAGGGAATTTACCGACCATGGGCGACCACAAGGGTTCGCCCCTACATACTCAATCCAGCCACCGCTCAAACTCTCGCTCCGTGCCGCTTTGAGCCAGCGACGAGCCTTCCGGGTCGCCTCCTCCTCAGATCAGGCGGCAGAGCCGCCCCACATCGGTGTCATGGCTCAGCCATAACACCAGGATGACCAGGAGGTTCGGTGGGAGGTTCGGTCAAAAAGGGCGAACGGCATCACCTCGGCGATCGCTCACCGACCATCTTTCGCCCGTACCGTTTTCATGAGGGCGATCGCAACAGACTCCCCTCACTCTATCAGCTAACCCACTCAGATTAAGACACCGAGTGTCTGGAGTGACTGACCTCAAGCCAAACCCGCCAACCAAGCCTCAAAATCTCCCATCCCCCCAAACTCCAACAACGCCTCCACCAGAGCCTCCCGCTGAGGGGCCGACAAGTCCTTAACCCGTTGCCGCTGGTCCTCTGACAGCTCCCCACAGCGCCGAGTCAACTGACGCAGCACTAGGTCAGACTCCACCTGCCCCTGGGTCTTCTGCAACACATCCTTATAAAACTGCGTATCCTGAACACGGACCTGAGTAATATCTAACATCTCCCGTATCGCCTCCAAACTCAAATTAGGGAACTTACTGACCATTATACTCTCGACTAAATCCAGCCGCCGTTCAAACTCCCGCTCCGTCCCCCCTTGCGCCAATAGCTGACGAGCCTTCTCCGGGGCCTCCTCCTCCGATAACACCAACAATCGCAACAGAGCCAAATTCGGCGTCAACTCCTCTAACGGAATCAAATCCTCCAGATAAAACCGCTCCACCTGCGTCGCCAACACCCCTCGATAGGGGTCTTCTTCCCCAAAATTCAAGGTGCGGCGAGGGAACAACAACAGACCCCGCCAAGGTCGCGTCACTTCATACTGTTCCAGATAGAGAAACACCTGGGCAAAAAAACGGCGATAAAACCCAGGGTCTCTTTGCATCTGGGCCTCTAGAAACACCAATGGTAAACTTGGGTCATCCCCCAGGGGCATCAACAGACCATCCAAGCGGCGTTCTCGTTCCTTCAGGACTGGGGCAAAATAGTCAAAGCGGCAGTCCGGGGGGAGGCCCGGGATTAACTCCGCCACCAAGTTCGGTTCCAACAGAAAGATGCGGTAAAAAAGCTTATCCGTTTTCATGAGGGCGATCGCAACAGACTCCCCTCACTCTATCAGCTAACCCACTCAGATTAAGACACCGAGGGTCTGGAGTGACTGACCTCAAGCCAAACCCGCCAACCAAGCCTCAAAATCTCCCATCCCCCCAAACTCCAACAACGCCTCCGCCAGAGCCTCCCGCTGAGGGGCCGACAAGTCCTTAACCCGTTGCCGCTGGTCCTCAGACAGCTCCCCACAGCGCCGAGTCAACTGACGCAGCACTAGGTCAGACTCCACCTGCCCCTGGGTCTTCTGCAACACATCCTTATAAAACTGCGTATCCTGAACACGGACCTGAGTAATATCTAACATCTCCCGTATCGCCTCCAAACTCAAATTAGGGAACTTACTGACCATTATACTCTCGACTAAATCCAGCCGCCGTTCAAACTCCCGCTCCGTCCCCCCTTGCGCCAATAGCTGACGAGCCTTCTCCGGGGCCTCCTCCTCCGATAACACCAACAATCGCAACAGAGCCAAATTCGGCGTCAACTCCTCTAACGGAATCAAATCCTCCAGATAAAACCGCTCCACCTGCGTCGCCAACACCCCTCGATAGGGGTCTTCTTCCCCAAAATTCAAGGTGCGGCGAGGGAACAACAACAGACCCCGCCAAGGTCGCGTCACTTCATACTGTTCCAGATAGAGAAACACCTGGGCAAAAAAACGGCGATAAAACCCAGGGTCTCTTTGCATCTGGGCCTCTAGAAACACCAATGGTAAACTTGGGTCATCCCCCAGGGGCATCAACAGACCATCCAAGCGGCGTTCCCGCTCCTTCAGGACTGGGGCAAAATAGTCAAAGCGGCAGTCCGGGGGTAGGCCCGGGATTAACTCCGCCACCAAGTTCGGTTCCAACAGAAAGATGCGGTAAAAAAGCTTATCCGTTTTCATGAGGGCGATCGCAACAGACTTCCCCCACTCTATCAGGTCACTGTCTCAGGTTAAGACACCGAGGGTCACCGAGTGACTGAACCTACCCCAACTCCTCTAACAGTTCCTCAAACGACCCCCAAGACTCCAACGACGCCGCCCCTTGCAGCAGCCGTCGCAATTGGGACTCATCCCGGATCTGATTCACCCGTTCCAACCCAGCCGTCGGAACCGGACCAAACCGCGCCCTCAGCACCTCGGCGATCGCGACCCGAGTCGCCTCCACCAGTCCCTCCTGACGACCTTCCTGTAGTCCTTCCTGTAGTCCTTCCTGACGACCTTCCTGACGACCTTCCTGACGACCCGTCTCCAAGGCCCGACGTTCAATATTACTCAGAATCGGCATATTTCGTTCCTCCTGATACTGACGTAGCTTGCTATCAAAACTCTCCTGCAACACCGACGGCAAAGTCATCATCCAATCCAACACCCGAAAGAAGCGAATCACCTCCTCCTCAGGATAATCGCGTTCATAGAGCAGTTGAGTCTTTAACTGCCCATGTTAGACTAATGCTGTTCTACCCTAATGACTGTTAGCATCAACATCCCTGACCCCCCAAGGGGTTCCAACTCACCCAGGTTAAACCTCATTGCTATGGAAGCCCTACGAATCATCACCCAACCCGTCAATCGACAATTAGCCATCAACTTACCCCCATCATTCAGTGGTGAACAGCATTACGAAGTGATTGTCTTACCTATCCCCTCTGAAGAATCAATCGCCCCGACCCCCCGGCGAAAACCCTCTCCAAAATTGGCCGGTACGGCTCGCCTCATGGACGATCTAACGACACCGGGCACTCTTGACTCGGATTGGCAATTGTCTTAGATACCCCTGCCCCACCCTCGTCCATGTTGTTACTCGATTTAAAAGCCTCTCAGCTACCGGAGCATCATCGCGACCCTGCGGATCGAATTATCATTGCCACGGCTTTGGTCCATGATACCCAGTTGATGAGTTTTGATTCAGCATTCCTGAGCTAGACAGAGCTGGGCGATCGCTTACTGTCGAGTTAATGCTAACTCCCAACTGCCTTTTCATATCAGGCGGCAGAGCCGCCCCACATCGGTGTCATGGCTCAGCCATAACACCAGGATGACCAGGAGGTTCGGTGGGAGGTTCGGTCAAAAAGGGCGAACGGCATCACCTCGGCGATCGCTCACCGACCATCTTTCGCCCGTACCGTTTTCATGAGGGCGATCGCCACAGACTCCCCCCAATCTATCAACCAACCCACTCAGATTAAGACACCGAGGGTCACCGAGTGAGTGAACCTACCCCAACTCCTCTAACAGGTCCTCAAACGACCCCCAAGACTCCACCAACGCCGCCCCTTGCAGCAGCCGTCGCAATTGGGACTCATCCCGGATCTGATTCACCCGTTCCAACCCCGTCGTGGGAACCGGACCAAACCGCGCCCTCAGCACCTCGGCGATCGCGACCCGAGTCGCCTCCAGCAGTCCCTCCTGACGACCTTCCTGTAGTCCTTCCTGTAGTCCTTCCTGACGACCTTCCTGTAGTCCTTCCTGACGACCTTCCTGTAGTCCCTCCTGACGACCCGTCTCCAAGGCCCGACGTTCAATATTACTCAGAATCGGCATATTTCGTTCCTCCTGATACTGACGTAGCTTACTATCAAAACTCTCCTGCAACACCGACGGCAAAGTCATCATCCAATCCAACACCCGAAAGAAGCGAATCACCTCCTCCTCAGTATAATCGCGTTCATAGAGCAATTGCACCAACGTCCATTTCCAGCCTTCGCGGTCTTGTGCATTGCCTCGCGTCGCCTGAGTCTTCAGATGAGCCATTACCAGCAGCGCAAAGGGATTCGACGAGTTTTCCAAACTCGACCACTGAGACTCATAATCCAGAAGTTTCACCTGAGGAAACTTAAACTCCAGGGAACAGCCCGCCAACTCATAGCCATACCCTGCCGGTCGCCAATTCGGCTGGTCATCCCCAAGAATTGCCAAACTAATCACCCTTTTATGGATATCGAAGGAGCGATAATGATACACATACATCCGTTCCTCAAACAGATTATCCCGTTGACTCTGAATCTCAACGTGAATCAGCAGATAGGCCGCTTCACCATTTTTTTGCCAAACTTTGAACAGTTTATCCCCCTCTCGTTCCCCACTCTCAGCACCGGGACTGATTTGTTGCAATTCCTTATCCAGGGACTCATAGCCGCGACTCCAATCCACCAGAGCCTGAACCTGGGGAAAAAAGAACTCCAGGAACTGTTCGAGATAATCTTCAATCGCCTCTTTCCAGGGTTGGTCAAAATTGGCATTGGGGGTCTTCACCGCGCTGACTCCTGATGACCGGTCACATCACCCCTTATTGTACCCCAAACCCTCCCCAAAATCCCCTCTTGGGAGGGGTTCCTGGGTGCTGCTGGAGTCGCAACTGACGACTCCAGCCAACATCCTCAGCGGCTAGCCAACACCATCGAACCTAAGCCAAACCGGCCAACCCAGCCTGAAAATCCTCATGGCGCCATAAACCCACTCAAACTTTACCACGGAACAAACAGGGCGAAAAATTTTTCGCCCCTACAATTTTCCTGACGGCGATCGCCCTCAACTCAAGACACCCGGTGTCTCCAAAGACACCGAGTGTCTGAAGTAACTGAGCGAACCAACCCCGGAAAAAACGGACTCCTCAGACAACCCGCCCCATCCGGCTCCAGCCGGCGATCGTCCCCCTCCTCCAGCACATCGCCCCTAGGGGTTTCCGGTTTCATCAGTGCGATCGCCAAAATATTAAAACATTAAAATGTGTTAACGATATCAGTCTTAGTCACACCCTTATGAGACGCGATCGCCCTTAAAATACTATTGAGAGTCCCCAGTCGCAAAGGATTGTGATTAGGGATACTCAGTCTTTGATGACTGGGAGATTCAGTCTCCAAAATAAGAAATATGACTTCCCTGTTGATGAACGACTTGATAATCCCAATACCGACAAAGAACCTCCACGAACTATTGTCCCTTCAAATCCCTGGGAATTTTCATGAACCAGACTCACCTATTGAATCACCAACATCTCTTCCCTAACTAAATGAAGCTTAACGTGAGGAAAGCTTGATGTATCAAAATAATATCCTTTAACTGCCTCATTAACATTCGCACGTAACGCTTCCCAGCTATCGCCTTGAGTGAAAATATTTTCAGTTAGGCATTCAGCGACAAATCCACCATCTTCTTCCTGAAATACCTCAAAAACAATCACCGAATTCATAATTTTTTTCCTTGAACTCCATCAACCGCGCCAACTGGGTTCATATACAACATTTCCAGGATAGCTTCCCCACTGAAATTAGGGAGGGCGACCCCCACCACCTCGGCGATCGCTCACCGACCATCTTTCGCCCGTACCGTTTTCATGAGGGCGATCGCCACAGACTCCCCCCACTCTATCAACCAACCCACTCAGATTAAGACACCGAGGGTCTGGAGTGACTGAACCTACCCCAACTCCTCTAACAGTTCCTCAAACGACCCCCAAGACTCCACCAACGCCGCCCCTTGCAGCAGCCGTCGCAATTGGGACTCATCCCGGATCTGATTCACCCGTTCCAACCCCGTCGTGGGAACCGGACCAAACCGCGCCCTCAGCACCTCGGCGATCGCGACCCGAGTCGCCTCCAGCAGTCCCTCCTGACGACCTTCCTGTAGTCCTTCCTGTAGTCCTTCCTGACGACCTTCCTGTAGTCCTTCCTGACGACCTTCCTGTAGTCCCTCCTGACGACCCGTCTCCAAGGCCCGACGTTCAATATTACTCAGAATCGGCATATTTCGTTCCTCCTGATACTGACGTAGCTTACTATCAAAACTCTCCTGCAACACCGACGGCAAAGTCATCATCCAATCCAACACCCGAAAGAAGCGAATCACCTCCTCCTCAGTATAATCGCGTTCATAGAGCAATTGCACCAACGTCCATTTCCAGCCTTCGCGGTCTTGTGCATTGCCTCGCGTCGCCTGAGTCTTCAGATGAGCCATTACCAGCAGCGCAAAGGGATTCGACGAGTTTTCCAAACTCGACCACTGAGACTCATAATCCAGAAGTTTCACCTGAGGAAACTTAAACTCCAGGGAACAGCCCGCCAACTCATAGCCATACCCTGCCGGTCGCCAATTCGGCTGGTCATCCCCAAGAATTGCCAAACTAATCACCCTTTTATGGATATCGAAGGAGCGATAATGATACACATACATCCGTTCCTCAAACAGATTATCCCGTTGACTCTGAATCTCAACGTGAATCAGCAGATAGGCCGCTTCACCATTTTTTTGCCAAACTTTGAACAGTTTATCCCCCTCTCGTTCCCCACTCTCAGCACCGGGACTGATTTGTTGCAATTCCTTATCCAGGGACTCATAGCCGCGACTCCAATCCACCAGAGCCTGAACCTGGGGAAAAAAGAACTCCAGGAACTGTTCGAGATAATCTTCAATCGCCTCTTTCCAGGGTTGGTCAAAATTGGCATTGGGGGTCTTCACCGCGCTGACTCCTGATGACCGGTCACATCACCCCTTATTGTACCCCAAACCCTCCCCAAAATCCCCTCTTGGGAGGGGTTCCTGGGTGCTGCTGGAGTCGCAACTGACGACTCCAGCCAACATCCTCAGCGGCTAGCCAACACCATCGAACCTAAGCCAAACCGGCCAACCCAGCCTGAAAATCCTCATGGCGCCATAAACCCACTCAAACTTTACCACGGAACAAACAGGGCGAAAAATTTTTCGCCCCTACAATTTTCCTGACGGCGATCGCCCTCAACTCAAGACACCCGGTGTCTCCAAAGACACCGAGTGTCTGAAGTAACTGAGCGACGAATGCCCCTCCTAAGCACCACTACTGACCCGACCCCAACCTCTCCACAAACGGCTCAGGTTCCGGCGAACCCATCCCCTCCTGTCACCTCATCAACACCGGCCCCATCTCCCCCGCCAACAGTTCCTTCACATCCAGCACCAACCCCGGAAAAAACGGACTCCTCAGACAACCCGCCCCATCCGGCTCCAGCCGGCGATCGTCCCCCTCCTCCAGCACATCGCCCCTAGGGGTTTCCGGTTTCATCAGTGCGATCGCCAAAATATTAAAACATTAAAATGTGTTAACGATATCAGTCTTAGTCACACCCTTATGAGACGCGATCGCCCTTAAAATACTATTGAGAGTCCCCAGTCGCAAAGGATTGTGATTAGGGATACTCAGTCTTTGATGACTGGGAGATTCAGTCTCCAAAATAAGAAATATGACTTCCCTGTTGATGAACGACTTGATAATCCCAATACCGACAAAGAACCTCCACGAACTATTGTCCCTTCAAATCCCTGGGAATTTTCATGAACCAGACTCACCTATTGAATCACCAACATCTCTTCCCTAACTAAATGAAGCTTAACGTGAGGAAAGCTTGATGTATCAAAATAATATCCTTTAACTGCCTCATTAACATTCGCACGTAACGCTTCCCAGCTATCGCCTTGAGTGAAAATATTTTCAGTTAGGCATTCAGCGACAAATCCACCATCTTCTTCCTGAAATACCTCAAAAACAATCACCGAATTCATAATTTTTTTCCTTGAACTCCATCAACCGCGCCAACTGGGTTCATATACAACATTTCCAGGATAGCTTCCCCACTGAAATTAGGGAGGGCGACCCCCACCACCTCGGCGATCGCTCGGTGAGCATCTTTCGCCCGTACTGTTTTCATGAGGGCGATCGCCACAGACTCCCCCCAATCTACCAACGAACCCACTCAGATTAAGACACCGAGGGTCACCGAGTGACTGAACCTACCCCAACTCCTCTAACAGTTCCTCAAACGACCCCCAAGACTGCAACGACGCCGCCCCTTGCAGCAGCCGTCGCAATTGAGACTCATCCCGGATCTGATTCACCCGTTCCAACCCAGCCGTCGGAACCGGACCAAACCGCGCCCTCAGCACCTCGGCGATCGCGACCCGAGTCGCCTCCAGCAGTCCCTCCTGACGACCTTCCTGACGACCTTCCTGACGACCTTCCTGACGACCTTCCTGACGACCCGTCTCCAAGGCCCGACGTTCAATATTACTCAGAATCGGCATATTTCGTTCCTCCTGATACTGACGTAGCTTACTATCAAAACTCTCCTGCAACACCGACGGCAAAGTCATCATCCAATCCAACACCCGAAAGAAGCGAATCACCTCCTCCTCAGTATAATCGCGTTCATAGAGCAATTGCACCAACGTCCATTTCCAGCCTTCGCGGTCTTCTGCATTCCCTCGCGTCGCCTGAGTCTTCAGATGAGCCATTACCAGCAGCGCAAAGGGATTCGACGAGTTTTCCAAACTCGACCACTGAGACTCATACCCGGAAAAAACGGACTCCTCAGACAACCCGCCCCATCCGGCTCCTGCTGGCGATAGTCCCCCTCACAGACTCCAACGAAACTCCTCCTCCAGAACCACCCACACCAGATACTCCCGAACCCCATTGCGACGATAGGCTCGGAACTTGTCATTGCCCTCACTCTTCTCCATACCTTGACAACAAATCACTCATGATCTGCGGAGAAATCCGAAAATTGCTTTTCTCAATTTTCTGGATAATTGGTTTGATTTTATCGCAATATCCCCGCTCTTTTGCTTTACTAACTACACCCAAAGTTCCGGTTAAAACTAACTTAAGTTGCTTGGCAAATTTTCTAGCTTTTAAATCATCTAAAATGACTAACGAATCTCTTTTTTCTATCGCCAAAGCAATTGCAGATGCTTCTCCAACATCTAATACTGTTTCAATACTTTTTTGATAAGCTTTATTTTGAACCGTCTCAACACTAATCCAACTGGGCAAATTTTCCCCAAATTCCCGTTCTATTTCAGGAGTAATGTAAACTTGACCATAAAGCAAATACAACAGCTCTAACTCCCCAATCTTACTGAGTACAATCAAACAACTCGCATCGGCAATAACAACATTAGGCATTCGTGATATCCGACTCTAAATCTTCAATCGATGTACTAAAAAACGATACGTTATAGTCACCAATCCGTTCAATGAAGTCTCTTTTGCTTAAACCTGCCAACTCTGCGGCTTGTCCTGATGTCAATGTTTTATTTTCATACAACTTTGCTGCTATCAACAACCGTAATTCTTCATCGCTTTGTTCAATAGTATTAGGCAAATTGAGCTGTAAAGTACGCTGATTCATGACTCTCCTAAGTACGACTACTGACCCGACCCCAACCTCTCCACAAACTGCTCATGTTCCGGCGAACCCATCTCCTCCTGTAACCTCATCAACACCGGCCCCATCTCCCCCGCCAACAGCGCCTTCACATCCAGCACCAACCCCGGCCAAAACGGACTCCTCAGACAACCCGCCCCATCCGGTTCCAGCCGCCGATAGTCCCCCTCCTCCAGCACATACCAACGAAACTCCTCCTCCAGAACCACCCACACCAGATACTCCCGAACTCCATTGCGACGATAGGCCCGCAACTTATCATGGAGGTCGTAGGATGCCGTACTCGCCGCAATCTCCACAATCAACTCCGGCGCCCCCTCAATATAGTCGTCCTCGCTAATCCGAGACTGTCCCCCCACCCCCTCATCAAGGCGCAAGAGCGCATCGGGTTGAGGTTCATTGTCTAGGTCCAGACGAACTGTTGTGTTATCTAACACCATACTATTCGGGGTAGCCGCTGCATACACCATTAACCAGCCCATAATGAAGCCGTGAGGTCGGCCATGTTGTCTCGCTCTGACTGGCGATGCCATATAAACCACTCCTTCGACTAATTCCGCCTTCTTCACCTCTGGCAACACCTGATAGCGTCGCTCGAACTCCGTCCGAGTGAGGCGATCGCCGTTTTCCAAAATTGGCATGAGTTTCAATGTCATTGATGTTTCTCGACTCACAACTGAACCTCCCGGCATTCTCGAACAACTCTAGACAGACAACTGCTGCAACCAAGCCTGAAAATCCTCCATCCCCCCAAACTCCAACAACGCCTCCGCCAAAGTTCGACAGCGCATCAAATGTCCGCTGCCAATTTGTGCAGATGAATCAACCCGAAAAATAACCTTCATCATCACTCAAACTACAAATCATCAGGGTTCACGCCCAATTGCCGTAATCGCTCCGCCATTTTCTCTGATTTTTCCCGTTCCACTTGTCTGGATGTCTCGATTTCCCTCAAACTCCCGAGCCGTTCTCCCGTCTCAGGATTATAAAAGCGAAAACTGCCGTCCTGCAAGCGTCGTAACTCTAACCCCAACACCTCCGAAAACAGGATTAAGCTGGGTTCATTCTCTTGGGGAGGAATCGGAAAATAATTACCATCCAGCAAACGCAATCCTTGAAGTGAGGGACTTAAATAATCTGAGGTAGGGTCATACTGAAAATACTCCTGAACGCCCAAATAGGCATACAGTCCTTTTTTCGTGCCTTGGTCTTCACTGCGGGTCCTTTTTGAGGTGATTTCCAAAATGAAACTGGGCAGTGTATCATTCTCTTCCCAGACTTTATACGATAACTGTTGTTTATCCTCAACCCCAAACACCACAAAGACATCGGGAGCCACAACAGCTTTCGGATTACCCCGTTCATAGTAAACAAATAAGTTGCCCGAAACATAGACATCTGAGCGATGCTGAAAATGCAGTTTCAGGCTCTCCGTTCCATAAATTAAATCATCCCGCGCCGCGTCACCTTCTGCCATGGGTAATCCATCACAATCAGGATATTCAATTTCATTCAGAATCTTGTTCAGGGACGTGGGCATGGGTTGTCATCCTAAAACGCCACATTGGAGACAGCCTAACACAAGACTCACTCAATCCGCCTACCCAATCATTGCGATCGCTGGAGGTTCTTGAGAAAAGCCTGATGTTCAGGCGACGTAATCCCTCCCTGTAACGTGGTCAAGACTTGCTGCATTTGACCCTCTAACAGCGCCTCAACATCCAATCGCAAGCCGGGAAACATCGCACTACTCAGACAACCTGCACCGTCTGGCTCCTGCTGCCGATAATCCCCATCCTTCAGCACATACCAGCGAAACTCCCGTTCCAGCACCACCCAAACCAAATAGTCCCGAACCCCATGACGACGATAGACTTCCAACTTATCATGGAGGTCATAAGATGCCGTACTCGCCGCAATTTCCACAATCAACTCCGGCGCACCTTCGAGATAATCATCCTCACTAATCCGAGACTGTCCCCCCAACGACTCATCGAGACGCAACAGCGCATCGGGTTGAGGTTCATTCTTCCCATCCAGTCGCACCGTAGCATTATCGGCACAGTAAACCCCAGGAGTTGCCGCCCGATAGACCCCCAACCAAGTCATGATGTCACTATGAGGCTGGCCATGCTGTCGATACCGTAGGGGTGAGGCCACGTAAACAACCCCTTCCACTAACTCCGCCTTCTTAACTTCCGGCATCCCTTGATAGCGCCGCTCGAACTCAATCCGAGACAAACGGTCTCCACTTTCCAAAATTGGCATCAGTTCTCCAACACTCGACCGACCTAGACTCACCATAAAACCTCCCACAACACGGCTACCACCCTATCCTGAGCTGACTCCGTTAACCCGAAGTATAACGGCAAACTAATCGCCTCTGCATAATACCGCTCCGCTTCTGGGACCCCCCCCCAAGTAAAGCCTAACCCCTGATAAAACGGCTGAGTATGAACCAGGATATAGTGCAAAATGAAGCTCAGACCCAGCAAGGGAACCAATATAAAACAACATACCAACAGAGCCGGGAGTCTAAGCCCAACAAGCCCCCCCTTGTATTGTGCGTGACTCATATTAAACCTCTCTGGTCATCTTTCATAGTGAAACCGACAGGAAATAATTAAAATTTCATCTCCAACCACCTGATACACCAAACGATGCTCCCCATCAATCCGCCTTGACCAGTAACCCGATAAATTTCCCTTCAAAGGTTCTGGCTTGCCAATCCCCTCAAACGCATCCCTCATCACATCTTTAATCAGAAGATTTACCCGTTTTAAAAGCCTCTTATCCTTCTTTTGTAGCCAGAGATAATCAGACCAAGCCAACTCAGTAAAACTTACCTTCATTCATCCAGAAGTTCCTTGAGGATAGTCTGACCTGACTCAGCCTGCTTGATAGATTCAAGAAGATGAGACGCATTGGCTGGATTGGATAAAAGATAAATCGTTTCCCGCCAAGCACTAAACTCTTCTAACGACATCAAAACCGCTTCTTGACCCTTTTGATTCCGTAGGATTGTCGGTTCAACATCTATAATAACCTGGTCAATCATCTCATCTAATTGCTGTTTGGCTTGTTGAGTTTCAATGGTTTTCATCGTCCGCTCCTATAAGAGTTCCAAGTTTCTATCAGACAGCTCCCCACAGCGCCCAGTCAACATAAAACTGCGTATCCTGAACACGCACCTGAGTCATACCCAATATCTCCCCTGTCGCCTCCAACCTCAAATCAGGGAGGGCGCGCCACCACCACCACTTCGACTATCGCTCAGTGACCAAGGTTCGCCCTTACAAACCATTATACTCCCTCAGATCAGGTGGCAGAGCCGCCCCACGTCGGTGTCATGGCTCAGCCATAACACCAGGATGCCAGGATGTTGTGACGGCGATCGCAACAGACTCCCCTCACTCTATCAGGTCACTGTCCAAGTCAAGACACCGAGTGTCTGAGGCGACTGAGCGACGAATGCCCCTCCTAAACACCACTACTGAGCCGACCCCAACCTCTCCACAAACCGCTCATGTTCCGGCGAACCCATCTCCTCCTGTAACCTCATCAACACCGGCCCCATCTCCCCCGCCAACAGCGCCTTCACATCCAACAGCAACCCCGGCCAAAACGGACTCCTCAGACAACCCGCCCCATCCGGCTCCTGCTGGCGATAGTCCCCCTCCTCCAGCACATACCAACGAAACTCCTCCTCCAGAACCACCCACACCAGATACTCCCGAACCCCATTGCGACGATAGGCTCGAAACTTATCGTGGAGGTCGTAGGAGGCGGTACTCGCCGCAATCTCCACAATCAACTCCGGCGTACCCTCAAGATAGTCGTCCTCGCTAATCCGCGACTGTCCCCCCACCCCCTCATCAAGGCGCAAAAGCGCATCGGGTTGAGGTTCATTGTCCAAGTCCAAGCGAACTGTTGTATTATCCGCCACCTCAACCCCTGGGGTAGCAGCAGCATAAACTTGCAGCCAGGTGATAATTTGACTGTGAGGTTTTCCATGTTGCTGATAACGAACTGGCGATGCCATATAAACCACCCCTTCCACTAATTCCGCCTTCTTCACCTCTGGCAACACCTGATAGCGTCGCTCGAACTCCGTCCGAGTGAGGCGATCACCGTTTTCCAAAATTGGCATGAGTTTTAATGTCATTGATTTTCCTCCTCAAGTTAAGACACCCGGCGTCTGGAGTCACTGAACCTCCCCCAACTCCCCACAACGGGATTCGACAAGTGTTCCATTTATTGAACTATCAACCAAGAAAACAGCTCTTGCGCTGATAAGTCTAAATCTTCCACCGTCTCTAGGGTCGGTAAACGGTCTTCTCCCTGTTTAATTTCGGGAAATACGTTGGGCTGAACAATCAGCACTGACTCATCTTTGGGGTCAATCAACCATCCAATTTGAGTTCCCTGCTGAATACAAAATAAGATTTTCCGAATCACCTGATTAGCCGATTGGTCTGGAGATAAAATCTCAATCACCCAATCCGGATGACTCTCAAAACGATTCGCTATTTTTCCTTCCTCAGTTTTGGGGATGCGCTCCCACGTAAAAACACTGATATCGGGGACAACCGAGCGCCCCGCAAATGTACAGCGCAACTCTGTAAAAGCATGACCTATTTTTTTTGTAATGATAGCCTCATTAATTACGGTTCCCAGACGAATTTGCAAGGTACTATGTTCTCCTTGAGGCATTGGCTTTTGCTCGATGTTTCCGTCGATGTATTCCCTGGCGGGTTTGGTTTCAGGAAGCGCTAAAAACTCCTCTAGGGTAATTTTGGACTGAGCTTGAGTTACCGAAACCATGTCTGTCCTCCGAATCGTTGATAAAGCTGTTAAGGGATTGTCCCATCACCAGAGCAATCCCCACTATTGGGATTAAATTGAGGCGATGCGATCGCCGGGTTCTTAACCTAAAATTATACTAACAACTGCCCCCGCGAGAGGATTTTCTAAAGAACTGTGGCGAAATAACCAATTCAAGAGTAATGGCTCAATCTCAAACTCGTCTGCCCCTACTTTACCCTCAATAAACAGAAACAGAGCCATCCCAGATAATTTAATCCCTTGACCCTGAGCATTCTTGAACTCCATCACCCAGTACTCCAGTGGGTAATTTTCCCATTGACAGCCATAGATGTTCCAATACTCATCAATCCGGCTATGCTGGTTGGCAATCTGTTTCAACGTCCGCACAAAATCTTCAAGATGTTCTTCGAGTGTTCCCGGCTTTAACTGACCCAAGAGCACACCTTGCTCTTGGCGAAGACTAAATAAATCCAGATTAAGGCGATCGCCCACGGCAACCTCCAAATTACGAGGCTCAATCGAGGTATTCCCCGTGCTTTTAGCCGTAAAATCTTGCACAATACCTAATGAATAAAAAGTTCCCATTTTTGCCATCTTACTCTACCTTAATAGTTTAGCACAAGATGTATAATAATGAGGACAAGTTTATTCCAACTTAGCCCACATTATTTCAACTCAAATTACCTAATCCTGCTCATCAGCTAATACCAAAATAAAATCCACATACCTCTGCAAATCTGCCCCAATCAACGGACGCACCTGGTCATACACGGACCTGAGATAGTCCAATCGCCGCCAATCATAATCAAACTCATAATCCTCCCGTTTAAAATGCCGAAATCGCCGCAGTTCATCGAGCAGACGATAGGTCTCCCGCGACAACACCGCCCGGCGCACTCCAGGCACTTCAATCGGCATTTTTTGCAGTAACTCCTTGTGCCACTGCTGCGGGTCTAAATGATTCTCAAACTGGCGAGCAATCCGAAACAAAATGGTTTCGATACAGGTGTAGGTATTACACAAAATCTCCGCCAACAAGACGGCATCCCGTACATCTCGTTGACTAGGGTCAGAAAACTGGCCCTCATAGGACTCATACAGCCCTTGCAACCGTTCGAGAACCGACTGACTCTCGCGAATTTCCCCCACCAATAGCAACAGGTCATCTCTCACCATACAACACCTCCCCCTTAGCCAAAATGATTCTCTGGAACGAGGAGTCAACCTCATCGAGTTATCGCTTACACCAGTCATCCCGCGTTTTGCGAATCGTCCCTAATAGGGTGGAGACAAAGGTACAACGCCGTAACTCAGGATTATCACGATGAAATACGGTAATTCGTCCAAGTTGACCCATGACATGACCTCGATGGTCGAACACCACCCGCCGCACCCCTTGAACCCGTCGCAGGGTGCTGTTGTCTTCATCGTAGCGGACGAGGAACGGTAGGGCATTCCACTGAGCCTCATCGGGGTGAACGCTAACAGGATGAACGGCCCACAAGGCTTGGTCTGCCTCGCCTCGGAAGCTGGCCTGGTATCGGACTTTTGAGGTTTTAGCTCGAACTTGCGCTGAACGAATAGCCAGAAAGACCGCGTCATTGCCCTGTTTGACGGCCTGATTAGCCGTGAAATGCCCCCAAACAACGATGGATAGTGAACTCAGGATTCCGACCATTACAATAACGACCAGAAGCTCAGGCAGGGTAAATCCCCGGCTTCGGCGACGCTGATGTGGTTTCATGATGCACCCGACTCATTCGATTGTGTCAGTAACGTTCTCTGACTCACTAAGACGCGGTTTCAGGGGCTTCCACTCACCGGCTCACCTCCAGGGAATCATCACCTCCCAGGGTTGCATCTTTCGTTGAGTCGATAGATGGCGACAAGTCTAACGAAGGAATTGGCAAACTGCCATAGTGTTCTAAGAATTGTGTCCTGTTCCTCTGCTCTTAGATAGCTGGAGTGGTTCATAAATCAGGATAGATAAGGCTTTCAAGCTAGAGAGGCACCTAGGGTAGGTCAGTTGTCTTTGCTCACAATGTCAGGATTGCTTGACCTATGCCCTTGGCAATTGCGATCGCCCCAAGCTAGGGTGACCGCCATGAGTTGCCACTGTTGTTATGTAAGGGCGTTGCCATGACCACAGTTGACTTGATGGGTGTATCGTACCAAGAAGACTTTGCAACATTAGGAGAGGGATTGCCCAATGGTTGGGCAATTTATACGGGGGCGACGGTCTCAAATTTAGGAAGTCTCAACGTCTTTGACCCCGAGCCAGCGACTTGGAATGAGGTGAAGGGGGCGTTTAAAAATTTAGCATCGATTAAGAGTGGCTTAGAGCTAGGAGCCGCACCGGAACAGCAACGACAGGCAGGCGATCGCGCCCTCGGCATTCGTCAGTCAGGTAGCTTCGGAGACCCCGGTGCTGCCTTTGTTTTCTCCCTCACAAATACAGAAGGATTCCAAGACTTTCACCTCTCCTTAGAAGCCCAACTGTTGAGTGTTCAAGACCGTTCTACGTCTTGGACGATTGATTATCGAGTCGGCGAAGCGGGAGAGTTTTTTCCTTTAGGATTGTATGAAGACCCTGACATTTTTGGCATCACTCCTCTCAGGACTGGGGTGGAACTCTTAGAATTTAATGATGACATCAACAATCAATCAGAACCCGTTCAAATTCGCATCGTTGCCCTCTCAGAAAGTAGCGGTCAAAACCGAAGAGATACTTTTGCAATTGACAATTTTAGATTAACCTATAGCCCCATCAAAGAAAGTCTTGAAGAGATTGGGGAATTCCCAGGAAATGCCCCCACCATTATCGCCATTCAACGACCCGAAGATGTCGATAAAGTGACAACTCAAGACGTTGTCACCTACGAAGTCCACTTTAGTGAGCCGGTGATGGAGGTAGATGTGGAGGATTTCACCCTCACCACCACCGGAACCGCCGCAGCCGATATCGCCTCCGTCTCCGCCGACTCTGGAACGGTGATTGAGGTCATCCTGGAGGGGGTGACTGGAGAGGGAAGCCTGCGTCTGGATGTTCTCCCAGAGACAGCCACCATCGTCAATCTGGCGGGTGTTCCCTTGAGTGAGGGATTTACCGAGGGCGATCGCTATATCATCGAGAAGGCTCTCATCGAGCCAGAACCCGACCCGCCAACTCCTGAACCTGAGCGGGAACCCAAACCTGAGCCCGAACCCGAGCGGGAACCCAATCCCCCTTCACGAAGGATTATCAACCAACTGATTTTGGGAGTGGGGACTCATCCAGAAACCCTCATCGGCGGCGAGGGGAATGATACCATCGCCGCCTTTGAGGAAGATGACGTCATTTTTGGACAGGGGGGGAACAACCTCCTATTCGGCAATAAGGGGGACGATCGCATCTACAGTGGTGATGGTGAGGATACCCTCTTCGGGGGTCAAGGAAACGATCGCCTGATTGGGGGTCCTGGAAACACGGTCTTATCTGGAGACTTAGGACAAGACACGTTAACTGGAGGCGGGGGAAACAACCTATTCATCCTACGTCCCGATAGCGACGCCGACGTGATTACCGACTTTAGCCTGGAGCGCGATCGCCTCGGCTTATCTCATGGATTACGGCTAGAAGATTTAGAATGGACTCAGGAGGGGGAGAACACCCTCATTCAGATGGAAGATGGCAGGGAGATCGCCATCCTGCAACAGACCCAAGCTACCCAACTCCAGCCGCGCCAATTTCGACTCCTTTAAGCCAACCTCAGCCCCCACCCACAATAATGGGACTCGTCGTTGGAAAGACTAGCAGGTAGTGCAGCACTACCCGAATCTTCAATCAGCCAGAAGATATTTTCAGGATAGGGATGGAGAGAGATATATATTCCCGTCCTGGAGGTTGCGCGATCGCCCAATCCGGTTCCGATGAAAAACGCATGAGGTTCGGCTTCTGGGGCCATGGTTACAATGTCTCCAGCGAGTAATTGCACAGGGCGATCGTCGAGAATCCCCGTTTTAACAATCTGCTGGTAGTCTTCCACCGTCCACTGAATTGTTGACAGCATGGTTGAGACTCCCTGGAGTAACCTCAGTTCTACTTTAGCGCAGAAACTGCTGAGTTTAATCCGTTCAGCTAGTCTCGTCTGGAAATCCACCACCACCAGAGGCGAATCAAGAGTTTCGTTCCTCCCCAGGCTATAATAGCAGTTGCCGAACTCAAGAGAAGGGCGATCGCCAAGGGATGGAGGTGTTCCCCCCGATTTTCCTCCCAGGGCCGAGTCATCGGCTCCTCAAACCCTAACCCCACCGTTGAAGCCACGATCGCCCCCGCACCAATTCCCACCCCAATCGCCTGAATTTGGTCTTGGAGTTTTTGGTTTTGTTCCTGTAAACTGCGATCGCGCTGGGCCTGTTCAATCTCCACAATCCCCCGAATCGAGGCGATGGCTTTGTCCGCCAAACTCGACCCCTCGACAAAATAGTTGAGTTCATCATCAATGCGAGATTGAAAATAGGGAGAGGTGCGATCGCCAAACTCCCGAAAAAACTCCAAATCCTGCTCCTGAACCTCATGTTCCTGCTCGTGCAGGGTCTGCAAAATCGCCGCCAAAGTCACCTCATAATTTTTCGTATTGATGCTAATGGTATTACGACAATGCTTATAATTTCGCAACAGTCGGGCATAGTCTAAATCCAACGCCGCCAATTCCTTTAAGACCAGTTTTAAGTCTTCTAATTGCCCCTGACTTAACGCGAGACGGCTCGTATTTTGAGTTAATTCTTGTTTAAACGACTTGACTTTTTTCTCTAAATCTATATAAATAGCATAGGTTTTTTGATAGAGCGTGCGAGTTTCCCGATAGGCAGAAACCACTTTATTTCGATAATAAAATAAATTGATGAATTGCCAATAAGCGCCTTCAAACTTGCTACTGGATAACCGATTGCGAAACAGGTAAACTAAAACATGGGGTTGAACCTCCGCCTCCCCCTCCATGTTCCTATCCAAAACGTGACCGCCAAACTCAAAAATTGGGCTACCCCACAACTCCCCCACTTGGCACAACACCGGAGAGTTTTGTTTGCGAGAGGGGATAACCTGTTTCAAACAACGGCCGGCAAACTCTTGTAACTCTTTTGGAGTTTTGTGGCTGTGTGAGTCGGGCAAAAATGCCGTTAAGACTAACGTTTGTCCCAGAGAACTTTGGACAAAACTCGGCAAAAAAAGCAGCCGTTCCGTATTTAGATTGCGCCAAAATGAAATCCGTACATCGTCAGTTTTTTGCTGATGTTCTTCTTCCGGGCGGCGCAAATTCACCGTTAAACTATAACTATCATAAATCCGATGAGTGAACACCAGCCCAGTCATGGTTAAATCCGAGTTCGGGAGTTTTCCCCTTAATTGCAGTTGTTTTTGGGGATTGAGATTAACCTGCGCCCCCGCTGGTTCTTCAGAGGGATGGGGATACCCAGCAATTTGGAGGCGTTCCCTAAAGCCCAAGGCTTGTAAAATCTCATCCCCCTTTTCCCACAACTGCTGAGGATTGGAGGCTAGAGAGTCAGGTTCTCCCGTTAATCCTCGCCGGAGATGAAAGGCGAATAAATGTAAATTTGGGGCATAAACCGGCGGGGTTATCTGTTGTTCTGAGTCCATTGCTTTAAGCTTTGCTTAATGTGGCGAACCAAGGAAGTTTTCTCCGCCTGAGGTGCCGGAGTAATCACCACAGCACTTTCCGTTTCTTCGATGACTTGGAAATTCGGAAACGTCCGTTGGATTTCACTCGGTTCGGAGATTCCTTGGAGTTCTCTTTTTCTATCCCGTTCAAAAATAGCTTGTTCTTGCGGAAATTGTTCGATCCAAGTTATAATTAAATCTGCCATCTCGTTGAGATTGGCTTCCGATAGCCCCTCTAATTCCGCTGCTAATGTTTGAACCTGTTGCAACGCCTCTGGCGGTAAAATGGGCGGTTCCGCTTCTAGGAGTTCCGCGAACATCAGTAGGGTGTCAGTTGAATCTTTCATGGTTATTTGGTGTTAATAAGAAGATTTGTAATCGGGTAAAGTAATAGCAAAAGCCTATCTGACATGGACAAACATTACAGACTCATCCCCTCGACGAATGGCTTGTCCTAGTGCTAGGATTTCTTCAAAAGCCGGTTCATCCTTGAAAGACCCGGTAATTTGTTGTAATCCATTCAGCGATTGCGTCGGGGCAATCTGTTTTTGAATTTGGCTAAGGGCGGCTTCGACGGCGGCCATGCGTTCTTCTAATGAACTGTTGCTGGTCATGGATGTTAAAAGGTGGGTCGAGTCTAAAACCATCATATCGCAAGGCTTAAACAGCACAAGCCACCTAAACCCCGATCGCACAAAAGGCCCCCCAATGAATCGGATGTGCATAGGGTTGGTAACTAGCGGGTTTAAAGCCTAACCTCAACTTCTCTCGCAGCTTGGCCTTGGGATGAGGAGTTCCCGCCGACTCCTGCTGATTCAGCCAGGCCGTTAACTCCTGCTTGGTGACGGTTCTCATCCACTCTTGGGCCTGTTTCAACGCCAACGCCACCGAGGGCTGGGTCTGCATTTCCTCATACAATTTTACCATCAAAATCGCCGTCGAGACATCATTCACCGCCCAGAGACTACAAATCACATTGGCCGCCCCGGCATAGAGAAAGCCTAGCCCCAAACTGATATATTCCTCTAAGTTGGGCGAAAAGTCCGTTAACCCCGTTTCACAAGCCGAGAGAATCACCAGGCGACAGGCGGGTAAATCCAGTTCAAACAATTCCCCGAGGGTGTAACATTTGCTTAGGTCAATCTGCGTGCCTTTGCGCCAAGGGAGAAAACGAGTCTCGGCGGGTTCAGAGGGGGGGGTTTCCTCCGAGAGGGTTCGGCCGTCTGAGTCACTGACGGAGACTTTCGCCCCCGCTAACACCAGGGGAGAGAGGAGGGGACGGTTGAAATTGAAGGCCCCATGGCCGGCAAAATGGAGATAGTCCGCTTCTTGGAAGTCTTGGCGGTAGGAGTCTTCATTGAGGCGGGTTTTGCTGGCTTCCTGGCGGGCGAGACGGCGGGCGTTGGTGGAGAAGTTGGCTAAAATGGCGTCAACCTCTAAGTCCGCATAGTCTAGGTCTTCCGTGGGATTTTGAATCGCAAAGAAGCGCTGGCGGTTGCTGGTTTTGCGCTGGCGTTGGGAGACTTGCAGGAATTGACAACTGGGGCTATAGGTGACTCCCAGGGGGAATCTATCGGCGAGATAGTCCGGTTCATCCTCATCCCCCAGGGGTAAGGCGTGGAGGGGGAATAAATGCAACTCCCGATAGGGGACGACAATCAGGCGGCGGTAGCTGGGGGGAAGTTGGGCGAGGAGTTGGGGTAATTCCAGGATATCCCGCAGACGGCGCAGGAAGTCCTTGAGATGGGTTTCCCAGTCGTCGGAGTGGTGGGAATAGCTGTTGAGATAGGTGTCGCGCAACTCCTGTAATTGATGCAACTGTTCTGGGGGGGAAAGATGCACCGAAATCTCCCCCGTTTCGCCCCTGACGATAAAGGTATAAATTCCTTGGGGGCTGAGATACCATTCCATCAACAGGGTTTCTTTGTCCAGTAACGCCTGAATTTCCGAGAATTGGATGGGTTGGACTCGTTGGCTGAGGCTGAAGTTGGGGTCGTAGGTGTTTAGGGTTTCCAGGAGTTGGGTTAAGTCCTGTTGCGCCTGTTGGTATTGTTGACGCAGGCGGTCCATGACATCGGGGGTGAAGCTGGCGGAACCGCTACCCCGTTGTCCCAGTCCGCCCAGGTCCTGAGTATCGGGGTTGCTGGGGTTGTCGAGGTTTTCGATAAGTCGCTGTTTGGCGGTGACTTCCCGACGCAGCTTGTCGAGTTGTTGCAGGAGTTCTGGGGGAATGTCGCCTTTGGGGTAGAGGTCGCGGTTGCTGAGGAGTTCGATGAGGTTGCGGGATTTGCTGCGTTCGACGCTGGCTAAGGCTTTCCCGATATCTCCGCCATTGATGCAGGCTTGCACCAGTTGGGGATAGAGGTCTAGGGCGGCTTCTCGGCGTTTTTGTTTCTCGCTGTAGGAGTCGGTGAAAGTGCAACGGGTTTCGACGGCTTCGATAGCGGCTTCATAGCCATAGATGGCAGTGTCCCAGTCTTGAATCCGAAAGGCAGCATCGCCTAAATCGCTACCCAGTGCCAAGGCTTCTAGGGGGAATTGCTCTGGGGGACAAATGGTTAACCCTTCTTTCCATGCGGCGAGGGCTTCAGGAATTCGGTTAGAGTATTGATAGACAGAGGCGAGAAGATTGTAAATATCAGCCATCCCGGCGCGATCGCCCAATTCGGTCATCACTTCCAAAGATTGCTGATACAGACGCTCCGCCTCCTCCCAGTTGCCCCGATTTCGCTGGATATCTCCCAACTGTCCCCAAGAGGTAGCCATCCCGGCGCGATCGCCCAATTCCGTTCTCAAAGCCAAAGATTGCTGAAACAGACGCTCCGCCTCCTCCCAGTTGCCCCGATTTCGCTGGATATCTCCCAACACTCCCCAAACGGCTGCCATCCCGGCGCGATCGCCCAATTCGGTCATCACTTCCAAATATTGCTGATACAGACGCTCCGCCTCCTCCCAGTTGCCCCGCTTGCGCTGGATATCTCCCAACTGTCCCCAAGAGGTTGCCATCCCTTTGCGATCGCCCAATTCCGTTCTCACTTCTAAAGATTGCTGATACAGACGCTCGGCCTCGTCCCAGTTGCCCCGATTTTGCTGGATAGAACCCAAACTTCCCCAAGAGGTTGCCATCCCTTTGCGATCGCCCAATTCCGTTTTAACCGCCAAAGATTGCTGATACAGACGCTCGGCCTCGTCCCAGTTGCCCCGATTTTGCTGGATAGAACCCAACACTCCCCAAGATTCTGCCATCCCGGAGCGATCGCCCAATTCCGTTCTCACTTCCAAAGATTGCTGATATAGACGCTCGGCCTCATCCCAGTTGCCCCGAACCTTCTGGATATTTCCCAACAGTCCCCAAGAGGTTGCCATCCCGGAGCGATCGCCCAATTCCGTTCTCACTTCTAAAGATTGCTGATACAGACGCTCCGCCTCGTCCCAGTTGCCCCGATTTCGCTGGATATCTCCCAACTGTCCCCAAGAGGTAGTCATCCCTTTGCGATCGCCCAATTCCGTTCTCAATGCCAAAGATTGCTGATACAGACGCTCCGCCTCCTCCCAGTTGCCCCGCTTGCGCTGGATATTTCCCAAACTTCCCCAAGATTCTGCCATCCCGGAGCGATCACCCAATTCCGTTCTCACTTCCAAAGATTGCTGATATAGACGCTCGGCCTCGTCCCAGTTGCCCCGAACGTTCTGGATATATCCTAACTGTCCCCAACAGCTTGCCATCCCAGGGCGATCGCCCAATTCGGTCATCACTTCCAAAGATTGCTGATATAGACGCTCGGCCTCGTCCCAGTTGCCCCGAACGTTCTGGATATATCCTAACTGTTCCCAAGAGGATGCCATCCCGGCGCGATCGCCCAATTCGGTCATCACTTCCAAATATTGCTGATACAGACGCTCCGCCTCCTCCCAGTTGCCCCGCTTGCGCTGGATAGAACCCAACACTCCCCAAGAGGTAGCCATCCCTTTGCGATCGCCCAATTCCGTTCTCAAAGCCAAAGATTGCTGATACAGACGCTCGGCCTCCTCCCAGTTGCCCCGATTTTGCTGGATAGAACCCAAACTTCCCCAAGAGGTAGCCATCCCGGAGCGATCGCCCAATTCCGTTCTCAAAGCCAAAGATTGCTGATACAGACGCTCCGCCTCCTCCCAGTTGCCCCGATTTCGCTGGATATCTCCCAACTGTCCCCAAGAGGTTGCCATCCCGGCGCGATCGCCCAATTCGGTTTCAATTGCCAAACATTGCTGATACAGACGCTCGGCCTCCTCCCAGTTGCCCCGATTTCGCTGGATATCTCCCAACAGTCCCCAAACGGTTGCCATCCCTTTGCGATCGCCCAATTCGGTTCTCAATGCCAAACATTGCTGATACAGACGCTCCGCCTCCTCCCAGTTGCCCCGATTGCGCTGGATATCTCCCAACACTCCCCAAGAGGTTGCCATCCCTTTGCGATCGCCCAATTCGGTCCTCAAAGCCAAAGATTGCTGATACAGACGCTCCGCCTCGTCCCAGTTGCCCCGATCGCGTTCAATACAACCTAACTGTCCCCAACATAAAGCGATGTTAGCCCTATCCCCGATTTCCTCATACAAGGCGAGAGACTGTTGCAAAGATTCCCAGGCTTGGGGATATTGACTCTTTTTATACTGTTGAAATCCTTGCCGCAACAGAGCATCTGCTGTCGATTTAGTTTCTAGCCGAGGCAACTCATAGTTAGCCGCTGCGATTTGACCCGCAAAATACCGCAACCAGTCTACATTCCCCCGCCCCTGTTGCGCCCTCTTGTCCGCTTCGGCACGCATCACCTGCACTAATCCCTCATCCACCAGTTCCCGGTGGTTGCTCAATTTCGCCACCAGTTCCTTCCCACTGCGACAGGTGAGCAGTTCTTGAATCAGGGAGAGATAGGCTTGCACTCGTTGTTCATCCATGGCCACGCACCGAGTCGGGATAGTCTCCCAATTTTACCTCATCTGCCGTCAACCTCCCGGCCCAGCCCTTGCTACAATCAGAACGTGACTCATCTCCTGAACCGACGACTTGAATCATGACTCGCAAAATCAGCCTCGAACTCCCCGATGATTTGAGCCAACGCCTAGAAGCCAAAGCCCAAATCATCAATCTCTCTGTCGAAGCCATGGTCCTGAAATCCTGAGAGGATTTGGCGGCACAACCTGACGATCCAATTGCCCCACTCCTGGGTACATTAAGCTACGAACGGGATGATATCGCCTCTCGCCACGATGACTATATTGGGGATTGCTTCACAGGAGTTGTCGGGTGAGAAATCGTACATTTATTAATACTATCGAGACTCCACCAATGATTCAGAATAGCTCTAGCCACAGAGCGGGCATGGCACAGCACCCGGATTTTACCCCATCCCCGCGACGAGGAAATTCGTCATTCTTCACCCCGCCTTAAATTCAGGATTTCATCAGGGGTCATCTCCCCTGTGGCTTTTCCCCGCAGATTGGCGATTAACGTTGCTCCTTTGGCTGAGGTTTTTTGATACCGCCAAGTAGGGGCGAAAAATTTTTCGCCCCTACAAATTTTTCGCCCCTACAATTTTGTATCCCATGCAACCAGTTAAACCGTATATCCTGAAGACCCTTTCAGTTTCGCTGGTTCCCATGATGCAACAGCTTCAGGATACTATCCCCATTTTACACCATTTCCTCAACCTTGAATCCCGTTTATCGCTTTTTCTTAACTTAAGTGAACCAGGCAGCAAAATCAACTGGCCCTTCAATTTGTATTTGCATCAAATTGGACAGTAAACTGTTGTTTGTTTTTGGACGTGAAAATTTTTTGACGATTTCATAGAGTTCTAGCAGCTCATCTTCCTCTAGTTTGTCAATTTCTTCATCAATCAATTGTCGGATATTCATGGTTAGTTCCCTTGGGTAACACTAGAGATGTGGTTTAGGCTCTACAGCAAAACTGAGATATTCCCACCTCAATGGGTGACTTTTCCCACGGGTAGGGTCTTCTGGGTTTAGGGTAATCAGGAGAATTTATGGCAGATTACATACCTTGCGGTAGGGGCGAAAAATTTTTCGGTATCTGTTTAGCGAGAAAAGTTTAGGCCGGGCTGGCCGTATAAGACGGAAACCCAGGAATGGCAGGGGCTTCGGGGATGTTTAAGCTCAAAAAAGGCCAGGTTTTTAGAGCGAAAGGACTCAAAAACCTGGCCTTTTCGTAGGCGATGGCCGAGTGATGACCCAAAATGACTATTGGGCAGGCTGTAGAGCATCCCAACTCGATTCGGCATGAATCAAGATTCAGGGAACTCTAGGTGGGAACGACCTGGGCAACAAGCTCAACAAAGGACTCGTCAGATTGGGCAGCCGTAGCCGCCAAGGAAGCCAAAATCTCCCAAGTGCGAGCGCCGGATTCGGTTTTATTGCCACAAGAGACCTTGCGAGCGATGACGGCAGGACGCAACTGTCGTTCGGCGCGATTATTAGTCGCGTCCACTTGGGGGACATCGAGAAAGACCAACAAGTGGTCGCGCTGTTTGGCCAAGCGCTGACGTAGAGATTCTTCGAGCTGCGCTTGAGGGTCAGTGGTCTCGGGACCCGCCCGTGGTGGGGTCAGCAGGGTTTCGACTCGTTCTTCGAGACGACGTCGAAGTTGTGCCAGTGTCGAGGCCGACAGTCGCGAGGAGTCCGGCTCACAAGACAAGCGCTTCAACAACAAGGCCGCATGGAGCCAGGCTCGTAGTTCGAGAAGATAGCTTGAAGATTGACCGGCCGGGGTTTGTTGCGCTTGGGAAATCGCCTTGAAATGGTGGGCGTAGCATTTGTGCTGCCGGGGGGTTAAGTCATCGTAGATGTTAAGGCAGTCACTGACGAGAACCCCGTCAAAGTCTTGACCAATCAGTTCCCGTGCCGCCGGTTTGGAGCGCGATGGCACCACACGGTAGTAAGTGCCATGCTTATTGGTGAGAATCCACAGCCAGTAACCCGGACCGCTGACCCACCAACCGGTTTCATCACAGTACAGGACTTCGCTGTCACGTAGCTGGGCGAGCAAGTTGTCGTAGCGAGGCTGCAAGCGCTCGGCGATGCGGTCGAGGGCTTGAGATAAGCCGCCAGGACTGAGGCGAACCCCTGTCATCGTTTCGAGGGCTTGCACGGTTTTCCGCATCGTCACGCCTAATTGTTTATTGAGGTAGGCCGCATAACCCAGAGCACGTGGTCCGATTTGGGTGCCGGCGGCACCAGTAGCCCCAGACACTTGCAAGGGATGCTGGGAGCGGACGTTTTTTTGGCAGTTTTGGCAGTGGTTGCGATAAGTTTTCAGACGGATGACGCGCGGTTCGACCGGTGGTACGTCAATGACGGTTTGCTCTATGGCTTGCTGATGCTCTTTGTCTAAGGGTTGACCGCAGTCGGGGCATGTCTCTAGAGGCATTTCGTAGTGTTCGTCGGCGGCGCTCGCTGCGGGGGGTTGCCGCCAGTGACCTCGATGACCGGCTTTTCGCCCGGGACGTTTGGGCTGAGTTTTTCGCTTCGACCGTCGGAAGGGGGCGGCCTGCCGCTTGCCGGCTCGCTCGGCTTGGGCTAGTTTCTCTTTCAGCTCCACGATTTCTGCCGCTTGCGCTTCAATTTGCCTGGCTTGCTCTGTTTTTTGCTGTTCGAGTTCCAGGACTCGCAATCCTTGTTGTACGAAATGTTCAATCAGCCAGTCGGGTTCTCCCGCCTGTTTCTCACGGGCGAGACGGGTGATGTACTCGGCGACTCGTTCTTGTTGGCGCGTTCGAGTCCCTCGCTCTGGCTTGGTTTCCTTCCGACTAGACAGGCTCACTTGCCGACTGGCTTATCTCTACTCCTTATAGCTTGGCGACTTAACCCGTCTCTTGCCATCCCCCTTTCGTCGTACATTTGAGCGTTACGCTAAACAGATACATTTTTCGCCCCTACAATAGGGTATCGGTGGATTGCAACACTTTAATTTGCTCTTGTAATGCCGTCCCCATTTCATAAAAAGCGTTCCACTCGATAAAGTCTAGTTCATCGCCTAATTCCCCTGAGTGGAATCTTTGATAAAATTCAGCCGATGCCATGTTATACTGTTGTTCAAAAGTTTGGATTTCTGCTTCAAGTTCCTGATACGTTTGCTGACAGTCTGCTAATTCTAGGTTAATGATTTTGTCTAATGTCTGACTAATCGTGTCATTGGCTTTCCCGTGTCGATAAAGAGTTTCTAGGATTTTCAACTTCGCGATAATTTGAGATGGGGTTGACATCGTTTTAATACCATTTTGGGCTGGGCTTGCTAGATATCCGATAGCGAGGGGGGCGACCACAAGGGTGCGCCCCTACAGTTATCTATGGCACAATTTCTGAAAATTGGTATAAGGTCTAATCAAAGTTCAGGGAATGAGAACGGCTGTTCGCCCTTGAGCGAATCTGGGGACAAGTTCATTTTAGCGATAAAATACAGTCATTCCTCATCCGAAGGTCCCCACCCGAACCCAAGGCTCACCCCATGGCCTCAACCCTCCGCCTCGAACTCCCTCCAGATACCCGGCTTCAGGTCACCCCGGAGCAGTTTATGCGCCTGGCCGCCGCCAATCGGAATCTACGCTTAGAACGAAACGCCAACGGAGAACTCATTGTCATGCCCCCGACTGGCGGTGAATCAGGTCAACGCAACTTCTCCCTCATCGGCCAACTCGCCGCTTGGGTGGCCAGCCATCCTGACCTCGGTGAAGGGTTCGACTCCTCAACCGGCTTTCTCCTCCCCAATGGTGCCATCCGTTCCCCCGATGTGGCCTGGGTTCGCCGCCGCCGTTGGCAAGCCTTAACCCCAGAACAACGTCGCGGTTTCCCTCCCCTATGCCCCGATTTTGTCATTGAATTACGCACCGCCTGCGATGACTTGGCCCCACTCCAAGCCAAAATGCAGGAATATATCAGTCAGGGAACTGAATTAGGATGGCTGATTAACCCCCAGCAGCGACAGGTGGACTGTTACCGTCCTGGCTCGGAGATGGAGCGATTTGACCATCCTTTGGAGTTGTCGGGAGAGCCGGTTTTACCTGGGTTTCGCTTGCCGTTATCCCCGATTTGGTTGTAGGGGCATAACCCACCCCAACCCCTCCCAGGAGGGGAACCTATCCCTGCCCGGGCGAAAAATTTTTCGCCCCTACAAGTGGCGAATTAGGTCTTCGCTGATGGGGTCAAAACAGAGGAGATGTTCCGGGGGAAAGGTGACCCAAAGGACTTCGCCGGGTTGGGGTTGAAGACTGGCGGGGATAAAGAAATTGAGGACATTCTCCTGGCGCCGAGACGTTTCAGAGACCATCGCCCCCCGAATTAAGGTCTCTCGTCCCAGAGGTTCGGTGATGCTGACTCGGACCGCCAACCCCCCGGAGTCCTCTGAGGAAAGCTGGATGTCTTCGGGACGAATCCCGAGGGTGAGGCTGGGGGGGGAGGTTTTGGAACTGACAGCTTCCAAAGCTCGCACTAGGGGGGGAGAAGCCGCTAACTCCTGACCGCCAATCTCAAAATGAGAGCCGTTATAGGTGGCCCGAAACAGGTTCATCGGGGGACTGCCCAAAAAACTGGCAATGGTTTGATTGTTGGGCTGATTGTACACCTCTAAAGGGGTGCCGATTTGTTGAATCCGTCCCTCATGTAACACCACCAGGCGATCGCTCAACGTCATGGCCTCAGTCTGATCATGGGTCACATAAATCGTGGTAATCCCCAACTGTTGATGTAACCCCTTCAACTGCGATCGCATCTCATCGCGCAATTGAGCATCCAAATTACTCAAGGGTTCATCCAACAGAAACACCTGGGGTTCACGAGCAATGGCCCGGCCCAGGGCCACCCGTTGCTGCTGGCCCCCAGACAACTGTTTCGGCTTACGCTGCAACAAATGGGCAATACTGAGAATCTCCGCCACATAACTGACGCGATCGCGAATCGTCTTCTTATCCGCTCCCCGCATCCGTAAGCCAAAGGACAAATTCTCCGCCACCGTCATGTGAGGATAGAGAGCGTAATTCTGAAACACCATGGCCACATCCCGGTCCCGAGCTGGGATATCATTGGCACGGCGATCGCCAATATACAACTCCCCCGACGTGGCCATCTCCAACCCCGCAATCGTTCTCAGAATCGTGGACTTCCCACAACCGGAAGCCCCCACCAACACCCAAAACTCGCCATCGGGAACCGTAAAACTAATATCTTCAATAGCACTCACCCCATCAAAGCGTCGTGTAATCTGATTGAGTCGAACCGTTGCCATAGTAATTGTGAGAGTATCGGGAAGCCTGAGCAAAACCTGGGGGGAATTAGATATCCCCCAAGCTTCACTGTACCCTGATTTCCAACCGGCCATCTGCCTCAATCCGCTCAACTCCCCCGCCGGGATAGAACCAGAACTTGCGCTATCCTAGATTGGGCGTATTAGAACAATCCTTTAAAACCCGAATCCATGACTTCTACCGTTTCCGCCGCCGATCGCACCATTCGCATCGCCTCCCGTAAAAGCCAACTCGCCCTCGTTCAAACCCACTGGGTGCGTGATCGCCTGCAAGAATCCCACCCCAGTCATCAATTTGACATTCACACCATGAGTACCCAAGGAGACAACATCCTCGATGTCGCCCTGGCTAAAATCGGTGATAAAGGGCTATTCACCAAAGAACTGGAAGTGCGAATGCTCAACGGCGACGCGGACTTTGCGGTGCATTCCCTCAAAGACTTACCCACCCACCTCCCCGAGGGCCTCATCCTCGGCTGCATCACCGAACGGGAAGATCCCGCCGATGCGTTAGTGGTGCATGAAAAACATCAAGACAAACAACTCGACAGCCTCCCCGAAGGCGCCGTCGTCGGAACCTCCTCCCTCCGTCGTCTGGCCCAATTACGCCATCACTACCCCCACCTCAGCTTCAAAGACATTCGCGGTAACCTCAACACCCGCCTCGCCAAACTCGATGAGGGTCAATATGATGCCATTATCCTAGCCGTCGCCGGCCTGGAACGCTTGGGAATGGGCGATCGCGTCCATCAAGTCATCCCCAGCGACGTCTCCCTCCACGCCGTCGGCCAAGGAGCCTTAGGGATTGAATGTCGCGACGACGACCCCGAAATCCTGGAACTCCTCCAAGCCATCGCCCATCCCCCCACCACTCAACGCTGCTTAGCCGAACGAGCCTTCCTCCGCAGTTTAGAAGGCGGCTGTCAGGTTCCCATCGGCGTCAACACCCGCATTGAGGGCGACCAACTCACCCTCACGGGAATGGTAGCCCGTCTTGACGGTCAAAAACTCATCAAAGATAGCCTCCAAGGCCCCGCAAGCAACGCCGAACAGCTTGGAGAACAGCTCGCCAACGAACTGCGAAACCAAGGAGCCACGGAAATCTTAGAAGAGATTTTCCAGGAAATCCAGCGGGGGTCTTAACCCTCCAACGGGGAAAACTTGCCCAACTCCCCCATCCCGGCGTTATCGTAGAGGAGATTGGCGGTTCCTGAACGTGCCTTATGTCTCCTCCCACTCCCCCACCCCCTCCTCTTCCCCCCCGTTCAGCCAAACAACTCCTTGAATTAGGACTGGCTCAAACCCAACGGGGCGAATTTGAAGCGGCCATGGCCAACTTGCAACAGGCTTGTCGCCTCAGTCGTCATGGGGGAGAGCAGTTTAAAGCCCAGCGGGCCCTCGTCTCCCTCTATCGCCAAACCCAGCAAACCCAGGAGGCGATCGCCCTCTGTCAAGACCTCAGCCAACATTCCCATCCCAAAGTCCGGGCTTGGGCCGATGAGAAACTGGGACAACTCACCTCCATCTCCGAGGAACCGCCCCCCTCCGAAGCCTTGGGGTTTGTTCCCCTAGAAGACAACCCAGACGCCCAAGCCCCCGCCCAACGGGAACTCTACAGCCCGCCCCCCAGCAACCCGAACCCCACCGACTCCGAGGAACCCGAATTAGCCTTTAAGCTAATCCAAGACTCCCAACCCCCCGAACCAACCGACTCAAACCCTCCCCCACCCCAGAGAACGCCCCCTGAGGATTGGCGGGACGGCCCCCTAGAGCGTCCCCAAAGTCGGCGATCGCTCAAAGCGCCCCCCCTCGGACGGCTCAGAGGGCTAGAGGTATTGACCGCCATATTGCTCTTTATCAGCATCTCCCTGCCCCTGCATGGGGTGATGACGGGGATAAATGAAGTTTTAATCCAAATTCGCGCCCTTCGTCCCATACAGGCGTTTTTCAATGACTATAACAATCACATTTGGCTGAGCCTCCTTCTCTTCACCCTCATCTCCCCCTGGTGGTTGGATCTCATCTTGCGGCTGAATTGGGGCAGTCAGCGGTTTTCCCTCAGCCAACTGGGGAAATTTAGCCCCGAAGCCAAAGCCGCCGTACGTCACCTCTGCCGCAAACAGAAGATAGCGATTCCAGAATTGCGCCTGATTCCCAATGAAGCGCCGATTCTCTTTAGCTATGGAACTCTACCCCGGTTTGCCCGCCTGGTGGTGAGTCGTGGTTTGCTCAACCATCTCGGGGATGAGGAGATTGCCGCTTTAGTGAGTCGGGAATTAGCCCAGATTGCCCATGGAAATCTCCTGGGGATATCGGGAGTCATGGCGGTGTTACAACTGCCCTATACCCTCTATCTCCAGAGTAGTCGTTTAGGGGATTGGCTGGGCGATCGCGCCTGCAAATCCTCCCAGCACGTCTTAGGGATTCTCTATCAAACGGGAGTTTGGCTCAGCGTCGCCATCGGCAGTCTCAGTTATGGCCTCTTCAAACTCTGGCGCTATCCCATCTTAGCCCTCTCCCGTCTCTATCACAGCTACGGCGATCGCCTGGCCCTGGACCTCAGCGGCCATCCCAACGGCCTAACCCGAGGTTTCCTCTCCCTAGCCGAAGCCATTGGCCAGCATCGGGCCCAGCATCCCGAATCCAGTCCCCTCTACGAAAGTTGGGAAGCCTTAACCCCTTTGGGCGATCGGCCCACTCAAGTTTCCGGACAACGCTTACCGCAAGAAGCCCCGGAAATCGTCTTCTCCTGGCAACTCAAAAGTCCCTACGCCTCCTGGCTCAATCTCAACCAGACGCACCCCCTCCTCGGGCAACGCCTCTATCGCTTCCACCGCTGCGCCGAATTTTGGCAAATCTCCCCCCTTCTCAACTGGGCCGACGCCACCCCAGTCAAACCCCATCCTCGCACCCCCGGCTTATTTCGCCTGCAAGGAGCGCCCTTTTTCGCCACGGCGATCGGTATTACCTTAGCCGTAGTTCCCGCCTTTATTGGTTGGATCGATCGCCTATTTAGACTGCGCTATGTCGGTTGGCTGTATACCGATCGCTGGTGGTTACTCCTAGGCTTAACCATGGGAGGATTTGCCGTGGGAACAATTTTGCGATTTAATCCCTTTTTCCCCGAATTAAAACCCCGGCTGTTCCATGAATCTCCCGACTGGCAGAAATGGCTGAGCAATCCCCAAGCCTTACCCATAGACAGTCTCCCGGTGAAACTCTCAGGACGATTGCGGGGACGGCGGGGAACTGCCAACTGGCTGGGCCAGGATTTGCTCTTAGAGTTAGACGATTGGCAAATTCCCCTTCATACCTGTAGTCGGTTCGGGCCTCTGGGGGACTTTTTACCGCAACCCCTGCGCCCTCTGGACATCTGCGAACAAGAAGTGGTGGTGACGGGTTGGTTCCGGCGTGGAGTCAACCCTTGGATTGACGTGGATCAGCTGCACTGTTCCGGGGTCAAAACTCCCCCAAATGGGCATCAAGTTTGGTCTAGCATTATGATTGCCATCTTAACCATCTGGGGGGCATATTTCCTAGTTCGAGGTGGCTTTTAGCAGTTGCCCTTAATAGCTTCCTCCAGCACCGCCGCCACCGCTACTTCCACCGCCAAAACTGCCACCGCCACCGCCACCCCCACCCCCACCGGAGCCACCCGAGCCACCGGCTGACGTAGAATGAGTCAATCGAGGAATAACACGTTCTTCTTGTTTAGAATAATCGCAAGCCTGACAGGTATAGGTCGTTTGACGTAGGCCCGTGGACTGATAGGTGGGTTGAACCAAAGTTTTAGTCTCATGGGTGACCGTAAACTCTTCACAATTTGGACATTCCCTGAATTTCCCCCCCTTGACAACATAGCTACGTAAATGAAACTGAGACTCTTGGGGGCAACAGTGGGGACAACGTAAACCGGTAAATTGGGTACTGCCAAGGTCTTGAGCCACCCTCTGGTGATGATTAAGTTGTGCCGTCACCTCCGACTCGGGAACGGGAATCAACCGCGTCTGGCAGGTTTGACAGACTCGTTTTAGTCTTGCCTCAAGCCAAGGTTGAGTCAGGGTATAAGCCACCCAACCCATCCCCAAGGCCGCTACCAAGGAAAAGAGTAAAACCGTCCCCAGGTCATTTCCCCAAAACTCCATCAACAAGAGTCCAGCGGTGACTATAAAGATAGTGCTGCCCAACAAGAAAACCAATCCCCCCAAAACTAGCTTGGCTGGGATGGAGAGTAATCCTAGATAGCGATCGCGCCCCTCTTCCTGTAAACTCGCTTTCCCAGAACGAATGATAAATTGCCCAATCCTGACAATTGCCATGACCCCAGTTGTCAGCAGCAGCAGTCCGATGGCGATAGACGCTAACGTCCGGGACGCATCCAAAATCAGCAGGGTGACCAATATCCCCAAACAGAGGCTAAATCCGTACAAGGCTGCCCCAAATAAGACCCCTTGATAGAGAGCAGCATCGCTTCGTCCCATCACCCGCGATCGCCCCTGGGGGTCGAGTTCAATGGGTTGTTTCAACCGCTGACGAATCGCCCCATATCCCAGCACCGAAGCCCCCCAAAAGACGATCGCCCCCACCCCAAACTCACTCACAGCATCCACCTGGGGCGAATCCCCCGGGAGTTGGAACTCCTCCCCAGACAGGATCGCCACCAACGCCTCAACCCCCGCCAGAGTTCCCGCATCGAAATCATCCTCTCTAAACTCAGGAATCACCAACTGGTCAATAATCCGCCCCACCCGAGCATCTGGGAGTATCCCCTCCACCCCATATCCGGTTTCAATTTCAATACGGCGATCGCCCACAGAATGCAGCCACAGCACCCCATTATCCGCCTCGGCTTTCCCTACTCCCCAACGGTTAAACAGTCCCGTGGCAAAGTCTTTGGGAGTGGCCTCAGAAGCCGTATCCGCAACCGTCACCACCGCAATCTCGGTCCCATTCCGGGCCTCCAACTCCGTAATCATCCGATTGAGCCTCTGTTCCGTCGCCTCACTCAGAACATCAGCCATATCAGAAACCCAGCCCCCATAGGTTTCCTGGGGATTCCTCACCTGTTCCACCGTAACGCTGGACCCATAGGCGATCGACCATCCCATCAGGGATAGGCCCAACAACAGCAGGCAAAACCACCTCAAAACCCGCCGCGAGGGGGAGCGCCCTTTGGCTCTGAGCCATGAGTTAAATGTTCGTAGCAACCTGGAGATTTTCATAATCACCTGTTTTCCATCATGATTCAGCACTGGGACTTCCCCCGGGTCACGGCATCTGGCAACCTTGAAAAACATCGGCTAAACTGAGGCTGTCAGGTCATCCCCACTGAGGGTTTCCCCTAAATTTTGGCATCCTTTAGTTGGATATCCCCCCGAAACTTAATAGTTTGTAAATTTCCCAAGTCTCTCAAACTTTTTATAACCTTTAGAAACTGGTGTTGTATAATCTCATGAACAATTCAAATTCTCAAATTCCTGACGACCTCGCCCCTGAAATTTTAGAAATTGCTTCCCGGTACTACAACGAATCTCAGAATAGCTACTCCCTAGCGGAATTGCAAGACGCGGCAGCCGACGTTCAAATTCCCCCCGAATTTATTGAAAAGGCCCTTGAGGAAGTTCGGGTTAAAAAAGAGCGGGAACAGCAGCAACAAGAGCAGGCCCAGGAGCGACGCAAAACCGCCCAATGGATAGCCGCTGGTGTTGCGGTTATCCTCTCCATTTGGGGGATTAGTGCCTATAACAGCTTAGGGAGTCGCGCACAAGAGGTGGAGGCTCGCTGGGCCCAAGTGGAAAACCAACTGCAACGGCGAGCGGATCTCATCCCCAACCTTGTCAGCGTGGCCCGCAGCCAGGCCGCCGCCGAACAGCAGGTGATTGAGCAATTAGAGCGATCGCGCCAAGCCTATCTGCAAGCCACAGGGATGGAAGAACAACAGGCGGCCATGGTTGACGTGGAAGCCGCCATCCGGGAGTTTCAGGAGGCGATTGCCGGGAATCCCGAATTACAAACCTCCCAAGCCTTCCAAAATCTCAGCTACGAAATCGCCGGAACCGAGAACCGCATCGCCGTCGAACGGATGCGCTATAACCAAGCCGTGCAAGCCTACAATGGCCAGTTAACTCGATTTCCCCAATCCCTCATCGCCAACCTGGTGAGTTTAGAAGAAAAGCCCTATTTTCAGGCTCAGACCCGAGAGGTTCCCGATGTAAATACCATTCCTTAAAATTCCCTGGTACTTCAACAACATGCTGATTCATTATCCCCAACTTATCCCCATTACTGAGGCGCAAAGAAGGAGTAAATTAAGCGAATTGCCAACCATCCCAGTAAGGCATACGCTCCCATCGCCACCAAAATATTGACATCCAAGACATTAGTTCCCGCCAAATCTGTCGGATTCATAAATAAATTATCAAACGGAGCAAAAAACGGTTCCGACAAATTGTAAATAAAACTAGCAAACATATTTTCAGGATTTGCCCCACTAAAACGAAGTAGGAACCGTAAAAACAGCAACACCAATAGGGCACTGACTAAATAGGAAATAATGCGAATGACGCGGTAGACAATCAGGGCCCGTTGCGAAATCAGCACCCGTTCCTCCTCACTGTGAAGGCGATCGCGCTCCTCAGGGGAAAGATTGTTCCTCGGATCAGGATTAGGGTTCATATAAGGCACTCCAACGGACTATCTGCCCAAATCATAGCGATTTTCGCCCCCCGCATCCCAATGTAGCCCGGGAGTGGGTCTTGGGCCCGATGGTTGAGCGGGTGATCGGGGGCGATCGCCCCAAAGCTAAACTCACCCCAAGCCGGGTTCAGATTTGCGTTAGGATCAAAGAGTTCTTTAACTACTACCCATATACTCGTCCATGGTCGTTTCCCAGTCTCCTGTCAGCGAACACGCCGAACAGCCGATTCGCCTTCCTCGTACCAGCGAGTCGGACTCCATCAAACGGATTCGCCATACCGCCTCCCACGTCATGGCGATGGCCGTACAGCGGTTGTTCCCCGGAACCCAAGTGACCATCGGCCCCTGGACAGAGTATGGCTTCTACTACGACTTCGATCGCCCCGAACCCTTCACCGAGAAAGACCTCAAAGCCATCAAAAAAGAGATGGTGAAGATTATCAAGCAGAAACTCCCCGTCACCCGGGAAGTGGTCAGCCGAGAGGAAGCCCAAGTGAGAATTGAGAAAATCCAGGAACCCTACAAACTGGAAATTCTCGCCGACATCAAAGAAGAACCCATCACCGTCTATCACCTCGGGGACCAATGGTGGGACCTCTGTGCCGGTCCCCACGTCGAAACCACCGGCGACCTGCACCCCAAAGCCATCGACCTCGAAAGCATCGCCGGGGCCTACTGGCGTGGCGACGCCAACAATCCCCAACTGCAACGGATTTACGGAACCGCCTGGGAAACCCCCGAACAACTACAAGAATATAAGCGGCGCAAAGAAGAAGCCCTGAAACGAGATCACCGCAAACTGGGCAAAGAACTGGGCCTGTTCGTCCTCAACGATGTCGTCGGTCCCGGCCTTCCCATGTGGACCCCTAAAGGAACCCTGCTACGCTCAACCCTGCAAGACTTCCTCAAACAAGAACAGCAAAAACGAGGCTATCAAGACGTCGTCACCCCTCATATCGCCCGAGTCGATTTGTTCAAAACCTCCGGCCATTGGCAGAACTATAAAGAGGATATGTTCCCGATGATGTCCGACGAGGACTCCAGCCTTGAGGATGAGCGGGGGTTCGTCCTCAAACCCATGAACTGCCCCTTCCACGTGCAACTCTATAAAAGCGACTTGCGCTCCTATCGGGATCTCCCCATCCGTTACGCCGAATTTGGCACCGTCTATCGTTACGAACAGTCCGGGGAACTGGGGGGACTAACGCGGGTGCGTGGCTTTACCCAAGATGACTCCCACCTCTTCGTCACCCCCAACCAACTCGAAGCCGAATTTCTCAACGTGGTGGACTTGATTCTAACGGTCTTCCAAACCTTGCGTTTAACCAACTTCAAATCCCGCCTCAGTACCCGCGATCGCGACTCCGACAAATACATCGGCTCCGACGCCGCCTGGGATAAAGCCGAGAACGCCATCCGCCAAGCCATGGAATCCCGAGGGATGAGCTACTTTGAAGCCCCCGGAGAAGCGGCCTTCTACGGTCCTAAACTGGACTTTATTTTCCAAGATGCCCTCGAACGAGAGTGGCAATTGGGAACCGTGCAGGTGGACTATAACCTCCCCGAACGCTTTGAATTAGAGTATGTGGCTGAAGATGGCTCTCGTCAGCGTCCTGTGATGATTCACCGCGCTCCTTTCGGCTCTCTGGAGCGTCTCATCGGGATTTTGATTGAAGAGTACGCCGGAGATTTCCCCCTCTGGTTAGCCCCCGAACAGGTGCGGCTGTTGCCCGTTAGCGAGGAGTTTTTACCCTTTGCCAAAGATGTCGAAGCGCAAATGCTGGCCGTTGGCAT
Organism: Phormidium yuhuli AB48; assembly: GCF_023983615.1. Classification (GTDB taxonomy): domain Bacteria; phylum Cyanobacteriota; class Cyanobacteriia; order Cyanobacteriales; family Geitlerinemataceae; genus Sodalinema; species Sodalinema yuhuli. Next base: position 3,179,103 of record NZ_CP098611.1, on the reverse strand, counting down.
TCGTGCCAAAGCCGACACCAGTAACGAGCGTTTGGGGAAACAGATTCGCAATGCAGAGAAGGCGAAAATTCCCGTGATGTGCATTATCGGGGCCAAAGAACAAGAATCCAACTCTCTCAGTGTCCGCACCCGGGCCTCTGGGGAGTTAGGGGCCTTGGAAATTCCCGAGGTGATTGAGAAACTCACTACGGCGTTACAGACTCGCGGCGATTTCTAATCCGTTGTCGCCGTTGAGTTGTCCAAGGCTAGAAACGGGGTTTGTCCGGAGACCCCGTTTCCGAGTTCTGAGTTCAGAGAGAGGACGGACTGGGAGACCCTTGACATTCACAATGCCATTGCATTACCTTGGCAGCAGGTTCGCTGACTCCACATCCCTGTAAAACTCCCCATGGCTAGACCCTCACAGCCTTGTTCAGAATCAACCCTGACTGCTCGTTATCAGACGACGATTCCTGAGCCAATCCGAAAATTTCTCGGGTTAGCGAAAGGAGACAAAATCCAGTACAGCATTGAGCCGGACGGACAAGTCTTGATTTCGGTGGCGAAAGATAGCAGTGACGATCCAGTTCTCGGAGCTTTTTTAGAATTTATCGAACAGGATATGAGCAAAAATCCTCAAAATTTACAACCTGTTCCTGCTAACCTTGTGAACCGAGTTCAATCATTAGTCGCTGATGTCGATGTATCTCTGGATGAGCCTTTAGCCGACGAGGATGAGTAGAGGTGTCTTCGGAACAGCCAATTATCATCAACGGATGGACTCTGTTTGCTCATCCTCTGTTTCTGAGCCAGGTCGAGACTCTGGTAACCCAGGTCGAACGGTTGCGCCAGAAAGATGCCCAGGGCTATAAACGGAAAAACGTAACGAAGCGTCTGGCGGCGATCGCCCGGCTGGCCTTTGAGATTATACCGGAGGATCCAACCCGTCCCAACTATCGCCAAGGCTCAACCCTTGGACCGGAGTATAAACATTGGTTTCGCGCTAAATTCTTCCAACAATACCGACTCTTTTTCAGATATCACCAAGAGAGCAAAATTATCGTCTTGGCTTGGGTGAATGACGAAACATCCAAGCGTGCTTATGACCGTGATACCGATGCCTATCGGGTTTTTGCCAAGATGTTGGATCAGGGTCACCCCCCCGATGATTGGGAGGCGTTGATGCAAGAGGTCAGCCAGACAACGGAACGTCTGAAAAAAATTCTCGACCAAGAAATTTAGTGGAGATCACCCTTCGTTGATTGGGGGCAGAAGCCAGATTTCCCTCCTAGATGCCTCGGCTGGGTTCGTCTGCTGGGCTATAATGAGTTTTGCTGAATCGTTCATCTTCTGGGACTTATCATCCCTGCAACCTTTAATATCTTCCCCAATAGAACACTCCATTTAAATCCATAGGTATGACTGTACTGAAACGCTGGCTGAAACTCGCACTCCTCGTCACCCTACTGCTTCCCCTCTCCTTGGGACTCAGTGCCGCCTGGTGGGATAGTGATGATGGTGGGGGAGACCGCCAGAACTATCGCCAAAGCCGGATGCCTCAAGGGGATGCTATCACCGACCCGAAGGCCCTGCTGCAATATGCCCTACCCATTGATAATGAGTCGGTGCGGATTATTCAAGAACGCATTGAGGATATTGGGCGACAGCTTCGGGCCCGTAAACGCTGGTCAGCGGTGAGTCGGGATGTACGGGGGGCGAAATCGACCCTGGCCTATCGTCGGGATGACATCCTAGAGGCGGTGGTTCCCTCGCAACGGGAGGCGGGACAGGAGTACCTCGATCGCATTGATGCCCAAATTCGCGATTTGGAAGCGGTAGCTGAGGCGGAAGATCGCGAACAGGCCTGGATTATTCGCCGCAAGATTCTCAACACCCTCGGGGAGTTGCAATCTCTGATGGTGGGCGAGTTCCCCTTTGAGATTCCCGAAGAATACGCCGATTTACCCCAACTCAAGGGACGCGCCACCGTAGAAATGACCACCAGTCAAGGGGATTTGACCATGGTGGTGGACGGTTATAATGCCCCCATCACCGCTGGAAACTTCGTGGATTTGGTACAACGGGGGTTCTATGATGGCATCGACTTTGTGCGGGCTGAAGCTAATTACGTGTTACAGGCGGGCGACCCCCCGGGGCCTGAGGATGGGTTTGTGGACCCCGAGACGGGTGAGTATCGCACCATTCCCCTAGAAATTCGGGTTCGCAGTGAGAATGACCCGATTTATGGCTTTACCCTAGAAGAGATTGGCCTCTATCGGGAACAGCCGGTTCTGCCCTTTTCCGCCTTTGGAACTCTGGGGATGGCCCATCGGGACTTGGATGCGAATAGTGGTTCATCTCAGTTCTTCTTTTTCCTATTCCAACCGGAGTTAACCCCGGCGGGATTGAACTTGCTCGATGGTCGCTATGCGGCGTTTGGCTATCTCGTCGATGGTCTAGATGTTCTGGAAAAACTGGGCCGGGGCGATCGCATTGAATCAGCCCGCGTCGTTGATGGCGCACAATATTTGCAAAAGGGTCAGTCATAAACAGTCTGCTGGACAGTTTGGCGCTTGAATGGGCTGGCATGGCTGATTAAATCACGGGCTGCATTTTCCCCACAGGTTGACCGTTTATTATTCCCAAATCCCTATGCACGCAGATACGTCCTCCAATGAACCCCTAGACTCAACCGTTCTGGAGGTTCGCGATCTTCAGGTTCACTTCCAAACCAATGACCGCCTGGTTCGGGCGGTGGATGGGGTGAGTTTTCAGGTTCCTCGCGGCCAAACTCTCGGGATTGTGGGAGAGTCAGGGTCCGGAAAATCCGTCACCTCCCTGGCGGTGATGGGGTTAGTCCCCAGTCCCCCCGGAAAGGTGGCCCAGGGGGAAATTTGGTTTAAGGACCCCGTGGTGGGCGATCGCGTTAATCTCTTGGAGTTACCGGAGAAACAACTGCGACGCTATCGAGGAGGACGTATCGCCACCATCTTTCAGGAACCGATGACGGCCTTAAATCCGGTCTATACCATCGGTTATCAGTTGATTGAGGCAATTCGTCTCCATCGCAAAGTCTCAAAAGCTGAGGCTGAGCAGCAGGCGATCGCCCGACTGCAAGAGGTGAAGTTACTCCCCCCCGATGACCAACTTCAGGAAGACGTGTTAGCCGCCCTCGGGGGAGCAGAGGCGGCTCCAGGACGGCGACAAGTCTTAGAGGAGATAGAACGGCGTAAACAGACTCTCCTCAACCGCTATCCCCATCAATTCTCCGGGGGACAACTGCAACGGATTACCATTGCCATGGCGATCGCCGCCGATCCGGCCCTCCTGATTGCTGACGAACCCACCACCGCCCTCGATGTGACCGTTCAGGCCACGATTCTCAGACTGTTGCGGGAGTTGCGATCGCGACATGAGATGTCCATGATCTTCATTACCCATGACCTGGGGGTGATTGCAGAAATTGCCGATTATGTGGCGGTCATGTATCAGGGCAAAATCGTCGAAACCGGCAGCCTCACCGATATTTTTGCCCGACCTCAACATCCCTACACCCAAGGCCTGCTGGCCTGTCGCCCCCAAACGGAACTCCGCTTACGCTGCTTACCCACCCTGAGCGACTTCATGACCAGCCAGGAGACCCCCTCTGCCCCATCCGAAGCGGAGAAAAACCAAGAGCCGCACCCCTCCGAGAATCATAGCCAAAGCAACGGCTCTGAGGCTCAGAACGGTGCTTCTGAGACAAATTCCGGCTCAAATAACCTTAGTGAGTCTCCCTTGAGCTTACTGGAGAATCCCGAAAATCGCATTTCCGACCTAGAGATGGCCCAGCGCCTGGCCCATCTACAACGACAGCCTCCCCTGCTACAAGTCGAGAACCTACAAGTGGGATATCCTGTGCGGGGCGGTTTGTTTGGCAAAACCCAACGTTACGCCATGGCCGTTAACGGTGTCTCCTTCCAAGTCTATCCCGGCGAAACCCTAGGCTTAGTGGGCGAGTCAGGTTGTGGTAAAACCACCCTAGCCCGCACCCTACTGCGGCTGATTCAACCAACGGGAGGGCGCATGATATTTGAAGGTCAAGATATCTCAACCCTGAAGCCCAAACAACTACAAGCCTTACGCCGTAACATTCAGGCAATTTTTCAAGACCCCTTTAGTTCCCTCAATCCTCGCATCAGTATCGGGGCGGCGATCGCCGAACCCCTGAAAATTCACAACGTCGGCGGTGGGCCCAGGCAACGGCGGGAACGTTGCATTTGGCTTCTCGAACGAGTGGGACTCAGTGCCGACTGTCTCAAACGCTATCCCCACGAGTTTTCCGGCGGACAGCGACAACGGGTTTGTATTGCCCGGGCCCTGGCCCTCAACCCCAAATTTGTCATCTGTGACGAATCCGTGTCGGCCCTCGATGTGTCCGTTCAGGCCCAAGTTTTAAACCTATTGCGGGAACTGCAAGATGAATTTGGCTTGACCTACATTTTTATCTCCCATGACTTGAGCGTGGTCAAATTTATGAGCGATCGCATCATGGTCATGAACCAAGGCAAAATCGAAGAAATCGGTGCTGCGGACCGAGTCTATCGTGAACCCGAACGGGACTATACCCGACAACTGATTGCCTCGATTCCCAATCCGGCGGCCTTACTGCAAAGTGCCTAGTCCAAGGGAATCATCTCAAATTGCTACAGTTTGCTCCCAGATTCACCTAGCCATCTCCAAGAGCCGGTAGTATCTTGGGTGTAACCTGACGGTATTTCCTTGAAACGCCTCAGACAACCTATTAGAACCTGGTTAGGGGAGTGACTGTATGCACATCCAACTGAATCCGTCGAAATTGCCAATTCATTGGGGAATGGCCCTCGGTGCGCTTCTGTGTAGCCAACCGGCGATCGCCTCAACCATCTCATCAGCATCCAATCCAGCCAATCCATCCTTGCAAACCCAAGCCGGGCCCGAGGTTCCCCAACTGGCGCAGCGGTTGCGGATTGAGTCTGATAGTCCCACACGCTTTGTCCCCATCCTCGGCCCAATTCCCCGACAACGGCCCGAAGTCTATTCCCCAGAACTCCTAGATATGTTGGAGTCTGGGTTTTTCTTAGGAGGAGACTTTGGCATTCAGAACGCCGAGGGAATTTTTGCCGGTTTGCGTGCTGGCTATCGGGATGGCGAGGGGCGATCGATTGTCTTCACCGGCCGGGGTGGGGAATTTCTCGCCGGAGCCGATTTAACCTATACCCAAGCTGCGTTCAGCGGCGATGAGACCGGTGCCGGCCGGCGTGTCGGTTATCGCCTCTCCGCCAACTTCAACAACACCCGCGACGATGCCTTTCTCAGCGATGGTGACGATGACGATGTGCGAGAGGTGTTTCTCCCCGTCGGCGACGAACAGGAACCCTGGGTGAACCGTCTTGGCTTTGAGACTCAAGTGGTTGTTCCCATCAGCAGCAACACCGTTGTCATGCCGGGACTCAGCTACGAGAAAATCCGCATCCAAAACCGAGCCTTCACCGATAATCTCTTTCCCGTAGACGAACAAGGGAATCGCCTCTCGGCCAGCAACGATGGTAAAGATGACCTGGTGCTGTTGAGTTTATTTGCCCTACAAGACAACGTGAGCCGGGACCAGTATGGCTTTCCCCTGTCCGGCAATGTCTTTCAATTTGGCACAGAACAATCGCTTCCTGTGGGCAACACTAGCCTGGACTTTAATCGTCTGAGTGCCGGTTATGTGCAATATCTCCCCGTCAACCTATTCGGATTTGCTGAGGGCCCCCGTACCCTCATTTTGGAACTTCAAGGGGGAACCATTCTCGGGGATGTTCCTGGCTACGAAGCTTTTAACCTCGGGGGATTCAACTCGGCCCGAGGCTATGGTCAAGGGGATGTGGGAACAGCTAGTAGCTTCTTACAAGCGCGTTTAGAATATCGCTTTCCCATTGCGGTAACACCGGGAGGCTTCTTTGAGGAAATGCGCGGCAGTTTAGGGGTGCAATATGTCACCGATTTTGACACCGCCTCTAATGTTATCGGTCGTCCTTCGGTAGTCCGTAATGAGCCGGGGGAGGGGTTCGGGTTTAGTATCGGCTTGTACTTCCTCGATTTAGATGTCCCCATCGTCGACACCCTCCGCATCACAGCGGGGGTCAACGATCGCGGTGATTTCCGGGCCTCTTTTGGCATCGGTCCGGCATTTTAGTCGCTGATTGATTTTAGCCAACTTCCCCTCTGAGTCGCTAGACTTAGAGGGGGTCTTGATTACAGAAAGCGATTGAATTGAGAACATTCGAGTTTACAGTCGAAGGTCCCCCGGTGTCTCAACAAACTCGGCGACGACAACGACTGAACCTGTGGAAACAGCAGGTTCGTCAGGCAGCTGAGACAGGGTGGTCAGACGGATCTCCTCCCTTGACGGGTGCATTGGCCCTACAAGTCATTTATTTTTATCAAAATCATGAGTTGGATATTGATAACATTGTTAAGCCGATTCAAGATGCCTTAATTGGACTAATTTATGATGATGATGTTCAAATTACGGATATTCTCATTTGTAAAAGACAACTGGATAAAACCTTTAAAATCAGAAATCCATCGTTAGTATTGGAACAAGGATTATCTAAAAATCAGGAGTTTTTATATATTTCGATTAGTCAATATCCCAAGCAAAAGGTGTTAGAACTATGGACTATTTAAGTAACCCAGAGCGAGATAGAGAATTACTCGACTTGGAGCAAGACTATCGCCACCAAGGATATGAACCCGTTTCCGCCTCTGAACCTCTCCAAGATACCTTGGGGTTGACTCGCGAGTTCGTGACCACCTATGCTCCCGATCTCCTCCTGCGTCGAGGCGCTGAACTCATCATCGTTAAAGTGACCTCCCACAAGGACGTTGGCTCCCCTCAACTGGCCCAACTCACCCAAGAAGTAGAACAGCATCACAACTGGAGATTAGATTTGCTTCTCCTAGCCGAGCCACCCCAGCCTCAAGAGCGCGAACCCAGTTGGCAAAAAGACGAGATTTTAGTCCGACTCCAAACCTTAAAACCCTTAATTGAGCAAACCCCAGAACCCGCCTGGCTCTATAGTTGGGCTCTACTCGAAGCCACCCTCAGACTCATCGCTGAGCAAGAGGAGATTCGGCTCAAACATAGGGATTGCGCCTATCTGATTAAAGTTATGCTGTTTGAAGGGGTCTTATCTCGCCCAGATTACCAGGATTTGCATAACCTGCTTCCCCGACGTCATCAGTTGAGCCATGGCCTGAACACCCCGTCGATTGAACCCGACACCGTGCGTCGGATTGTGGAGGTGATTGAGAACCTATGGGTTGAATTTCTTGGCAACTCGGAGGGCCATGGCGCGGTTGAGATGGCTAACAGCAGCGATGAAGCCATCCCCATCGCCTAACCCTCCAAACCCTCCGTTACTCCCCCTTAAGTGCGGTTTTAACCCGTTTCCGTCGCCGCAGGGGAATTGACTCAAACCGTAACTCGTTCTCCCGTGCATCGGCGCAAATCAGGGAATGGGGAGAAAACTGGCCACTGAGGATGGCGCGACTCAGAGGACGGACCAGTAGCCGTTCCACGGTGCGCTCAATCTCCCGAGCGCCAAACTCACGGTTGTACCCCTGTTCCATTAGTAACTCATAGGCCGTTTCCGTCAGTTTGAGCCGCAGATGTTGCCGTTGCAAGCGGTGCTGGACTTGCTCAATGACTTTCTCGACAATCTGCCGCAAGGTATCCACAGAAAGCGGATCGAAATAGACAATTTGCCCGATACGATTCAGCAGTTCCGGCCGTAGGGATTGTCGTAAGGTTTTGAAAATTGTCTCACGATCGCGCTGCCGATCGCCCTCTCCCGAACTCTCACCCTCTAAGCCAAAGCCTAAATTTCCCTGAGAACTGGCCCCAGCCCCTAAATTGGAGGTCATGATAATAATGGTCTCTCGGAACGATACCTGATTGCCATGACTATCCGTGAGTCGGCCCTCATCTAAAATTTGCAGGAATAAATCCAAAACCTGGGGATGCGCTTTCTCAATTTCATCGAACAAAACCACACTATAGGGATGGGTGCGAACGGCTCCCGTTAACTGGCCTTCCCCCTCATGGCCGATATATCCCGGCGGCGCACCAATTAACCGCGACATGGAACTCGGTTCCATATATTCCGACATATCCACCCGAATCAATTTCAGGGGACTGTCAAAGAGAAATTCCGCTAAGGCTTGAGCTAACTGGGTTTTTCCGGTTCCCGTCGGCCCCACAAATAAAAAGGCTCCCACCGGCTTTTGCGGCGCTTTTAAACCGGCCCGAGCCGTGCGAATCGTATCGGCCACAGCGGCGATCGCCTCATCTTGGCCCATCACCTGTTTTCGCAGGGCGCTTTCAAGTCGTAATAAGCGCGATCGCTCATCTTCAGAAATCTGTTCCAGGGGTAACCGACATTGATGAGCCACCACCCGAGCAATATCATTACGGCTAATAGAACGAGGGCCCGAGAGAGGAACCCCTTTCTGACTCAGCAGACTCCCCGAATCCAAACGGGCCTCAGCACAGGCGCGATCAATCACATCAATGGCCTTATCCGGGAAACGAGAATCACTGACATAGCGGCCCGTTAACTCCACCGCCGCCGTCAAGGCGCTATCGTGAATTTTTAGGTCATGGTGACGCTCAAACTGCGATCGCAATCCCTGCAAAATCGCCTGCGTCTCCTCAGGCGTCGGTTCCGACACCCACACCACCTGAAAACGCCGTTCTAACGCCCCATCCTTCTCAATGGTCTGGCGATATTCCCGAACCGTCGTTGCCCCAATACAGTGAATTTCTCCCCGGGCCAGAGCTGGTTTAAGGATATTCGCCGCATCACTAGCCCCCGTTCCCCCAGCCCCCAACACCGTATGGATTTCATCAATAAAGACAATCGTATCCGCCGCCGCACTGGCCTCGCGAATCAGGGCCTGAATCCGCTCCTCAAACTCACCCCGATATTTAGACCCCGCCAACAGTGACGCCATCGAGACTTCCACCACTCGTTTTTGGCGCAGGGCCTCTGGGGGTCCCGAGGAACTGGCCAGCCATTGGGTTAAACCTTCGACAATGCAGGTTTTGCCCACACCCGGATCTCCCACCAAAATCGCATTGCGTTTACGTTTCTGCATTAGGATACTGGCCAGAGCGAGAATCTCCGTTTGTCGGCCCACCACCGGATCGAGTTGACATTTGCGGGCCAACTCCGACAAATCCCGGCCAAAACAATCCAGGAGCGGCGTGGCCGGTTTTTCCAAATCTTGATAAAGGGGATCGCCGTCTAGGAGTAAATGAGGGTCTGCCGGTAGAGCATCCAACGCCCATTCCGCCCCATCCCCAAAGGGCGTATCCACCCCACAAGCACTCATTTGTGAGAGAAGGTCATCCCAGGGAGTATTACTCAATTCACACAGGGCCTGCAACAGATGATAGGGGCGCACCACCGCCTCATCTAACGATTGTAAAGCCGAGAGTTCCTCCGCCCGGCCAAACACCTGTCGCGCCTGGGCATCTCGGTGCATGATTCCCTGATGCACCGGTAGAGGAGTGGCCGAGGAGATTTGCGATCGCAGCTGACGGCGAAAATTACTGCGATCGAGTCCCCAAGTATCAAACCATTGTTGTAACACTTGGATATCACTGCGAAAATCTCGCCTCTGCATGGGATTGTCGCGAATTTGTCGCGGACAAAACCGGTCTAAGTCCAGATCGCAGAGTTTACAAAGTCCCAGCAACAGATGAGCCGGGGAAATCTCGCTTGCATGACCGGATTTTGCCTCGATCGCGGCGATGTTCCAAGCGAGAACAGTGCTAGGCGCGTAAACAGCCATTCGCCAATTCCGTGAAGGTCTAATAAGGGGAAGAAGGGGACGGGAGTAAGACTGGGGACAAGACCAGTAGTAGGTTTGCCAAACCCACCCTTCTCTACACTACATCTTGATTGGAGTCTCGACAGCCGTAATCGCCTATTCTCTTTAAAAATTAGGAGATTACTAGGGTTGACAGAGCCGTTGCTCATCCCCGCTGTCAGAGATAGGTGGCTGGGTTTTGGGCCACCCAACCCAGTTCGGTGTTACTGCGAACCTCAAAATGGAGATGAGGCTGGGGAACATCCGGCTCACCGCTAGTCCCGACGGTTCCTAGGGGTTGTCCGGCATCGACGAATTCCCCCTGTTCGACGGTCAGGGTTTCCAGATGAGCATAGCGAGTTTGACGGCCTTGGCTATGATTAATCACGACAAAATTGCCATAGGGGTCTTGTCGTCCGGCAAAGGCCACAATGCCATCTTCACTCACCCTAACCGAGGTGCCTTCCTCCGCCGGTAAGTCCACGCCACTGTGGAAAATCACCTGATTTGAGCCGGGAGGGAGAACCCAACCATACCCGAGAAGGGCCTCAACGACGTTCGGTAAGGGATATTCCGCCAAGGTGGCGATGCTGGGGATGGCGTCCTCTCCAGGGGCAGCATCGGGGGTGTCTCGATGGGGATTCCAGTTCGCACCGGGGATAAAGGCAATATCTGTGGGAGGGTTGCAATTGTTGACCTCAAACAGAACATCAGCCCGCACGTTATACTCCTGGGCTAAATCTTCCCACATCTGTCCCCGACTGACATTGACTTCAATACCATCGAAGGGGGGAATCCTCAGTCGCATTCCCGGCTGAACCTGACCATTGCGGATTTGGGGGTTCATCCCCATGAGGGTGGTGGGGAAGAGATTATACCCATCGGCGATCGCCTGTAGGGTTTCTCCTGGGGCCACGGTATGCGATCGCACCCGGGACAGGGCCGAGGGGGGACAAAAACTTTCCCTCGGGCGAGTCACACGGGGAAAGCTGGGCCCCCCAGCATCTTGAGCTAATAGGGGAACCAGGCTGGCACTGGCCAGAGTTAGGCTTAAGGCGAGCAGAAACCCACTGCACCAACGTCCCCAGCGGGAACGACTCCATTGCCACAGGTTTAACATTCGTTTCATAGGTTCTATGCCGTGTAACGGCAGGCTCACTGCTCCCTTGGTATCCTGTCTGTTGACGGTGGGGCCATTGGCTATGCCTGTTCCTTCAGGGCCACAACGGCTCAGCTTATAACGTCCGGTGGCTAAAGGCTCGGGCATCGTCGCCGCTGTAAGTGGCGGCGATATGACCGTTGCCCACCACTTGGTATTTATAGGTCACCAAGCCTTCTAAGCCAACGGGGCCCCGAGGCGGCAGTTGTTGGGTACTAATGCCCACTTCTGCCCCGAAGCCATAGCGGAAGCCATCGGCAAATCGGGTGGAACAGTTATGGAAGACTCCCGCCGCATCGACTTGAGCCAAAAAGCTATCCACCGCTTGGGGGGATTCACTGATAATGGCATCGGTATGGCGGGAGCCATAGGTGTTGATATGGGCGATCGCCGCTCCGAGAGAGTCCACCACGCGAATAGCCAGGACTAAATCGCTATATTCTGTTTGCCAGTCATCCTCCGTGGCCGCCTCCATCTCCACAATCTCCTGGGCGATCGCATCCCCCCGCAGCGTCACCCCGTTTTTCCGCAGGGCCGCCGCTAAGGGGGGTAAAAAGGCTTTCGCCACCCCTTGATGAATTAACAGGGTTTCCACGGCGTTACAGGCGGCAGGATATTGGGTTTTGGCATCCACCACAATGGGGATAGCTTTATCGAGGACAGCACTTTGGTCGATGAAGATATGACAAATCCCATCGGCATGGCCTAATACGGGGATTCGCGTGTTGTCTTGCACAAACCGGACAAAGGCATTGGAACCCCGAGGGATAATTAAATCCACCATGGAGTCAAGTTGCAGCAACTCCAGGATTTCCTCCCGGGTGGTGAGGAGTTGAATGGCATCGGTGGGCAGTCCGGCAGAGTTGAGGCCACGATGGATGGCGGCGACGATGGCTTGGCAGGAGTGACGGGCTTCTTTGCCTCCTTTGAACATGACCCCATTCCCCGATTTGAGGGCTAAGCTGGCAATTTGAATCGCCGCATCGGGGCGGGCCTCGAAAATGACCCCTAACACTCCCAGGGGACAGGTGATGCGTTTTAGAATTAGTCCATCATCGAGTTCTCGGTGTAACTGGGCCACCCCCACCGGATCGGGGAGTTTGCCCACATCTCGCACACCGGCGATCGCCCCTTGCAGTTTACTCTCACTCAGTTTGAGGCGATCGTAGAGGGGTTTGGCCAGGCCCTCCTGTTGGGCCGCCTCACAGTCCACCGCATTGGCCTCTACAATCTCCGCCGCCGCCTGTTCGAGGGCATCGGCCATGGCCGCGATGGCAGCGTTTTTAGCATCACCACTGAGATATCCCAACTGTTGCGCCGCCTGACGGGTTCGATGGGCGCTTTCAGCCAAGGACGAAGACGCTACAGTAGAAACAGTCATTCTGATTTTCTCCGATTGGGTCAAACGATCGCTTAAGCTGCTTTCAGTGTACCGTTTGCCGGGGAATCCTCTGCCGGGGGCGATCGGCCTCTCGCCAAGTTTTTCTCCCCGTGACGCCAGTTTGCCGGCGATATTCGTTACAATCAATCATAGCTTTACAAAACTTCAAGAAAAGCCGTAACACCAACCGTCACACGGGTCACCCCTTAAGATTTATGGACTGTATCATCAATCGTCGCGCCCAATTTTCCGCCGGTCACCGCTACTGGCTCCCGGAACTCAGCGAAGCCGAGAATCGCCAGCAATTCGGGGCTTGTGCTAATGTTCATGGTCACGGTCATAATTATGTTCTTTATGTTTCCATGGCTGGAGAACTGGACGAGTATGGCATGGTGCTAAACTTATCCAACATCAAACATGATATTAAACGGGAAGTGACCAGTCAGCTTGACTTTTCCTTTTTGAATGAAGTTTGGCCGGAATTTAAAGAAACCTTACCCACCACAGAAAACGTCGCGCGAGTGATTTGGCAACGACTGGAGCCACACTTACCCCTGGTTAAAATTCAGCTTTCAGAACATCCCGATTTATGGGCCGATTATTTCGGCAACGGCTGGGAAGCTCATTTAACCACCTGTACTCATTTTAGTGCCGCCCATCGCCTGGCGATCGCCGATGCCAGTGACGATGAAAATGATGCGATTTATGGCAAATGTGCCTATCCCCACGGTCATGGTCACAACTACAATTTAGAAGTGACGGTGAAGGGAGAGATGGACAACCGCACGGGAATGATTGTTGATTTAGGGGCATTAAATCAACTGATTGAGGATTTGGTTGCCGAACCGTTCGACCATACCTTTTTGAATTATGACATTCCCCATTTTGCAAAACTTGTCCCCACCACTGAAAATTTTGTCCTGCATATTCGGGATATTTTAACTCAACCGATTCGCGAATTGGGGGCGAGTTTATATAAGGTTAAACTGATTGAAAGTCCGGGCAATTCTTGCGAAGTGTTGGGAGAAGCGGATGGAGAAATGCCTGCGTCGGAAGCGGAATTAGTGGGGGCGGTTTAGGGGAAAGACATCAGGACAGCCAGAAGGGCGAGCGGTGAGTTTCCGGCGTCAGCAGCCGAGAGCCACTCCAGCCTGTTCACTAATCCTGGAGGGAACCGGAACAAGGTCTGTTGGCTTGGGGGTTGATGGATGCCGGAAGACCCCCTACCATCAAAGGTATTTGGGACTATGTCTATCTGTTATGTCTGTATCATCTCAATGGGTTACGGTTGAAAATGATGGCTTGGCCCTTGATGCCTATTTGGCTCAACCGAGGGAACCAGGAACTTACCCGGCAATAGTGGTGTTTCAAGAAATTTTTGGGGTCAATGCTCATATCCGGGCGGTGACAGAACAGATTGCCGCCCAGGGGTATGTGGCGATCGCCCCGGCATTATACCAACGCCTCGAACCCGGCTTTGAGGTCGGCTACAGTGACGCCGATTTAGCCAAGGGACGGGAGTACAAAGTCCAAACCCAAGCCAGCGAACTCCTCAGCGACACCCAAGCCAGTCTGAACTATCTCAAAGGACTCCCCACCACCACAGACCAGTTTGGCTGTATTGGTTTCTGTTTTGGCGGTCATGTGGCCTACTTGGCGGCCACCCTCCCAGATATCCAGGTAACCGCCTCCTGTTATGGGGCCGGGATTGCCCAGATGTGTC